>NZ_JBZXDO010000001.1:0-384076 GCF_058725505.1 Serratia sp. A07
ATTACCCGCGGGCAGTAAAAAAGAAGCCGCAACGTTATACGTTGCGGCTTCCTCAAAAGCTTAACTGACAAGCATTACGCCAAATGGCGCCCTTTCTTATTTCATGAATACGCGATTAGCGACGCGCTTCGGTCAGATCGCTCGGCATGGTGCCCTGCATGCTCTGCCAAATCGCCCCGCTGTCTTTACCGTAGTTGCGCACGGTATCCATCACCTGGTCGTACAGCTTCTCATGGCACAGCGTGGACAGCTTGCTGTAGAAGGTCAGCGCCAGCTTGCGCGCTTCCGGGTTGGAGAAGTAGTAACGGCCCACGCGGGTGTACAGCCCTTTCAGGCCGTTGAAAATCAGGCCGTAGATCGGGTTGCCGGAAGCGAACGCCAGGCCGCGGAAGATTTCGTAATCGAGCAGATTGAAAGCGTCCGCCTGATCTTCTACCTCGGCGGCCTTCGCCAGCACTTCCTGGGCCTGTTCCGGATGATTGCGCACCGCGGCGCGAATAAAGATCGACGCGATATTGGTGCGCACCGACAGCAGGTTGTCGATCAGCTGCGGGACGCTCTTGTGATCGAGACGGGCCACGGTCTCAAGGATATTGAGGCCGGACGTTTCCCAGAAATTATTCACTTTGGTCGGTTTGCCATGCTGAATGGTCAACCAGCCATCGCGGGCCAGACGTTGCAACACTTCACGTAACGTGGTGCGCGTGACGCCAATCAACTCCGAAAGCTCACGCTCCGCGGGCAAAATAGAGCCAGGGGGGAAGCGATTATTCCAAATACTCTCAATAATGTACTCTTCCGCGAAACCGGCAGGACTCTGCGCCTTTATGACCATGTGTTTGACGTTCCGTTGCGACGATAAAATCAGTAAAAGTAATCAGCTCATCATACCAGATCGTGCTGACATGACATAGCGTGAGCGAAAAACAATAAACGAAAGTGTGCATAAAGTGGCAAAAAACGCGCAAAAACACCGGCCGGCAGAAATTTGCCGCCGTAAAACAAGCTCCGGTTGCGCCCGCCCCCGCCGCATTGTTAGGGTACGTGCTACGACTGATTTAAGGATGCATAAAGGACAATGGAAACAACCCTGCGCAGCGCCCTGCTCAAAAACTTTCTGGGGCAATCTCCCGACTGGTACAAACTGACTATTCTCATTTTCCTGGCGGTCAACCCCTTGGTGTTCTTCTTCGCCAGCCCGTTTGTCGCGGGTTGGCTGCTGGTGGTCGAGTTCATCTTTACCCTGGCAATGGCGTTGAAATGCTACCCGCTGCTGCCGGGCGGCCTGCTGGCGCTGGAGGCGGTGGCCATCGGCATGACCAGCCCGGCGCAGGTCTCGCAGGAAATCGAACATAACCTGGAAGTCTTGCTGCTGCTGGTCTTTATGGTCGCCGGCATCTACTTTATGAAGCAGCTGCTGCTGTTCGTCTTCACCAAGCTGCTGCTCAACATCCAGTCAAAAACGCTGCTGTCGCTGGCGTTCTGCCTGGCCGCCGCCTTCCTTTCCGCCTTCCTCGACGCGCTGACGGTCGTGGCGGTAGTGATTAGCGTGGCCACCGGCTTTTATTCCATCTATCACAACGTGACGTCGAATCGCCCCGATGGCGACATCGGCGATGACAGCGATTTCACCGGTGAAGAGCGCAAGCAAACGCTGGAACAATTCCGCGCCTTTCTGCGCAGCCTGCTGATGCACGCCGGCGTCGGCACCGCGCTCGGCGGGGTCATGACCATGGTAGGCGAGCCGCAAAACCTGATCATCGCCAAAAGCGCGGGCTGGGGCTTTATCGATTTCTTCCTGCGGATGGCGCCGGTCACGCTGCCGGTGTTGGTGTGCGGCCTGCTGGTCTGTTGGCTGGTAGAGCGTTTTCGCCTGTTTGGCTATGGCGCGCAGTTGCCGGCGGCGGTGCGCGACGTACTGAAAGAGTATGATCGCAAAGCCACCGCTGGCCGCAGCAGGCAAGAACGCCTCAAGCTGGTGATGCAGGCGCTGATCGGCGTTTGGCTGGTGCTGGCGCTGGCCTTCCATCTGGCGGAGGTTGGGCTGATCGGCCTGTCGGTGATCATCCTCGCCACTTCCCTATGCGGCGTAAACGACGAACACGCCATCGGCAAAGCGTTCCAGGAAGCGCTGCCGTTCACCGCCCTGCTGACGGTGTTTTTCAGCGTGGTCGCGGTGATCATCGAGCAGCACCTGTTCAGCCCGGTGATCCAGTTTGTGCTGCGCGCCGACCCCGCCTCTCAGCTTTCGCTGTTCTACCTGTTCAACGGCCTGCTGTCGTCGGTTTCCGACAACGTTTTCGTCGGCACGGTTTACATTAACGAGGCGCGCACGGCGCTGGAGACCGGCACCATCGCGCTGAAGCAGTTTGAGCTGCTGGCGGTTGCCATCAATACCGGCACCAACCTGCCTTCGGTCGCCACCCCTAACGGCCAGGCCGCGTTCCTGTTCCTGCTGACGTCGGCATTGGCGCCGCTGGTGCGTCTGTCGTATGGCCGCATGGTGTGGATGGCCCTGCCTTATACGGTGGTGCTGACGGTGGTCGGTCTGCTGTGCGTCCAGTTCACGCTGGAGCCGGCGACCGAGCTGCTGACGCAGTGGCATTGGCTGGCGCTGCCGCCCATCGACGCCGTCGGCCACTAAGGCGGCGCTGGCAGGGTGAACCGACTATTTTTACGCTGAATCCGGCCCAGGTGGCTGGCAGCGAGAAGGAATTGGTTTACACTGCCGGTTCAATTGCTTACTGCATGGAAGAATCTAGATATGTTGCAATTCTTTAACCGCTGTTCACAAGGACGCGGCGCCTGGCTGCTGATGGCCCTGACAGCGTTGGTGTTGGAACTGGTCGCGCTCTATTTCCAGCACGTTATGCTGCTGCAGCCCTGCGTCATGTGCATTTATGAGCGTTGCGCGCTGTTCGGCATCCTCGGCGCCTCGCTGGTGGGCGCCATCGCGCCGAAAACCCCACTGCGCTATGTGGCGATCTTGCTGTGGATTTACAGCGCCTGGGAAGGCGTACAGCTGGCGTGGAAGCACACCATGATCCAGTTGCACCCTTCGCCGTTCAATACCTGCGATTTCTTCGTCAGCTTCCCTTCGTGGCTGCCGCTGGACAAATGGCTGCCGGCGGTGTTCCACGCTTCCGGCGACTGCTCCGTGCGCCAATGGCAGTTCCTGACGCTGGAAATGCCACAGTGGCTGGTCGGCATCTTCGGCGCCTATCTGCTGGTGGCGCTGATTGTGCTGATCGCACAATTTGTTCGCCCCCGTCGCCGCGACCTGTTCGGCCGCTGATCGGCAGACAAACAAAAAACGGCGCCGAAAGGCGCCGTTTTTTTAGGGTATTGCGGTCAAATTCAGAGATAACCCCATTTCAGGTATGTGTGAGGAAATAAACGAGCACAATCAGCACTCCAGCCACGGCAAACAGACGGATCATTTTCATTGTTATACTCTCGAACATGCGGGAGAGCGGCCAAATTACCCAACTTATCGTTTAAAAAGAAGCATTCCGGCTCGGTTAAGCGCGTAATTTACATAACATTAAACTTCTGCGATGTTGGCGGGCAACAACGGGCGGCACCCGCGCTTTCCTTTCCGCCTTAGAGCAGCAATAAATTACCGTTACTTATGAACCACTGCGTCTTTGTCACATTCAGAGCACAATATTTTGGTGAAGTTTGCCCATAAAATCCTTATAGTATCGGCAAAGTGAGTATTACCGATTTCCCTGGTGTTGTTGTGTGTCTTGCCCCTCATCTTTGCAGGGGCTTTTTTCCTTCCTTCCCCTTTATCCCAAGCCCCGCTCACCGTTCGCGCACTAATGATTAAAATCATTCGCGATGCTTTCCTTATGCTAAATGACGTTGTGATTTTCACCCTTTCTTTCGGTGAGCCAGGCCCTGTCTCTGGCTGACTGCATAACGTCAATGACATCAAGGACACGATTCTATGCCGGATACCGCATTGCCCCCTGCATCTCAGCGCCCCCTCCTGCGCCGCCTGCTGCTTAAAGCCGGGAAAAGATTCCTGCGCTGGAACGGCGAGTTTCAGACCCGTCATTCGCTAATCTCGACAACGCCGCAGATCGGTAACCATGAATTTAACTGGGTGGCCACGCTGGAAGCCCATTGGCCGGCAATTCGGGAGGAGTTGGATCGGCTGCTGGAGCATCCGGAAGATATTCCCGCGTTCCACCAAATATCGCCGGATCAGAAACGCATCTCTAAAGGGGATAACTGGAAAACCTTCGGGCTGTTTGTCTACGGGCAGCGGGTTGATGAGAACTGCGCCATTTGCCCGCGCACCGCACAGGCGGTCAGCGAGATCCCCGGCATGCGCACCGCGATGTTTTCGATCCTTAAACCGCACTATCACATCGTGCCCCACAAGGGCCCGACCCGTGCCGTGGTGCGTGCGCACCTGGGGTTGATCGTGCCAAAGGATCGGGAAAAGCTGTGGATCCGCGTTGACGATCAGATCCTGCACTGGGATGAGGGCAAGGTGATTCTGTTTGATGATTCCTACGAGCACGAGGTTCGCAACGACACCGACGAGCTGCGTGCGGTGCTGTTTCTCGATATCGACCGGCCGATGGACAAGGTGGGTACGGCGGTGAATAAACTGCTGTTCAGCCTGATCAAAGCCAGCCCGTATGTGAAGCAGCCGCTGAAAAATCTGGCTAACTGGCATCGCCGCGATAAAAAAGCGTGAAGTGGCGGTTATGCCATAACCCCACGCCCGTTGGTAGCGCGCCAGATAGCGCAGAGAGCGGAATGTCTGAATACGCCACCCTCTTGCTGCCCAAGGGGTGACGTTACCTGGCCCAGTCCGGCTTGTTGAGGATATGATCCTGCCAGTCCACGACTTCGCTCTCGCGCACCGCGATATGCCGCACCGTGATGCGCTCGCCGTGCATCGCCGCCTTGGAGCCACTCAGCAGCGGGTGCCAAGGGAATAGCGGTTTGCCTTCACCGATCAGGCGATAGGCGCAGGTCGGCGGCAACCAATCGAAGGTCGTGAGGTTCTCGCGCGTCAGTTTGATGCAGTCCTCTTCCAGCTCGAAGCGCCGCTCATAGTTACGGCATTGGCAGGATTTGATGTTGAGCTGGTTGCAGGCTACGTTGGTAAAATAAATCTCGTCGGTATCTTCGTCGATCAGCTTATTCAAACAGCATTGCCCGCACCCGTCGCACAGCGATTCCCACTCTTGTTCTGACATTTCCGCCAGCGTTTTCTGTTGCCAAAAAGCGAGTTGTGACATGTTAGCGTCCGGTTTCGGTAAATGGATAAGTCACCTGCGCACAGGTTCGAGGGGGGACTATATAGACATTTTAGCCACAAGATGCAAGCTTTGCCGCCGACGGCGCCGGCGGCAAGAGAGATCAGATCACGCGGGTGCTGAGCGTTTTGCCGTTCAGGCTGATTTTCAGCATGTCGCCGGAGGCCATCGGGCCCACGCCCTGCGGCGTGCCGGTCAGAATGATGTCGCCGGCGCGCAGCGTGAAGAAACGGCTCATGTAGCTGATAAGCGGCAGGATCGGCGTGATCATGTCACGCGTATTACCCTGCTGGCGCAGTTGATCGTTAACGGTCAGCGACAGCTCGGCATTTTGCGGATCGCCGAATTCCGCCACCGGGATAAACCCCGACATCGGGCAGGAACCGTCGAAGGCCTTGGCCTTTTCCCAAGGCTGACCGGCTTTTTTAAAGCCCGCCTGCAGATCGCGCAGCGTCAGATCGAGCGCCACACCGTAGCCAGCGATCGCCCGCGCAACGCGGTCTTCGTTGGCCTGTTTCAACGGCGTGCCGATCAGTACCGCCAGCTCCACCTCATGATGCACCGCACCGAACTCTTTGGGGATGGCCACCGGCTGGCGAATATCGCACAGCGCCGTTTCCGGTTTGATGAACACCACCGGCTCGACGGAAACCGCGCTGCCCAATTCCTTGATGTGATCGGCGTAGTTACTGCCGACGCAGACCACCTTGTTCACCGGGAAATCGAGCAGCGAACCCTGCCAGTCTCTATGTTGATACATACCGCTTCTCCCAAACTGTAGAGGCTTGGCGCGCCAAGCCGATTATTGGTGTGCCGGATCAATGCCCGATCGCGTCCGCCATCATACCCACGGCGAGGGCGAAATAGTAAGAGCGATTCCAGTGCATGAGGGTGCGAAAATTATCATAGACCAGGAACGTCCGCCCCTGCAGATCATCCGGCGCGATGATCCAACCGCGCTGAACAGCGTGCGGCAAGGCACTGCCATCCGCACGACGCACCCCGCGTTGTTGCCAGGCGTTGACGCTGCGCGCCTGCGCGTCTTTCAACCCCAGCTCGGCCCGATTGAAACCGGCGGGCAATTTGACCTCGCGCCCCCAGCCGATGCCGGCCTGCCAGCCTTCTTTGGACAAATAACTGGCCGTAGACGCGAAGACATCATCAATGTTGTTCCAAATATCGATGCGCCCGTCACCGTCGCCGTCCGCCGCGTAGCGCAAGAAAGAGCTCGGCATAAACTGGCATTGCCCCATTGCGCCGGCCCAGGAGCCTTTCAGGGGCGTATCGCCGACGTGCCCCTGCTCGACTATCTGCAACGCCGCCATCAGCTCCTTGCTGAAAAAGGCCTCGCGGCGCCCTTCAAACGCCAGCGTCGCCAGCGCGGACACCACGTCTTCCCGCCCCTGAATCTTACCGTAGGCGCTTTCCATGCCCCACAGCGCGATGATATAGCGCCCCGGCACCCGATAGCGCTCGCTGGCGCGCGTCCATTGCGCCTGGCGCTGCCGGTACAGTTCGCGCCCCTGGCGCACCTTGGCGGGCGACATTACACGCCGCAGGTAGTCATCCAGGGTAATCTTCTGCTCCGGCTGATTGCGATCGGCCTTGATCACCCGATCGACGAAATGTATTTGCGCAAAAGCACGGTCAAGGGTGCTCTGGCTGATACCCTGCTCCCGCGCCTGGCGCTTGAGTTGCTCGACATACGCCGGAAACTGCGCCGGATCCCGGCCGCTCGCCGCCAGCGTCGCCTCCTGTGCCGCCTGCGGTGCGCCCGGTATCAGCACACCGCCCAGCGCCAGCCAGGCGGCCAATACGGTTCTTCTCGCCGAACGTGTCATCGCGCCTCCCCTGGCCGTGGCCGCCGTCTCAGGCCTTGTCGCCCGCCAGATGCTGATTGAGCAGGTTTTCTACCGGCGGCGGGAACTGCAGGTAATAGCCTTCGTCTTTCAACGCCTGCTTCACCTTTTCGATATCCGCCGAGGCCAATTTCTTGCGCTCATCGAGCGAAAGCATCATGGCGAATTGCGGCACGCCGAAACTTTTCATCAGCTCTTCCGGCACACGAGAGAAATCGTCTTTTTTTTCGACATAAAGATAAGTTTGATCGCGTTTCGGGCTTCTATAGATCACACAAAGCATTTTTTTAACTCTATTTAATTGAGGGAGCGTCTTGCCTGGATATAACTCTGACTATAACATGCTTATAGTACATCGGAATATCGCACCCCGAGTGGTATTCCGGGGATTTAAAGTTGCTGAGACTGAGTCAGGATAGATGTCACAATCGCCAATTGAGCTAAAAGGCAGCAGTTTTACCCTATCGGTTGTTCATTTGCATAATTCGCAGCCTGAGGTAATACGTCAGGCGTTACAGGAAAAAGTTGAGCAAGCGCCCGCTTTTCTGAAAAACGCCCCTGTTGTTATCAACGTCGCAACGCTGGATGGCGATGCGAACTGGAAAGAACTTCAACAGGCTGTCGCGGCAGCAGGTCTGCGCGTTGTGGGTATCAGCGGTTGCAGAGATGAGCGTCAAAAGCGCGCGATAGCCCGTGCCGGGCTGCCGCTGCTGAGCGAAGGCAAAGGCCAGAAGATGGCGGCGCCGGAGCCTGCGCCTGCGCCCGTGGCGGCGGATAACGCCCCCGCTAAAACGCGTATCATCAGCACGCCTGTCCGTTCCGGCCAACAGATTTACGCCCGCAACTGCGATCTTATCGTGACCAACAGCGTCAGCGCCGGCGCCGAATTGATTGCCGACGGCAACATTCATGTCTACGGCATGATGCGCGGTCGCGCACTGGCAGGCGCGTCAGGCGACACGCAATGTCAGATTTTTTGCACCCACCTGGCGGCTGAGCTAGTCTCTATCGCAGGGCAGTACTGGTTGAGCGACCAAATCCCGTCCGATTACGTCGGGCAGGCCGTACGACTCAGCCTGTTGGATAACGCTTTAACCATACAACCTTTAAACTAAGCCCTTTTGACAAGGAATCCATTTCATGGCACGCATTATTGTTGTTACATCGGGTAAAGGGGGCGTTGGCAAGACCACTTCGAGCGCGGCCATCGCTACCGGCCTGGCCCAGAAAGGCAAGAAAACCGTCGTGATCGATTTCGATATCGGCCTGCGTAATCTTGACCTGATCATGGGCTGCGAACGTCGGGTAGTGTATGATTTCGTGAACGTGATTCAGGGCGATGCCACGCTGAATCAGGCGTTGATCAAAGACAAACGCACTGAAAACCTCTATATCCTGCCTGCTTCGCAGACGCGCGACAAAGACGCGTTGACCCGCGAAGGCGTTGAAAAAATTCTCAACGATCTCGGCGAGATGGATTTTGACTTCGTGGTGTGCGATTCACCGGCCGGTATCGAAACCGGTGCGCTGATGGCGCTGTACTTCGCCGACGAAGCTATCATCACCACCAACCCGGAAGTGTCTTCGGTACGCGACTCCGACCGTATCCTGGGCATCCTCTCTTCCAAGTCACGCCGCGCCGAGAAAGGCGAATCGCCAATCAAGGAACACCTGCTGCTGACCCGTTACAACCCGGGCCGCGTCAGCCGTGGCGACATGCTGAGCATGGAAGACGTGCTGGAAATCCTGCGCATTCCACTGGTGGGTGTGATTCCGGAAGACCAGTCCGTGCTGCGCGCTTCCAACCAGGGTGAGCCTGTCATTCTGGATGCCGAGTCAGACGCCGGTAAGGCGTACGACGATACTGTTTGCCGCTTGTTGGGGGAAGAACGCCCATTCCGCTTCATTGAAGAAGAGAAGAAGGGTTTCCTGAAACGCCTTTTTGGGGGATAAACCATGGCCTTATTAGACTTCTTTCTGTCCCGCAAAAAACAGACAGCCAATATAGCCAAGGAACGGCTGCAGATTATCGTCGCAGAGCGTCGTCGCGGGGACAGTGAGCCCCCGTATCTGCCTGATCTGAAACGCGATATTCTGGCGGTTATTTGCAAATACATTCAGATCGATCCTGAAATGCTGCACGTGCAATTCGAGCAGAAAGGGGACGATATTTCGGTACTTGAACTTAACGTGACATTACCGGAATCGGAAGAAGCAGCTAAATGATTGCGACGCATTAATTACCCCCTGTATATTTTATGCAGGGGGTAACTGTATGTGCATCCAGTTATTAAGCTTTATCGGCAGCAAAAAAGTGATTTTTCCCTTTGGGACAATTCCCAATTAACTTTGCCGCCGCCTCGTTTAAAGTAAATTCTGGCCAGATTTACCTTCAACGCATTATTTCCTGCCTATATTCACCCGAGCAGAGTTTCCCTACCCTGCCCTGGTGATAATCAGCGATTAATAATCTTTCAGGATGTCCTGCAGCGGTGCCATTAATAGATCGCCGCGCCAGCCGCTGATTAATTCAGGGCGACTTTCGACGTCCTTCAGTTTCCAATGCCAGTTCAGCAATTGGTTAATTTGGCGACGGGATGCCAGCAGTTCGCTGCTCAACCCGCTTTGCTCGCTGACGGCAGCGATCGCCGCCTTGATGTCTTTGAACACCTTCTTGTAGCCCGGCTGATCGATAAGGTTAGCCAACGGCGCCGGCAACTCGGATTCTTCCAGTGCTTCGGCTTCCGCCACCAGCGCCAGCAGCGTTTTACCGTGATAACGGATCTCCGGCCCGCTCAGGCCCAGCGAATCCAGTTCTCCCAGCGAAGACGGCATATAGCGCGCCACCTGCCACAGGTTTTCCTCACGCACCACGAAGTTCACCGCCAGATCGCGCTCGCGCGCCTGGCGCAGCCGCCATTCCGCCAGCTTCTGCAGACAACCGAGCTGACGCGGGCGCAGCTGCCAGGCGTTGCTGATTTCGCGGTAGGCCAATGCTGGTGCCAGCGTCTCGCTACGGCGCTGGCACAGCAGCAGACACTCGTTATTGGCCGCCGCGGTCCAACCGGCCTCTTCCGTCTCCTGCACCAGCTGTTTGGCCATCGGCAGCAGATAGAACACGTCGGCAGCCGCGTACACACACTGCCTTTCAGTCAGCGGACGCGCCAGCCAGTCGGTGCGCGACTCGCTCTTGTCCAGTTCAACCTTCATGTACTCCGCCACCAGCGTCGCGAAGCCACAGGATAGCGGCCGGCCGGTAAAGGCCGCCAGGATCTGGGTATCGACCATCGGCGTCGGCAGCGTTTTAAAGGCGTTGAGAAACACTTCGAGATCTTCACTGCCGGCATGCAGGAATTTCACCACGGCGGTGTCGGCCAGCAGCTCGACAAACGGCTGCCATTGCTTGATCGGCAGAGGATCGATGAGGGAGAGTTGTTCACCGTCGTAGAGCTGGATCAGGCCCAGCTGCGGATAGTAGGTGCGCGTTCTGACAAACTCGGTGTCCAGCGCAATCTGGGCATGCTTTCTCGCCTGCTCGCAGACCTGCTGCAATCCGGCATCGGTAGTGATCAACTGATAATTCAAAACATCATTCTCTTGTAGGATTCAAACACAACAACGCCGGCATTCACCGGCGTTGTTGATAGTCAGGCGCGAGAGCGACACCTAGGCGGCATCGGCCGGCTTCGGTGTTTTTTGCTCATCACGCAGTTCTCGCCGCAAAATCTTGCCGACGTTCGACTTCGGCAGTTCATCGCGGAACTCAACAATTTTAGGCACTTTATACCCGGTCAGGTGGCGACGGCAATGGGTCAACAGCTCTTCCTTGGTCAGCGAAGCGTCTTTCTTCACCACGCAGATCTTCACCGTTTCGCCGGAGACTTCGCTGGGCACGCCGATCGCCGCACATTCCAGCACCTTCGGATGCTGGCTGACCACGTCCTCGATTTCGTTCGGGTAAACGTTGAAACCGGAGACCAGGATCATATCTTTCTTACGATCGACGATGCGCACAAATCCTTGTTCGTCTACGGTCACCACATCACCGGTCGCCAGCCAGCCGTCTTTCAGCACTTCATCGGTGGCTTCCGGGCGCTGCCAATAGCCTAACATAACTTGCGGCCCTTTGACCCACAGTTCGCCGGGTTCACCCGGCGGCACATCGTGACCGTTGTCGTCCACCAGCCGAATGTCCGTCGACGGCACCGGCAAACCGATACTGCCGCTGTAGTGTTTCAGATCGTAAGGGTTACCGGCCACCAGCGGTGCGCACTCCGTCAGGCCATAGCCTTCCAGCAGGTGTTTGCCGGTGGTTTTCTCCCACTTCTCGGCCACCGCTTTTTGCACCGACATGCCGCCGCCGACCGAGAAACGCAGCGTAGAGAAATCGAGCTTGTGGAAATCTTCGTTGTTCAGCAACGCGTTGAACAAGGTATTGACCCCGCTCATGGCGGTGAACGGATATTTGCCGAGTTCTTTCACCAGCCCCGGAATATCGCGCGGGTTGGTGATCAGCAAATTGCGCCCGCCCAGGTCGATAAACAGCAGGCAGTTCACCGTCAGCGCGAAAATATGGTAGAGCGGCAACGCCGTCACCACCAGTTCCTGCCCTTCACGGAACAGCGGCGAATAGGCGGCTTTGGCCTGCTCGAGGTTGGCCTGCATGTTGCGGTGCGTCAGCATCGCGCCCTTTGCCACCCCGGTGGTGCCGCCGGTGTATTGCAGGAAGGCCAGATCGGCATTAATGATGTCCGGTTTCACATATTGCAGACGCCGGCCGCGCTGCAGCGCGCTGCGGAATGAAATGGCGTCCGGCAGGTTGTATTTCGGTACCAGGCGCTTAACGTACTTGACCACGAAGTTGACCAGCGTGCCTTTGGCGGCCGAGAGTTGATCGCCCATGCGCGTCAGGATCACGTGTTTGACCTGGGTGTTGAACACCACTTTTTCCAGCGTATGGGCAAAGTTGGAGACGATGACGATGGCGCTGGCACCGCTGTCCTTCAACTGGTGCTCCAGCTCGCGCGGGGTATACAGCGGGTTGACGTTGACCACCACCATGCCGGCGCGCAGAATGCCGAACAGCGCGATGGGGTATTGCAACAGGTTTGGCATCATCAGCGCGACGCGGTCGCCCTTCTTCAGGCCCAGTTCATTTTGCAGGTAAGCCGCGAAAGCCCGGCTGCGTTCTTCCAGTTTGCGGAAGGTCATCACCTCGCCCATGTTGATAAAGGCGGGCTGATCGGCATAGCGCTGCACGGCATGCTCAAACATTTCGATCAACGACGAATAGCGATCGGCATCAATCTCTGCGGGCACATCTGCCGGATACCGTTTTAACCAGACCTTATCCAAGGTATTACTCCTGAAATCATTACTAATTATCATCGCAGCCCTCAAACTCGCAGCCTAACCATAACAATATTTTAACTCAGCAGACCAGTTCGGGTTTTAAACATTATTCAGGTTGCGATGTACGTCACTAATTGTCGGATATTCCTTATCCCAAAAAACAAAAAGGCGGCCTGAGCCGCCCTGTCAAATTTGTTCACATCAAGCGTATGCTACTCGGTTACGATGGTTTGCACCTGTGCCGGGCCAGGGTTATACCAGCCATAGCCTGCCCCCCAACCGGGTCCCCACGGGCCACCACGCCAGCCCCAGGGGCCCATCGGCGCCGGCGGCATCACCACCTGCTGCACCAGATGCCAGCGTTTGAAACCGGTCACGTTCATCGTCACGAAGCGATACGGCGTCATGCCGATCCGCCCCTCTTTCAGCCCGGTAATAGGGCCGACGACGGTCACCAACTGGCCTTTGAAATCAACCGGTTCGAGGAAGCCGTTTACCGTGGCCAGCAAGCGGCCGCGCGACGGTTCGCCCAGTATCGGCCGTGCACCGCTGTCGAGCGGCACCGCCGCAATCTCCAGCACCGTGCGCCCTTGCTCGTTGGCGACGTTGACCACGGTGCCGCCGAAGCGGGCTTCCGCGCCGGTAAACAGGTTCGGTGCATTTTGTACCGAGGAAAGCTGAGTCACCGGCGAAGGGCTGGAGCCTTTGATCGCATCCGGTACGGTGACGCACCCGGTCAGAACCAGCGCGCCGCAGGCGACGGCCAGCAGCGACAGCTTTTTACTTGCAGTGCGGATTAACATGGTCGCAATCTCCTGAAATGCCTGTAACTTTGACCGCGTTTCATCGTTCAAGTTGCAGGCTTTCGTCGCCCGGCATCAACAACAGCACAATACGCCGCGATTACTCGCGGCCCGGCAGTTTTTTCCAGGTCACTTCATTGCGCAGATAGGTGGGCTCGGCGTTTTCCACCGCCACCGCCAACCCCTGTTGCCAGGCGTATAGCGCCAGCGGCAGCATGTCTTGCGCCTGCGGCAACAGCATTTGGCCGTCGCGTACGCTCAGGGTTGAACCGTTGGCCAGGTCGGGATAGGTTTGCCAGCCGGTGCCGACGTGGGCCCATTCGCCCTGCAGGCGCTGCGCACGCTCCAGCGCCTGCGCCGGCGACAGCACGGCCTCGCCTTCGCTTTCCAACCAGCTGCCGTCCACCTGGCGTTCGAACTGCCCCCAGTAGACTTCCCCCATACGCGCATCGATCGCCGCCAACACGCGCTCCGCGCCGCTGACGCGCCAGGCGCCCTGCGCCATGGTTTGCAGCGTAGAAACGCCAATCATCGGCAGATCGGCACCCAGCGCCAGGCCCTGAGCGATGCCGATGCCGATGCGCACCCCGGTAAAGCTGCCGGGGCCGCGACCGAAGGCCAGCGCATCGAGCTGGTTGAGCGCCAGGCCGGATTCCGCCAGCACCTGCTGCACCATAGGTAAAATTCGTTGCGTATGCTCGCGTGGGCACAGCTCAAACAGGGCGTGGATTTCGCCTTGATTCCAGACGGCGACGGAACAGGCTTCCGTCGCGGTATCGATCGCTAAAATTCGCGTGGACATGCCAACCTCTGGCGGGAATAAAACTGGGTTTTTCATACAGGGCGCGCATTGTAGCACAGCCCCGTAAGCCCTTCATCTTTCACGTGGCCGACGCATCGGCGGCCTGCAGGAAGGCGATGGCCTGCTTCAGATCGCGGGTGCGCGGCGTGGGCGGCAGGCTGTTGAGAAACACCTCGCCATAAGGCCGCATCACCAGACGGTTATCGCAAATCACCAGCACGCCGCGATCGTCGGTGTCGCGGATCAAGCGGCCGACGCCCTGTTTCAGGGTGATGACCGCATCCGGCAACTGCACGTCATTGAACGGGTCACCGCCGCGCAGGCGGCAATCTTCAATGCGCGCCTTCAGCAGCGGATCGTCCGGTGAAGTAAACGGCAGTTTATCGATGATGACGCAGGACAGCGCATCGCCGCGCACGTCCACCCCTTCCCAGAAGCTGCTGGTCGCCACCAACAGCGCGTTACCGGCGGCGACGAACTGCGCCAGCAGCTGCCCTTTGCTGGTTTCCCCTTGCAACAGCACCGGCAGCGTCATGGTGGCGCGGAACTCTTCCGCCAACTCGCGCATCATCTGGTGCGAGGTGCATAAGAAGAAGCAGCGGCCGTTGTTGGCTTCGATTAATGGCCGCAGCATGCGCGCCAGCTGGCGGGCCCCGCCGGGCTGATTCGGCGAAGGCAAAAAGCGCGGCACGCACAGCAACGCCTGTTTGGCATAGTCGAACGGGCTCGGCAACAGCAGCGTTTTGGCCTTGGTCAGCCCCAGCCGTTCGGTGAAATGACCCAGTTGGTCATTGACCGACAGCGTGGCCGAGGTAAAGATCCAGCTGCCCGGCTTGTCGTCCAGCATTTCGCGGAACCGATCGGCCACCGTCAGCGGCGTCAGCGCCAGCACGAAGTGGCGCGAGTTGCATTCATACCAATAGCTGTAGCCCGGCTCCGTCACCGCCTTCAGCCGCTTGAGCCGCGCGCGGTACAGCGTGGCGCGTTCAAAGGCGGCGTCCAGCAGCGCCGAACGCCCCAGCGACAGCTTCATCACGTCATAACACAGCTCCAACGCATCATCGAGCAGCAACAGAGCGCGCTGCACGTTGGGTTCGCCGAGCACGTCGCGCAGATTGCCGCGAAAACCCGGCTCGCCCAGATTCAGGCGAAAATCTTGCGTGCTCAGGCTGAGACGGTCGGCGCTTTTTTGCAGTTGAGCGGCGTCGCGCACCTCGGTGCGGTAGGCGATGGTGATGTCCTTCGCCAGATCCAACAGTTGGCGGCTGGTGAGCTGCTGGCCGAAATACTGGCTGGCGATGTCGGGGATTTGGTGCGCCTCGTCGAAAATCATCACCTCGGCTTCCGGGATCAGCTCGGCGAAACCGCCCTCTTTCACCACCATATCCGCCAGGAACAGGTGATGGTTCACCACCACCACATCCGCATCCATCGCGCGGCGACGCGCCTTGACCACGAAGCAATCCTGATACAGCGGGCAGTCGCTGCCCAGGCAGTTGTCATTGGTGCTGGTCACCAATGGCCAGACGAAGCTGTCTTCCGCCACTTCGCTGCAGGTGCTGATGTCGCCCTCCTTGGTCTGCGACGACCACTTACGCAGCTGCACCAGATCGATCAGCGTCTGCCCCGCCAGTTCGCCGCCGGCCATCGACTGCTGCTCCAGCCGTTCCAGACACAGGTAGTTGGAGCGCCCCTTCAGCAGCGCCAGCTTGCCTTTGTACTTCAACGCCTTGGCGACGGTTGGCAGATCGCGCGCATACAGCTGATCCTGCAACGCTTTCGAACCGGTCGAGATGATCACTTTACGATCGGCGCGCAGCGCCGGCGCCAAATAAGCGAAGGTCTTGCCGGTACCGGTGCCGGCTTCGACCACCAGCTCCTGCTTGAAATTGATCGCCTCGGTAACGGCTTGCGCCATCTGCCGCTGCGGCTCACGCGGTTTGAATCCCTTGATAGCCTGCGCCAAGGCGCCGTCTGTTGCAAAATCGTCTGTCACGCTGTCTCTCTGCCGGTGTCATTCAGCGGTGATTATGCCAAGCCTGCCGCCCGGCTACCACCCACTTTATCGCCGCGCATTTTCATGACCGGCTGTGCTACCCTTAGCACGACTATGATATGGAGATAAGCAAATGAATATCGAAAGAATTGATCCCGATCAGCGCTGGTCCGAGGCCGTGGTGCACAACGAGACCGTTTACTACACCAGCGTGCCGGAAAACCTGGACGACGACGCGACCGCGCAGACCGCCAACGCCCTCGCCGCCATCGATGTGCTGCTGGCGCGCGTCGGTTCGGACAAAAGCCGCATTCTGGATGCCACCATTTTCCTGGCCAACACCGCCGACTTCGCTGCGATGAACGCCGCCTGGGACGCCTGGGTGGTCGCCGGCAGCGCGCCGGTGCGCTGCACGGTGCAGGCGCAGCTGATGAATCCGAAGTACAAGGTGGAAATCAAAATTATCGCCGCGCTGTAAGCCTGAGCGCAGACGAAAAAAAAACCGCAGACGGCTACGCCTGCGGTTTTTTTATTGCCGGCTATCAGGACAGTTTGAGGATCACCATCCCCGTCAGCAACAGCGCCAAGCCAATCCAGCCTTTGGCGTTCAACCGCTGGCCGAACATGATCCAGCCTGCGGCGATGGTGGCGGCGATACCGAAACCGCCCCACAGCGCATAAGCGATCGACAGATCGATGCCCTTCACCGCCTGCGCCAGGGCGCTGAACGCGCCGAGTACCGACAGCAGCGACAACAGCCCCAGCCAAATTTTACGGAAGCCGTCCGACATCTTCAGGAAGATGTTGGCGATGATTTCCAGCACGATCGCCAGTCCCAGGAACCCAATGTGGTACAACTCAAACTGTTGCATGGTTGTCACCTCGCGGGCTGACCTGTTTTCGCTCTTTGCGGGTGCCGGATTTCACCAGCATGATGCCGGCGATCAGCGTAGCCAGGCCCAGCACCTTCAGCGCCGAGATCGGCTCGTCGAACCACAGCACGCTGAACAGGGTAATGAACAGAATGCCGATGCCTTCCCACAGCGCATAGGCCACGCCCAGCGCCACGCGTTTTACCGCCACCGACAGCAACACATAAGACGCGGTGATCATCACGTACATCACGATGTGCCCGATCATGCCGCCATTGACGCTGGCGTATTTCATCGACAAGGTGCCGATGATTTCGGTCATGATGGCCAAACCTAAAAAGATCCAATAAATCATAATTTTTCTCCCAAACGGCGAATAACGCGCGCCAAGGCATATTTATCCCGATTTATCTCGTCGAACGGCCGTATTGCGGCGCGCAAGACGCAGAGATCCCTGGGGATAAACTGACCCAAACGCAAAAAGAATGTTTGCCCGGCTGAACGGTAGCGTGAAGGCCTAAGCCCGCCACCCGCACCGGTTAAGGGAGAAAGACGCTATAGCTCGCTGCACCAGTGATGCTCACTGGCAAGGATCGCAGACAGGAAGAGTTGGCAAGTAGAGGTTCTGAGGGTAGTTCCGTTAATAGTCATCATAATAGTTCTCTATTATCAGCCGCACACCGTGCGATTTGCCCAATATCCTCATAAAAGTAAAATTTTCGACTGAGATATTTTTACCACAGCCAAAATGAGAAAGCAAACTGCCGTTTTCATAAAAAAGCAGAAAAAAACGGGTTAAAAATAAGAAAGTTAATCACGATAAAAATTAAAAAAGGCTCAACGAAGCGTCGAGCCTTGCGATATTCGCGGGTGCGCAAATATGCGCTAATCCCAGGCGCGGTGCGGGTTACAACGCAGCCCCGCTGACGGCGCTGCGCGCCAGTTCAGTGATGCGCGCATAGTCGCCGTTTTCGAGCGCATCCGCCGGCACCAGCCAGGAACCGCCGATGCAAAGCACGCTCTTCAACGCCAAATAATCGCGGTAGTTGTTTGGCGTAATGCCACCGGTCGGGCAAAAACGCACCTGCGGGAACGGGCCGCCGATCGCCTGCAGCGCCTTCACGCCGCCGTTGGCTTCCGCCGGGAAGAATTTGAATTCGCGCAGGCCGTGATCCATACCCTGCATCAGCTCGGAAACGGTGCTGATGCCCGGGATCAGCGGGATAGGCCCCGCCGTCGCCGCCTGCAGCAAGGCTTCGGTCAGCCCCGGGCTGATGGCGAACTGCGCCCCCGCCTCGGTCACCTCCCGCAGCTGCTGCGGATTGATCACCGTACCGGCGCCGATGATGGCCTCCGGCACCTCGTTGGCAATAGCGCGGATAGCCTCCAGCCCGCAGGCGGTGCGCAGCGTCACCTCCAGCACCCGCACGCCGCCGGCAACCAGCGCTTTCGCCAGCGGCACCGCCTGCTCCAGCTTGTTGATCACGATAACAGGCACCACCGGCCCCGCCGTCAGGATCTGCTCGGCGCTGGTTTTCCAGTTTTTCATCGTTATTTCTCCATTACTCGCGGTTAACAATGGCACGCCCCTGCCACAGGGCTCCGCGCAAATGCGCGGACGTCCGGCCGTACCGTAAGTGATGTGGCCCACGCGCAGATCGCAGGCAAAAAAAAGCCGGCAGACAGGCTGCCGGCATTGCGCATTACTCGAACTCGTTCCAGGAACGGCCGTCGCGGGTGATCATCGCCACCGAGGCCACCGGCCCCCAGGTGCCCGCCTGATAAGGCTTAGGCGCCTCGTTGTCGGCTTTCCATGCGTCCATGATGGAGTCGACCCACTTCCAGGCTTCTTCCACTTCATCGCGGCGCACGAACAGCGCCTGAATGCCGCGCATGGTCTCCAGCAGCAGGCGCTCGTAGGCGTCCGCCACGTGCTCCTGGTTGAAGGTTTCCGAGAAGCTCAGGTCCAGCTTGGTGGTCTGCAGACGGTGCTTGTGATCCAGCCCCGGCACCTTGTTCAACACCTGAATTTCGATGCCTTCGTCCGGCTGCAGGCGGATGGTCAGCTTGTTCTGCGGCAGCTGCTGGTAAGAATCGCTGAACAGGTTAAGCGGCGGGTTTTTGAAGTACACCACCACTTCCGAGCATTTGGTCGGCAGACGTTTACCGGTACGCAGGTAGAACGGCACCCCGGCCCACTGCCAGTTGTCGATATCCACGCGGATGGAGACGAAGGTTTCGGTGCTGCTGCTCTTGTTCGCCCCTTCCTCTTCCAGATAACCCGGCACTTTCTTGCCCTGGACAAAACCGGCGGTGTACTGACCGCGCACGGTGGTTTCCCGTACATTGGTCTGATCGATACGGCGCAGCGAGCGCAGTACCTTCACCTTCTCGTCGCGGATACGGTCGGTGGTCAGATCCGCCGGCGGCGACATGGCGATCATGGTCAGGATCTGCAGCAGGTGGTTCTGGATCATGTCGCGCATCTGGCCGGCCTGGTCGAAGTAACCCCAACGCCCTTCGATACCCACCTCTTCCGCCACGGTGATCTGCACCGAATCGATGGTGCGGTTATCCCAGTTGGATGCGAACAGCGAGTTGGCGAAACGCAGCGCCAACAGGTTCAGCACCGTCTCTTTGCCGAGATAGTGGTCGATGCGGTAAACCTGGGATTCGTTGAAGTACTCCGCCACCTGATCGTTGATCACGCGGGAGGACGCCAGATCGGTGCCCAACGGTTTTTCCATCACCACGCGCGCCGGCTCATGGTTCAGCTTGGCTTCGCCCAACCCTTTGCAGATGGCGCCGAAGGTGCTTGGCGGCATGGCGAAGTAGTTGATGGTGGTGCGGTGTTTCTGATCCAGCATTTTACCCAGTTTGGTAAAGTTCTTGCTGTCGTTGACGTCCAGATTACAGAAGTCCAGGCGTGCGCTCAGCGTGGCCCAGAGTTCGTCATCCAGTTTTTCTTTCATGAAGGTGCCAAGCGCTTCCTTGACCACTTCGGTATAGGCTTTTTTATCCCACTCCGCGCGGCCGACGCCGATGATCCGCGTATCCGGGTGGATGTGTCCGGCTTTCTCTAACTGGTACAGGGAAGGCAGCAGCTTACGGCGCGCCAAATCACCTTTCGCGCCGAAAATAACCAGGTCACACGCCTGGGCTGTAGAGGTTACCGCCATGTTCATCTCCTCGTTGCAGGATATTTGTAATTTTCTTACATTACTAATGTACTCTGTTTGACTACGGCCAGCAAACCCGGTGCAGAAGCAGGAAAAAAGACCTCAAGATTCCAGCGGTAGCGCCAATGCGCGCCAGAGCCCGCACAGGCGGGCAAAACTGTAATTTTTCGTCTTTTTTGACGCTCTGTTACCATTATGAAAGTTAGACACAGGTCATATTCTGGTGAAAAAAGCCTGCATACGCCCTGTCGAGACTGCCAACGGTTACCAGCACGTAGTATATTTTCACTAAACCGGCATTGATTTCTCCTTTGTTTGAAATCGACATACCCTATCGATTCCAGGTTACAGCCGCTCGTTTGGCGTCTGCATGCGCGGCGAACACGGGCGAAATTCGGCGCTGTTGCTTGAAAGCCACAGGGATAAAACCATGAGTGACTCTCGTTATATGAATACGCTGGACAAAATCCAGAGCCATCTGGAACTCCTGAGCAAATCTGAAAGGAAAGTCGCCGAGGTGATCCTGGCCTCCCCACAGACCGCCATTCACTCCAGCATTGCCACGCTGGCGCGCATGGCCGACGTCAGCGAACCTACCGTCAACCGTTTTTGCCGCCGCCTTGATACCAAAGGCTTTCCCGATTTCAAACTGCACCTCGCTCAAAGCCTGGCTAACGGCACGCCCTACGTAAACCGTAACGTTGAGGAAGACGACAGCGTCGATTCCTATACCAGCAAGATCTTCGAATCGGTCATGGCCAGCCTGGATACAGTAAAGGCAAATTTGGATATTGCCGCAATCAATCGTGCGGTTGACCTGCTCACCCAGGCAAAAAAGATCTCTTTCTTCGGCCTGGGCGCCTCCGCGGCGGTGGCGCACGACGCGATGAACAAATTTTTCCGCTTCAATATCCCGGTGGTCTACTTCGATGACATCGTCATGCAACGCATGAGCTGCATGAACTCCGGCGAAGGGGACGTGGTGGTGTTGATCTCACACACCGGCCGCACCAAGAATCTGGTGGAGATGGCCCACCTGGCGCGAGAAAACGACGCCACGGTATTGGCTATCACCTCGCGCGACACCCCGCTCGCTCAGGCGGCGACCCTCCCTTTGCTGCTCGATGTGCCCGAAGACACCGACGTTTACATGCCGATGGTGTCGCGGATCGCGCAATTAACGCTCATTGACGTGCTCGCCACCGGATTTACCTTGCGCAGAGGGGCTAAATTCAGAGATAACTTGAAGCGAGTCAAAGAAGCGCTCAAAGAATCGCGCTTTGATAAAGGGGTGGTCATTCCCAACAGTTTTGACTCGTGACCTGACGAAGAAACAATCGCCGTTCAACAGACATTTGAATGACGGCATCAGAGGCTGTACCCTGTTAATATGCTCATGCGGGTAACCCGGGTGAAATATCAGTGTTGTAAAATTACATTTCACGCCTGGTTTCGTTATCCGACGTTTATCGCAACACCAATATTTGCTTCACCAGTCAACGGAGTAATACATGTCCAGACGGCTCAGAAGAACCAAAATCGTTACCACCCTGGGTCCGGCTACAGACCGCGACAATAATCTGGAAAAGATCATTGCCGCCGGCGCCAACGTAGTTCGGCTTAACTTCTCCCACGGCAGCCCGGAAGACCACCAGGCTCGCGCTGACAAAGTGCGTGAAATCGCCGCCAAACTGGGACGTCACGTCGCTATCCTCGGCGATCTGCAAGGGCCGAAAATCCGCGTATCCACCTTCAAGGAAGGCAAAATCTTCCTCAACGTGGGCGATAAATTCCTGCTGGACGCCAACCTGTCAAAAGGCGAAGGCGATAAAGAAAAAGTCGGTATCGACTATAAAGGCCTGCCTGCCGACGTGGTGCCGGGCGATGTCCTGCTGCTCGACGACGGCCGCGTTCAGCTGAAAGTGCTCGAAGTTCAGGGCATGAAAGTGTTTACCGAAGTCACCGTCGGCGGCCCGCTGTCCAACAACAAGGGCATCAACAAACTCGGCGGTGGCCTGTCGGCCGAAGCGCTGACCGAGAAAGACAAGGCAGACATCGTGACCGCCGCCAAGATTGGCGTCGATTACCTGGCGGTCTCCTTCCCGCGTACCGGTGAAGACCTGAACTATGCTCGTCGCCTGGCGCGCGACGCCGGCTGCAACGCCAAGATCGTGTCCAAGGTTGAGCGCGCCGAAGCGGTCTGCAGCGACGAAGCGATGGACGACATTATTCTGGCCTCCGACGTGGTCATGGTTGCCCGTGGCGACCTCGGCGTTGAAATCGGCGATCCGGAACTGGTCGGCATTCAGAAGAAACTGATCCGCCGCGCCCGTACCCTGAACCGCGCGGTGATCACCGCGACCCAGATGATGGAGTCGATGATCACCAACCCGATGCCGACCCGCGCCGAAGTCATGGACGTGGCCAACGCCGTACTGGACGGCACCGACGCCGTTATGCTGTCGGCGGAAACCGCCGCCGGCCAATACCCGGCGGAAACCGTGGCGGCGATGGCGCGCGTTTGTCTGGGCGCCGAGAAGATCCCAAGCATCAACGTCTCCAAACACCGCCTGGACGTGCAGTTCGACAATATCGAAGAAGCGATTGCCATGTCTTCGATGTATGCCGCCAACCACCTGAAAGGCGTTACTGCGCTGATCGCCATGACAGAGTCCGGCCGCACCGCGCTGATGATGTCGCGCATCAGCTCCGGTCTGCCGATTTTCGCCATGTCGCGTCATGAGCACACGCTGAACCTGACCGCGCTGTATCGCGGCGTGACGCCGGTGTATTTCGACAGCCACAAAGACGGCGTGATCGCCGCCAATGAAGCCGTCAATCGCCTGCGCGACAAAGGCTTCCTGGTCTCCGGCGATCTGGTGATCGTCACCCAGGGCGACGTGATGGAAACCGTCGGCACCACCAATACCAGCCGTATCCTGCGCGTCGAGTAATCCACGCCGCAGACGAAATGCCGGCCTGCTCACGTTGGCCGGCATTTTTTTTGCCCTGACACCGCCATAAAAGACGGAGAACGCCATGCTCCACCAACACACTCCCGCAGCGAGCGGTGATGAGCTCGATCTCGACGGCCACGGCCTGACGCAGCTCGACGAGTCGCCGTTAGCCGGCCACGCGCTGCGCAAGATTAGCCTGTACGACAATCAGCTGACGGCCTTCCCCGCCTCGATCTTCCGGCACCGAAATCTGCGGGTGCTGAATATCTCCTGTAATCAGCTCGACCGCCTGCCGCCGGAGATTGGCCAGCTGCAACAGCTCGAGATGTTCGATTTTGGCCACAATCGCGCAAGCGAACTCCCCGAAGAACTGGGGCAGCTGCATCGGTTGAAATACCTCTATCTGAGCGATAACGGCTTTAGCGAGCTGCCGCGCTCGCTGGCGCAGCTGCAGCAGCTGGTTTACCTCAACGCGACCGACAACCATTTACCCGCTTTACCACAGGCAATACCAAGGCTTGCGGCATTGCAGGAGCTGCGTTTATACAACAACCGCATCGGCAGCCTGCCCGCCGAAATCGGGCAACTGCGCGCGCTGCGCGAACTGCATATCATGAAAAATGCCCTGACTTCGCTGCCGGCGGAAATAGCTCAGCTCGGTGAGTTGGAGATACTCGACGCGGCTAACAACGCCATCGCCGAGCTGCCGCTGGCCTTCTGCCGGCTGCCGCGGTTGAGCGAACTGAACCTGCGTTTCAATCAGCTGACGCGTCTGCCGGAAAATATCGGCGAGCTGACGGCGCTGAGAAGTCTGGACCTGCGCGCCAACCGCCTGAGCGACCTGCCGGAAAGCCTCGGCGAACTGAGCCGCCTGCGCAAGCTGGACCTGCGCTGGAATGATTTCACCCGCACGCCTAAAGTCGTCGACATCCTGCGGGCTCGCGGCTGTATGGTGCACATCTGAAGAGACGCCGGCCGGGTTGTGGCCCGGCCGGCGTTAGCGGGAGACAGGATTAACGATACAGATCGTCGCGCGAGTAAGGTTCAATCTCCCCTTCCTTGCGCGTCTTCAGCAGTTTGAGGATCCAGGTGTACTGCTCCGGGTTCGGGCCCACCAGATTTTCCACCTCTTCGTTCATGCGGCGGGCAATGCGCGGATCGTCGGCTTCGGCCAGGTCATCCATCGGCTCGCGGATATAAATGTCCAGCATGCTGGTTTTGCCGTCGTACACCGGGAATAAAGGCACGATCGCCGCACGACACACTTTCATCAACCGGCCTACCGCCGGCAGCGTCGCCTTATAGGTCGCGAAGAAATCGACGAACTCGCTGTGCTCCGCGCCATGATCCTGATCGGGCAAGTAGTAGCCCCAATAACCCTGCCGCACCGAACTGATAAACGGTTTGATGCCGTCGTTGCGCGCGTGCATGCGGCCGCCGAATTTACGCCGCACGGCATTCCACAGGTAGTCGATAAGCTGATTACGCTGATTGTGGAACATCGCGGCCATCGGTTGGCCGCGCGCGGCCATCAGCATCGCCGGCACATCCACCGCCCAGCCGTGAGGCACCAGGAAAATGACGTTACGCCCTTCCGCCCGGATCTTGTCCAGCACCTCTTCACCGTGCCAACGCACGCGCTTGAGCACTTTCTCCGGCTTGGTGCAGGCCAGTTCCGCCATCAGCACCATCGACTGCGGCGCGCAGGCGAACATCTGGTCGATGATGTGCTCACGTTCGCTTTCCGGCAGCTCCGGCAAGCAATAAAGCAAATTGATGCGGGCACGACGGCGTGCGCCCTTCGCCAGCTTGCCGGCCAGTTTGCCGACCGCCCCCAGCACCGGATCGCGCAGGCGCGCAGGCACCAGCGAAATGCCGGCCATCAGGCCGGTTCCCAACCACACGCCCCAGTAGCGCGGATATAAAAAGGCTTTCTGAAACTGCGGGATGAACTCTACGTTCGATTTCTTCTCGTTTTGCATGCACATGCTCTTTGCTTAGCGATTCGGCTAATCATAATTGCCATCACCGATTTTGCAATTAACAACCGCGAACCGCCCAGATAAAACAGCATCGGCCCGCAATCAGGCCGATGAAATTGACGGCGCCGAAGCGCCGGAAAAAGGGGATATTAATCCAGCTGCAGCTGAGGAACCACTTCCTTCACCTGCGCCAGATAATCGCTGCGGTCTTTGCCGCTCAGCCCTTCGGAACGCGGCAACTTGGCCGTCAGCGGGTTCACCGCCTGTTGGCCGGTCCACAGTTCAAAGTGCAGGTGCGGCCCGGTGGAGCGCCCGGTGTTGCCGGAAAGCGCAATGCGATCGCCGCGTTTCACCTTCTGGCCCGGTTTCACCAGCAGTTTTTTCAGGTGCATATAGCGCGTGGTGTACTGGCGACCGTGACGGATCGCCACATAGTTGCCCGCCGCGCCGCTGCGTTTGGCGATCACCACCTCACCGTCGCCGACCGCCAGCACCGGCGTGCCGACCGGCATGGCGAAATCGACGCCCTTGTGCGGCGCCACGCGGCCGGTCACCGGGTTCACGCGACGCGGGTTGAAGTTGGAGGAGATGCGGAACTGTTTCATGGTCGGGAAACGCATGAAGCCGCGCGCCAGGCCAGAGCCCTGGCGATCGTAGAATTTGCCGTCTTCGGCGCGGATCGCATAGTAATCTTTGCCGCCGGTGCGCAGACGCACGCCCAACAGCTGGCTTTGCGATTTCTTACCGTCGAAATGCTCGCGCGACATCAGCACGGAGAACTGGTCGCCTTTGCGCAACTTGCGGAAATCGAGCTGCCACTGCAGCGCCTTGATCACCGCATTTATTTCGTTACGGCTCAGCCCGGCGTCGCCGGCGCTGCTGACGAAGCTGCCGTTGACCCGGCCGCTGATCACGTTGTTGCGCCATTCACCCTGCTGCGCCTCTTTCGACTCTTTGAAGCTATTGCCGACGCGGTCATAGGTGCGGGTTTCGCGGCGGGAAACTTCCCAGGTCAACTGCTGCAGATCGCCCGCATCATTGACGGTCCACGACAGCTGTTGGCCGATCTTCAGATTACGCAGATCGCGGTTTTGCGAAGCCAGCAAGGTGACATCCGACATATCGATGCCGTACTGCGTCAGAATGCTGCCGAGGGTGTCGCCGGTGGAAACCACATATTCATGCACGCCATCGTCGCCGGCATCTTTTTGATCCAGCTCATCCTGCGGGATTTCGTCATCGGGGGTGGGTTGGTCGGCATCAATCGGTTCACTGGCTTCAGGGAGCAATGACCGCATCTGGCTGGATTCTAACTCGACGCTCTTGGCAATGGGGTTGTGTTCTGGGTGGTAAACAAAAGGCCGCCAAACAGCGACGGCCAATGTGACGACTGTCAGCGACCCCAGCATGACGCGGTGGGGCCGTGGCAGGTTGTTATACGCCAGAGCGATAGTTCGGACTATCTGCTGCACTCGATATTATCCTCATAAGCTTTACTTCAGGCAGCTCACGTACTGGTTTGACAGCTGAGTCAGGAATTTCCCGTAGCTGTCCTTCCCCAGCGCGATGCCGATGCCCAGCGGGTCCAGCGTTCCGGAACGCACTTTGGTACCCTTGGCGACGGCATTGATTACGGCCGGCCTGAATTGTGGCTCAGCAAAAACGCATACCGCTTTCTGCTCAACCAACTGTGTTCGAATTTGGTGTAGGCGCTGTGCTCCAGGCTGAATTTCGGGATTGACGGTGAAATGGCCCAGCGGACTCAAACCGTAGTGTTTCTCAAAGTAGCCGTAAGCATCATGAAAAACAAAATAACCCTTACCTTGCACAGGCGTAAGCATGTTACCAACATTTTTGTCAGTTTGCGTCAGCAGATTCTCGAACTGGCGCAGGTTTGCGTCTAATTTGTCCTTATTTTGCGGCATAAGTTCCAACAATCTGTCGTGAATCGCGATCGCGGTCACTTTTGCTATCTCCGGCGACAGCCAAACGTGCATATTGTACTCGCCGTGATGATGCCCATGATCGTCATCGGCATGGTTATGCGCTTCGCCTGCATGATCATGATCGTCGTCATCTTCGCCTTTCATCAGCAACGGCTTCACCGCCGGCAGTTCGCTGATGGCCAGCTTGCGGGTTGCCGAGATAGGCACCAGCGCCTTGTTCAGGAACGCCTCCATGTCCGGCCCAACCCACAGCACCAGGTCCGCAGAGCGCAAACGCTGGATATCGGAAGGGCGCAGCGCAAAATCGTGCGGTGAAGCGCCGTCCGGCAGCAACACCTCGGTCGGCGTCACGCCGTCGGCGATCGCCGATGCGATAAAGCCTAACGGACGAATCGAGGTCACCACCGCAGCGGAAGCGCTGCTCAGAGGGCCGGCCATCAACAGTGCGCTGGCCAGCAGCGTGCGCTGCAGCCATTTATTTTTCTTTGCCATCATCAGTAATCCCATCGTTTTCATCAACAAGGCGTGATATTATAACATTCGCTTCGTTCTGCAACCTGTAATCTCGAGATGTCTACACTGATAACGCTAAAAAATATCTCCGTCGCCTTCGGCAGCCGCAAAGTGCTGTCGAACATTTCCCTCAGCCTGCAACCCGGCCGTATTCTCACGCTGCTGGGCCCGAACGGCGCGGGCAAATCTACGCTGGTGCGCGTGGTGCTGGGATTGGTCAAACCGACCGCCGGCACGCTGGAGCGTGAACCCGATCTGCGCATTGGCTACGTGCCGCAAAAGCTGCACCTCGACGCCACCCTGCCGCTGACCGTCAGCCGCTTTATGCGTCTCAAGCCCGGCGTAAAGAAAGCCGACATTTTGCCGGCGCTCAAGCGCGTGCACGCCGCCCACCTGCTCGACCAGCCGATGCAAAAGCTCTCCGGGGGCGAAAACCAACGTGTGCTGCTGGCGCGAGCGCTGCTGAACAAACCGCAGCTGCTGGTGCTGGACGAACCTACGCAAGGGGTGGACGTCAACGGCCAGCTGGCGCTGTACGATCTCATCGATCAGCTGCGTAAAGAGCTGGGCTGCGCCGTGCTGATGGTCTCGCACGATCTGCATCTGGTGATGGCGAAAACCGACGAGGTCTTGTGCCTCAATCAGCACATCTGCTGCTCCGGGGCACCGGAGGTGGTGTCGATGCATCCCGAATTCATCGCCATGTTCGGCAACCGCGGCGCAGAGCAACTGGCGGTGTATCGCCACCATCACAACCACCGTCACGACCTGCAGGGAAGAATTGTCTTGAAGAAAACCGGGAGCCGCGAAGCATGATTGAACTGTTACTTCCCGGCTGGCTGGCTGGCGTGTTGTTGGCTGGCGCCGCCGGGCCGCTGGGTTCCTTCGTGGTCTGGCGTCGTATGTCCTACTTCGGCGATACCCTGGCGCACGCCTCGCTGCTCGGCGTCGCCTTTGGTCTGCTGCTGGACATCAATCCCTTCTATGCGGTGATCGCCATTACGCTGCTGCTGGCTCTGGCCCTGGTGTGGCTGGAACGCCGCCCGCAGCTTTCAGTGGATACCCTGCTCGGCATTCTGGCCCACAGCGCCCTGTCGCTCGGGCTGGTGGTGGTGGCGTTGATGTCTAACGTGCGGGTCGATCTGATGGCCTACCTGTTCGGCGATCTGCTGTCGGTCACGCTGAGCGATATCCTGATGATCGCCGGCGGCGTCGCCGTGGTGCTGCTGGTGCTGTGGTGGCAGTGGCGCGATCTGCTGTCGATGACCATCAGCCCGGAGCTGGCGCACGTCGACGGCGTTAACCTGGTGCGCGCACGCACCGTGTTGATGCTGGTCACCGCCTTGACTATCGGTCTGGCGATGAAATTCGTCGGCGCGCTGATCATCACCTCACTGCTGATCATTCCGGCCGCCACCGCTCGCCGCTTCGCGCGCACGCCGGAACAGATGGCCGGCGTCGCGGTGCTGCTCGGCATGGTGGCCGTCACCGGCGGCCTGACCTTCTCGGCGTTTTACGATACGCCGGCCGGCCCTTCGGTGGTGCTCTGCGCCGCCGTGCTGTTCACGCTGAGCCTGTTCAAAAAACAGCAGGCCTGATTAAAACCGGGATATGACAAGGGCCGCTGATGCGGCCCTTTCTACTGCTGACAGAGGAGGAAAAAACGCGGTTTTTCCTCCTCTGTGGTGAGCAGCCGAAAATCAATGAATTGATTTTCCTTTTTTATGTGCGCCTTCTATAGACCCGGTAACGTCATCAAGTTCAACATTAACGTCAAGGGCCGCAGATGCGGCCCTTTTTTATGATGGGTGGAAAACTTATGCTTCGCGCTCGAGCCCGAAGTGCCGGTAGGCATGCTGCGTCGCCAGGCGGCCGCGCGGCGTGCGCTGGATAAAGCCCTGCTGGATCAGGAACGGCTCGATCACGTCCTCAATGGTTTCGCGCTCTTCGCCGATCGCCGCCGCCAGGTTGTCCAGCCCGACCGGACCACCGGTGAACTTGTCGATAATCGCCAGCAGCAGTTTGCGATCCATATAGTCGAAGCCTTCGGCATCGACGTTGAGCATATCGAGCGCCTGCGCCGCCACCGAACCGCTGATCACCCCGTTGGCGCGCACTTCGGCGAAGTCGCGCACCCGGCGCAACAGGCGGTTGGCGATACGTGGCGTCCCCCGCGCACGGCGGGCCACTTCATGGGCCCCCTCGTCGGACAGTTCCAGCCCCAGGCACCCGGCGCTGCGCGAGACGATGTGCTGCAAATCCGCCACCTGATAAAACTCCAGCCGCTGGACAATGCCGAAGCGATCGCGCAGCGGCGAGGTCAGCGAGCCGGCGCGGGTGGTGGCACCCACCAGCGTGAACGGCGGCAAATCGAGCTTAATCGAACGCGCCGCCGGCCCTTCGCCGATCATGATATCCAGCTGGTAGTCTTCCATCGCCGGATACAGCACTTCTTCCACCACCGGTGACAAGCGGTGAATTTCGTCGATGAACAAGACGTCGTGCGGTTCGAGGTTGGTCAGCATCGCCGCCAAATCGCCCGCCTTCTCCAGCACCGGGCCGGAAGTGGTACGCAAATTCACGCCCATTTCGTTGGCCACGATGTTGGCCAAGGTGGTTTTCCCCAACCCTGGCGGGCCAAAGATCAGCAGATGGTCGAGCGCGTCGCCGCGCTGCTTGGCCGCCTGAATGAAGATCTCCATCTGCTCGCGCACGTGCGGCTGGCCGACGTATTCGGTCAGCAGCTTGGGACGAATGGCGCGATCGAGGATCTCTTCTTCGTTGATCGGCTCGGCGGAAATCAGGCGATCGGCTTCAATCATTATCTACCCCTTTTCGGCCTTACAGGGCGGCGCGCAGCGCGTCGCGGATCAGGGTTTCGCAGTCGGCGCCCGGCTTGGCAATCTTGCTGACCATGCGGCTGGCTTCCTGCGGCTTATAGCCCAGCGCCACCAGCGCCGAAACGGCCTCGGCTTCCGCGTCCACATCCGGCACTTTGTCGGTGGCAGACGGCAGGCTAATCTCGCTGCTGCTGTTGAACAGGTCGCCGTTAAGCCCTTTGAAACGGTCTTTCATCTCTACCACCAGGCGCTCGGCGGTTTTTTTGCCCACGCCCGGCAGCTTGACCAGCGCAGTGATCTCTTCGCGCTCCACCGCGCTGACGAACTGCTGCGCGGACATGCCCGACAGGATCGCCAGCGCCAGCTTCGGCCCGACGCCGTTGACCTTGATCAGCTCGCGGAACAGCGCGCGCTCCTGCTTGTCGTTGAAACCGTACAGCAGCTGCGCGTCTTCACGCACCACGAAGTGGGTAAACACGATGGCCTCTTGCCCCAGTTCCGGCAGCTCGTAAAAGCAGGTCATCGGCATGTGTACCTCATAGCCCACGCCGTTCGCCTCCAGTAACACCAGCGGCGGCTGCTTTTCCAGAATATTTCCCCTGAGACGACCTATCATTTACCCTCCTGCAGAATGACCGGGCATGGCGCCCTGCCATGCCGTTGCTGGTAAAGCTTATAACATAAAAAAGGCTGGATGAATATCCAGCCTGAGCAATCATCGCTTTGCGTCAGCGCAAACGCCCGCGCGCCAGGTTCAACCGCCCTTCGCTCATCCGCAGCACGTTCTGGCTGAGGTGGCAGTGGGTGATGGCGATGGCCAGGGCATCGGCGGCGTCCGCCTGCGGGTTGGCCGAGAGTTTGAGCAGCGAGCGCACCATGTGCTGTACCTGCGCCTTTTCGGCCGCGCCGGTGCCGACCACGGTCTGTTTGACCTGCCGCGCCGCATACTCGAACACTTCCAGATTCTGATTCACCGCCGCCACGATCGCGACGCCGCGCGCCTGGCCGAGCTTGAGCGCCGAATCCGGGTTCTTGGCCATAAACACCTGTTCGATGGCGAAGAAATCGGGCTGAAACTGGGTGATGATCTCACTGACGCCGGCGTAAATCAGCTTCAGCCGCGTCGGCATGTCGTCCACCACCGTGCGGATGCAGCCGCTGGCGATATAGCTCAACTGACGCCCCTGCTGGCGGATAAGGCCATAGCCGGTGACGCGTGAGCCGGGATCGATACCGAGTATGATCGCCATATCTACATCCACCTTGCATGCACGGCGCCGCCGAACGGCGGCGCCCGTTTTACCGGATTACAGCGTCGCCGCCACTTCGTCGGAGATTTCACCGTTATGGTAAACTTCCTGCACGTCGTCGCAGTCTTCCAGCATATCGATCAGGCGCAACAGCTTAGGCGCGGTTTCCGCGTCCATGTCGGCCTTGGTCGATGGGATCATCGACACTTCCGCCGCTTCGGCTTCGAAGCCCGCCGCGGTCAGCGCGTCTTTCACCGCGCCCAAGCTTTCCCAAGCGGTGAACACGTCGATGGCGCCATCGTCATAGGTCACGATGTCTTCCGCACCGGCTTCCAGCGCCGCTTCCATCACGGTGTCTTCATCCAGGCCCGGTGCGTAGGTGATCACGCCCTTCTTGGTGAACAGGTAAGCCACGGAACCGTCGGTGCCGAGGTTGCCGCCACATTTGGTGAAGGCGTGGCGCACTTCCGCCACGGTGCGGTTGCGGTTGTCGCTCAGGCATTCGATCATGACGGCGGTGCCGCCAGGGCCGTAACCTTCATAGATGATGGTTTCCATGTTGGTATCATCATCGCCGCCCACCCCGCGCGCGATGGCACGGTTCATGGTGTCGCGCGTCATGTTGTTCGACAGCGCCTTGTCCATCGCCGCGCGCAGACGCGGGTTGGAGTCCGGATCGCCGCCGCCCAGCTTGGCGGCCGTGACCAGCTCACGAATAATCTTGGTGAAAATTTTACCGCGCTTGGCGTCCTGCGCCGCTTTACGGTGCTTTGTGTTGGCCCACTTACTATGACCTGCCATAAAAAAATCTCCGAAAAAAACTACTGGACTGAATTGATCACGAACTCTTCAATCGCCTGCTGATTGCTCCATGACTTGGTTAACTTCACGGCCTCGGCCGCCTCAAGCCATTGGTAAGCGTGATGCTCGGTAATCACCGGATCGCGCTCCTCGGGCAACGCCAGACAGAACCAGTGCTCTTTATTGCGCGTGGTTCCCGGCGCATAGCGATGTCGCAAATGGACAAAGAGTTCAAACTCCACGCAGCGCTGGCAATCGAACAACGGCAGGTGCTCTGCTTCGATATCGATGCCGACTTCTTCCATGACTTCACGCTGCGCGGCATGCGGCGGCGACTCATCCTGTTCCAGGCTGCCGGTGACCGACTGCCAGAACTCGGTATCGTCGCGCCGCTGTAACATCAGCACCCGACCACTGGATTTCGCGTAAATCACTACCAGGATAGATTCAGGGCGCTTGTAACTCATCACTCGCTCTCTTGTTCCACACCGGCTTTCTTTACCACGCTGATCGCCAGCTCCTGCAGCGACGCCGGGTTGGCGAAGCTCGGTGCGTCGGTCATCAGACAGGCCGCCGCGGTGGTTTTCGGGAAGGCGATGACGTCGCGGATGTTGTCGGTGCCGGTCAACAGCATCACCAGACGATCCAGGCCGAAAGCCAGGCCAGCGTGCGGCGGCGTACCGTACTTCAACGCGTCCAGCAGGAAGCCGAACTTCTCGCGCTGTTCGTGTTCGTTAATGCCCAGAATGCTGAACACCGTCTGCTGCATTTCGCTGCGGTGGATACGCACCGAACCGCCGCCCACTTCGTAACCGTTGATCACCATGTCATAAGCGTTGGCGATGGCGTTGACCGGCGCTGCCGCCAGCTCTTCCGGGCTCATGTCGCGCGGCGAGGTGAACGGGTGGTGCATGGCCGCCAGGCCGCCCTCTTCGTCTTCTTCGAACATCGGGAAGTCAACCACCCACAGCGGCGCCCAGCTGTCGAGTTGGGTCAGCGCCAGATCGCGACCCAGCTTCAGACGCAGCGCGCCCATCGCATCGGTGACAATCTTGAAGCTGTCGGCGCCGAAGAACAGGATATCGCCGGTCTGCGCATCGGTGCGCGCCAGGACCGCTTCCAGCACGTCCGCGCTGAGGAATTTGGCGATCGGGCTCTGCACGCCTTCCATGCCGGCGGCGCGGTCGTTGACTTTCAGCCACGCCAGGCCTTTGGCGCCGTAGATGTTGACGAAAGCGCCGTACTCGTCGATCTGCTTGCGGGTCAGCTGTGCGCCGCCCGGTACGCGGATCGCCGCCACGCGGCCTTTGGCGTCGTTGGCCGGGCCGGAGAAGACTTTAAACTCGACGTCTTTGACCAGGTCAGCCACGTCCACCAGCTCCAGCGGGTTACGCAGGTCCGGCTTGTCGGAGCCAAAGCGACGCATCGCTTCGGCGAAGGTCATGACCGGGAAATCGCCCAGATCCACGCCCTTCACGTCCAGCCACAGCTCGCGCGCCAGTTTCTCCATCACTTCACGTACCTGATCGGCGGTCATGAAGGAGGTTTCGACGTCGATCTGGGTGAATTCAGGCTGACGGTCCGCACGCAGGTCTTCGTCACGGAAGCATTTGACGATCTGGTAGTAACGATCGAAGCCGGACATCATCAGCAGCTGTTTGAACAGCTGTGGGGACTGCGGCAGCGCGTAGAATTTGCCCTTGTGCACGCGGCTCGGCACCAGGTAATCGCGGGCACCTTCCGGCGTCGCCTTGGTCAGCATCGGCGTTTCGATATCGAGGAAGCCGTGGCTGTCCATGAAGCGGCGAACGAAGCTGGTGATTTTGGCGCGGGTCTTCAGACGCTCGGCCATTTCCGGGCGACGCAGATCCAGGTAGCGGTATTTCAGGCGCGCTTCTTCACTGTTGACCTGGTTGGAGTCCAGCGGCAGCGGCTCGGAGCGGTTGATGATTTCCAGCGCGTGGGCGAACACTTCCACTTCGCCGGTGGCCATATCTTTATTGATCTGGCTGTCCGGACGCGCACGCACGGTGCCGACGATCTGGATGCAGAACTCATTGCGCAGGTCGTAGGCCTTGTCGAACGCCACTTTCTGGTCCGGATCGAAGAACACCTGCACGATGCCTTCGCGGTCGCGCATATCAATAAAGATCAGGCCGCCGAGATCGCGACGACGATTGACCCAACCACACAGAGTGACTTCCTGGCCCACGTGGGACAGATTCAACTGCCCGCAATATTCAGTACGCATACGCTATCCTTTTACACAGCCGATGCCGCGCCGGGCTACTGCGCCCCTGTCGCGCGGCTGTTATCTGATAAATTCTACTTGTTACCCGGTTTAAAATCCGTCGCATACCAGCCGGTACCCTTAAGCTGGAAACCGGAGGACGAGATCAACTTGGTCAACGCGGGCTGCCCACACGCCGGGCAGTCTGCCAGCGGCGCATCGGAAAATTTTTGCAATTTCTCTAACCGATGGTTGCAAGCACCACATGCATATTCATAAATCGGCATAGGTCGTTGGATTAAAGAGTGTTGAAAAAAGGGAGTCATTATAAAGGAAATTCATCCGCCCGATAAGTGCGAACACAGCATTGTTACTGCACTAAATGGCGCGTTTTCGTTCGAATCAACACATCGATTAACAAATTTCCCATTAACCTGCGACAGTTTTTTCACGTAGCCTGATTCTCCCCCGGTTTGCGCCGTACGCTGCTCGCCTGGCGCGCCGAACAGTTTTTATCCACTTCGCAACGAGATGAAATCCATGCTGAAACTTGACGCCCAAACCACCGCTCTGGTGCTGATCGATTTGCAAAACGGCATTCTGCCCTACGCCGGCGGCCCGCACAGCGCCGACCAGGTAGTGGCGAACGCCGCCCTGCTGGCCGCGCGTTTTCGTCTGCTGGGCGCGCCGGTGCTGCTGGTGCGCGTCGGCTGGTCCGACACCTTCGCCGAAGCGCTGAAACAGCCGGTGGACAAACCGGCTCCCGCGCCCGCCGGCGGCTTGCCGGTCAGTTGGTGGGAGTTCCCCGCACCGCTGGCGGTCAATGACAGCGATATTCTGGTCACCAAACGCCAATGGGGCGCCTTCTACGGCACCGATCTGGATTTACAGCTGCGCCGCCGCGGCATCAAATCCGTGGTGCTGGGCGGCATCTCCACCAATATTGGCGTAGAGTCCACCGCGCGCGCCGCCTGGGAACACGGCTATGAACTGGTGATCGCCGAAGACGTCTGCAGCGCGCAGAACGCGGAAATGCACCGCTTCGCGTTCGAACACATCTTCCCACGTCTGGCGCGGGTGCGCGACACCGGCGAAATTCTTGCCGCGCTCGAGCGGTAACGTTAAGTTGTAGCCTGATGATCTCAGTAAAGGAAGACGACGCCGTGATCTACATCGGATTGCCGCAGTGGCAACATGCGGCCTGGAACCGCATCGGGCTGCGTGACTTGGCGGATTACAGCCGCTACTTCAACTGCGTGGAAGGTAACACCACCTTCTACGCGCTGCCGAAGCTGGAAATCGTGCAGCGCTGGCGCGACATGACCGGCGACGATTTTCGCTTCTGCTTCAAATTCCCGTCGGACATCAGCCACAAGGCTGCCCTGCGTAACTGCGCCGCCGAGCTGCAGGCGTTTTACCACTGCCTGAGCCCAGTGCATCAGCGCATCGGCCAACTGTGGCTGCAGTTGCCCGCCGCCTTCGGCCCTGACGAGCTGCCGCGCATGTGGCAATTCTTCGAAAGCCTGCCGAAGGAATTCACCTACGGTGTTGAAGTGCGTCATCCGGCGTTTTTCGCCAAGGGCGAGGCAGAGCGTGCGCTGAATCAGGGGTTGCACCAGCGCGGCATCAATCGGGTGATCCTCGACAGCCGCCCGGTGCATCACGCCGCCCCCCATACCGCCGCCGTGCGCGATGCGCAGCAGAAAAAACCGAAGCTGCCGGTGCATGCCCTGGTCACCGCCGACCAGCCGCTGGTGCGCTTTATCGGCGGCGATCAGCTGGCCGACAACCTGCGCTGGTTCGAAGCCTGGCAGCAAAAACTGCCGCTGTGGCAGCAACAGCATCAGCCTTATCTGTTTATTCATACGCCGGACAACGGCGATTCGCCCCAGCAGGCGCAAAAAATTTGGCAGCAGCTACGCCTGGCGATCCCCGATTTGCCTGCGCCGCCGGACTGGCCGGAACAGGATGCACTGTTTTGACCTATTAATCTGACCAATAACATCAAATATTTCCCCGCGACAGTGAATACAATGACGGCTATGATGCTGGCTGCCAGTTTTGGTTAGGGAACGGAGTTAAAAATGGTAAGCGCGCTTTATGTGGTGCTCGGCGCATTGTTGTTGATCAAACTCTCTTATGACGTAGTCAGATTAAGGATGCAGTACCGCGTAGCCTACGGCGACGGCGGTTTCTACGAATTGCAGACCGCCATCCGCGTGCATGGCAACGCCGTTGAATACATTCCGATCGCTGCCGTATTGCTGGTGATCATGGAGATGAACGGCGCGGAAATTTGGATGATTCACCTCTGCGGCCTGATGCTGATGGCCGGGCGGCTGGTGCATTACTACGGTTTGCGCAACCGCGAGGTTCGCTGGCGCCGTTCAGGCATGGCCGCGACCTATATCTCTTTGCTGTTGATGGTTCTGGCAAATATTTTCTATCTGCCCTGGGATCTGATTTTTAGCCTGCATTGATCCCGTTTTATCATCAGGCGGCCGCGCCGCCTGCTTCCGCTCCGCTTTTTTACGCTTTTCTGTTAGACTACGCAGCTTCGAATTCTGAACTGATTTGCCGCTATGCCAAACCGCGATACCCTTTTCTCCGCCCCCATCGCCAAATTGGGCGACTGGACCTTCGACGAACGCGTTGCCGAAGTGTTCCCCGACATGATCCAACGCTCCGTTCCCGGCTATTCCAACATCATCTCGATGATCGGCATGCTGGCCGAACGCTTTGTGCAACCCGACAGCCGGGTGTATGACCTGGGCTGCTCGCTGGGCGCGGCGACGCTGTCGATGCGGCGGAATATCAAGGTGCCCGGCTGCAATATCGTCGCCGTCGACAATTCGCCGGCGATGGTGGAACGTTGTCGCCGCCATATTGACGCCTTCCGCGCCGACACGCCGGTTGACGTCATCGAAGCCGACATTCGCGACATCGACATCGAGAACGCCTCGATGGTGGTGCTGAACTTTACGCTGCAGTTCCTCGAACCGGCCGATCGCCTGCGCCTGCTGGAGAAAATTTATCGCGGCCTGCGCCCGGGCGGCGCACTGGTGCTGTCGGAGAAGTTCAGCTTTGAAGACGCCGAAGTCGGCGAGCTGCTGTTCAACATGCATCACGATTTCAAACGCGCCAATGGGTACAGTGAGCTGGAGATCAGCCAAAAACGCAGCATGCTGGAAAACGTGATGCTGACCGACTCGGTAGAGGCACATAAGGCGCGCCTGCATCAAGCCGGGTTCGAGCATGCCGAAGTGTGGTTCCAATGCTTCAACTTCGGTTCGCTGATCGCCCTGAAAGCGGGGGATGCGCAATGATCGAGTTCGGTGATTTCTATCAGCGCATCGCCAAAAGCCCCCTCAGCCATTGGCTGGATACCCTGCCTGCGCAGCTGAGCGCCTGGCAACGCGAATCGCTGCACGGCAAATTCAAACAGTGGTTTAACTCGGTAGAACATTTGCCGACGCTGGCCCCAACCCGCCTCGATCTGCTGCACGGCGTGCGCGCCGAGATGGAGCCCGGCCTGTCGCCGGGCCAGCTCGAGGGCATCGAGAAAATGCTGCGCACCCTGATGCCATGGCGTAAAGGGCCGTTCTCGCTGTATGGCATCGATATCGATACCGAATGGCATTCCGACTGGAAGTGGGATCGCGTGCTGCCGCACATTTCTCCGCTGGCCGGCCGCACCATTCTCGACGTCGGCTGCGGCAGCGGCTATCACCTGTGGCGCATGATCGGCGCCGGCGCACACTTTGCCGTCGGCATCGATCCGATGCAGCTGTTCCTGTGCCAGTTCGAAGCGGTGCGCAAGCTGTTGGGTGGCGATCAGCGCGCCCACCTGCTGCCGCTCGGCATCGAGCAGTTGCCGGATCTGGCGGCGTTCGACACCGTGTTCTCAATGGGGGTGCTATATCACCGCCGCTCGCCGCTCGATCATCTCTATCAGCTGAAAAATCAGCTGGTGGCTGAAGGGGAGCTGGTGCTGGAAACGCTGGTGGTGGAAGGCGATCGCCACCAGGTGCTGGTGCCGGGCGATCGTTATGCACAGATGCGCAACGTGTATTTCATTCCTTCCGCCGAAGCGCTGAAATGCTGGCTGGAGAAGTGCGGTTTCGTCGACGTGAAGATCGCCGATATGTGCGTCACCAGCCTCGAAGAGCAGCGCCGCACCGACTGGATGACCAGCGAGTCACTGGCCGAATTCCTCGATCCGAACGATCGCAGCAAAACGATCGAAGGCTATCCGGCGCCCCTGCGCGCCGTGCTGACCGCCAAAAAACCCTAGCGTTCGCTAATCGGGCCGGCCTGCGCCGGCCCGAATTTACCCGTTGTCGACATCGACAATCCGCAGCTCATACACCATGGTCGCGTTCGGCGGGATCTGCGGCGCATAGCCCGTTTCTCCGTACGCCAACACCGGCGGCACCACCATTGTCAGCGAACCATGATTTTTCAGATGGCCGATCGCCTCGCGGAACAACGGCGGATAGGCAGAGAGCGGCTGTGACATCACCTTCCCACTGCGATCCATATCCTGAATCACGCTACCGTCGGTTAAGCTCTCTTTCACCACGATGTCCACCCGCGCGTTTTCCTTAATGGCTTCATCACCCACATAATCGATGCGATACCAGAAACCGGCAGGCGACTTCTGCGTGCCTTTCTTCTTTTTAAACTCGGTGACGAACGCCTCGCCCTTGCTGGTCTGCACCTTCGCCGCCTGGTTTCTGGCGTCGCTCACCGCTTTTTCCGACTCCGACAGCGCGCGGGTCAACTGTGCATCGCTTAGTTGGTAATGGCCGTTGAAGGTATCGATCACGCCCGCCAGCAGCAGGGTTTTATCGGGATTGATGCCCCAATTTTTACGCTCCGCCAACATCGTTTGAATATCGCGTCCCAAAGCGACACCGGCAGCATAGCTCTGCTGTTCCGGCTTTTTCTTGAGCGCCTGCGCATCCGGCAGCCATTTGGCCCGCGATCTCAGCCCGCTCAGCTCGTCTTGCAAAGCTTGCTGCGCCTGATGGGCGGCCGCCAGCTCCGTTGCCGTTTTATCCGCCTGCAGTGTCGCTTTATCCCGCTGCTGCGCAGCCTGCGCGCTTTCCGCCGTTACCACCGCCAAACGTTGTTCCAACGCTTTAGCTTGTTCGGTTTGCGTCTTGTTTTTTTCCTGCAGCTGCGCCAGCTGCTGCTGCAGTTCACCCGTCGCCTTGACGGCTTCGGCCTTTTGCTGCGCCAGCGCCGTCTTCAGGCTTTTCTCTTGCTGCTCGGCCTGTTGGCGTTGATCATCACGCTCTTTCTGCAGCTGCGCCAGCTGCTGCTGCAGTTCACCCGCCGCCTTGGCGGCTTCGGCCTTTTGCTGCGCCAGCGCCGTCTTCAGGCTTTTCTCTTGCTGCTCGGCCTGTTGGCGTTGATCATCACGCTCTTTCTGCAGCTGCGCAAGCTGCAGCTGAAGTTCACCCGCCGCCTTGGCGGCTTCGGCCTTTTGCTGCGCCAGCGCCGTCTTCAGGCTTTTCTCTTGCTGCCCACCCTGCTGCCGTTGGCCCTCCTGCTCTTTTTGCAGCTGCGTCAGCTGCTGCTGCAGTTCGCCCATCAGCCTGGCAGCCTCGGCCTTCTGCTGTTCCAGCTCAGCGGCGGCCGCTTTTTTATCCTGCTCATAACGCTGGCGCGCTTTATCGTTGGTGGTCTGGGCCGCCGCCAGTTTCTCCTGCCAAGCCTTATCCGCCTGTTCAGGCAACGCCGCCAGCCGTTGTTCCAGCAAGGCAATGCGCCGGTCGCGCTCCTCGGTTTGCTGCTTTTGCCGCGCTAACGCCGCCTGCGCTTCGGCGATCTGCGCCTGAGCCTTGCGCTCCTGCGGCGTCAGGTTCAGCGCCTGTCGTACGCCGCTGGCGAAGTCGCTCAATGCGCTCAAATCAGGCGCCGGTGTCGGTTTATCGGCAGCGGTCAGGGACGACGCAACCCGCAACGCGGTCAACTCCTGCTGCAGGGATTGAAGAGCGGCTTGCTGTTGCTCCAGGCGAGTCTCTTTCTCGCGCAGCGTCTTTTGCAACTGCGCCAGTTGCTTTCTCTGTGAGCTCGTTTCACGAGCTTGAACCGGCCGGGACGCCGGCTTTTGGCTTTCCTGGGATGGGGTAACCACAGTCTCGGCTGCCGGCGCGTCCTGCCGCTGGTAACGCTCGGCAAACTGCAATAATGCCGGCACATCGTCATCCGCCCCGGCCACCGCCGGCGCAAACGCCAGCGGTATCATCAGGCTCAGCAAAGCCTTTCTTGCTCGAGGGGTCATTGGGCGCGTTCTCCACGCTCAGCCAGGCCGGTCATCATGGCAGAACTGATGTCCGCGCAAAGACGGCTGGTGCGATAACGATACAGGGCGTCGACGGTTTCCTGCGTGCCCGTGTTGACCCGCTGGCGTACCCCGGCATACTGCGCGGCGCCGCCCATCAAGGTATCGAATTCGCGTTTGAATTTTTGGTATTTTTCGTTATCCATGCCGCGCATGGCATCCAACTCGCGCTGGCACTGCTGCATGCGCTCGGCCTCACGCTGCCGTTTGTCTTGTTCCGCAATTTCTTCTGCGCTGGGCGGCTGGCTTAATGTAGAAACAGGTCGCTTGGCGGTCTGGCAGCCGGTCAGGGCCAACGTCAGTAAAAGCGCCGCGCTCAAACAGTGTGCCGTTCGGGTCATTATCGTTATCTCCTTGTTTAGTCCGCCGTTAACGCGCCCTGCGGCTGCGCCGACGGCTCTCCTCAATTGATGCTGTGATGTTCCGGCCATAAGGCAGGCGATGAACAGGTAAAAATACCGGCGCGGTGACGAGCGGCAGAACGCAAACCATTCACCACGGCAATACATACCAAAAAAATCATTTAATATTATGATATTTAAATGATTTTAACTCACAAACTTATCAGCAGGGCATGGCGATCGCAAGAAGAGATGGGGGCAGTTCGACCGAGAAACCGCCTTGAAACGGACACCGCGTCTTTGCAAGACATAAAAAAAGCCCCGGCAAAACGCCGGGGCCTGGTACTTGCGCGATCGCCGAGGGCTCAGTGACACGCAAAGGGGTCTTACGGCCCGGAAACCGGTTTTCAAACGCGGTTAGCTGCGTGTTTATGCGCTTTGCGCCAGGGGATCAACCAAGGCCAGCGCGTTTTTCATCGCCTCCACCATTTCGCCATCCACGCAATAATGGCTAAATTCGTCAAACTCGTTATCGGAGCACATGGTGACGCCCGCCTTGCGGTAACGCATGGTCGACGGTACCAGATGGCCGGAAGAGCTGTGCAGTTCATGCAGACCGATGTCGACAAACTTGTGCAGATTGCTGAGGCGCACGCCGGCACCCGCCATGATCACCGGGCCGTGACTGGCCTGGCGCAAATCTCGCAGCAGCGGCAGGCCCAGTTCGGCGCTCTGCTGTTGGCCGGAGGTTAGAATGCGCGCTACGCCCAGCTCGGTCAGTTGTTCCAACGCCACCATCGGGTTTTGGCACATGTCGAACGCGCGATGGAACGTCACCGCCATGCCCTCGCACAGCTTCATCACTTCGCGCATGCGCGGCAGATCGATGTGCCCTTCTTCGTCCAGCATGCCGACCACTACGCCGGGGAACCCCATCTCGCGGATCTGGCGGAGATCCTGTTTGATCACCTCGAAATCCACCGCGCCGTAGCAGAAATCGCCACCGCGAGGACGAACGATCGGATGCACCGGGATCGCCACCCGCTCGCGCGCCAGACGCAGCGTGCCATAGCTCGGCGTCAATCCCCCCTCGCTCTGGCTGGCGCACAACTCGATACGATCGGCGCCTGCCCGTTCGGCCGTCAGCGCGCAGTCGACGCTAAAGCAACAAACTTCCAGTTTTATCATTGTCACCCCCAGATAACGGCCAACATACGGCGGCAATTGTTCATTTCTTCATTTCTCACGTAGGCTCATGCTTAGGCATAAACCGGCTCAGGGTTGTAACTATGGCATTCAATTTTGATCAATGGGTAGACCGCAGTCACAGTGACAGCGTTAAGTGGGATAAATATCGCGACCGCGACATTATTCCGCTTTGGGTCGCCGACAGCGATTTCACCTCACCGCCGGCGGTGATCGAAGCCTTGCAGCGTCGCGTGGCGCACGGCGTATTCGGCTACACTCACCCATCCCCTGATCTTATTGAGGTTTTTACCCGCCGCATGGTAGAGCGCTACGGCTGGCACATCAAGCCTGAATGGATCATTTTCCTGCCTGGGCTGGTGTGCGGCCTGAACCTGTGCGTGCGAGCCTGCACCGAAGAACACCAGAGCACGCTGGCCCCCTTTCCCATTTATCCGCCGTTCCGCAAAGCGGCCAAATTCGCCGGGCGTAAGCACCTCTCGGTGCCGCTAACGGCGGTAGGCCAACGCTGGGTGTTGGACTTCCCCGCGATGCGTGATCGGCTTAGCGGCAACGAGAAGCTTCTGTTGCTGTGCAACCCGCAGAATCCCGGTGGCACCGCTTATCGCCGGGATGAGCTGTTGCAGCACCATCAGTTCGCTCGCGAGCACGATTTAATCGTCTGTTCCGATGAAATCCACTGCGAGCTGCTGCTTGAACCCGGCGTGCGGCATACCCCTTTCGCTACCCTGAATGACGATGCGGCCCAACGCAGCGTGACGCTGATGTCGCCGTCAAAAACGTTTAATCTTGCCGGGCTGGGCGCTTCACTGGCGATCGTTCCCAACGAAGCGCTGCGACAAAGGCTGAAACGCGCGCGCAGCGGCATCGTGCCGGAGGTCAATCTGCTGGCGCTGGTGGCAGCGCAGGCGGCTTATCAATACGGACAGCCCTGGCTGGACGAGCAGCTGATTTATCTACGTGCCAATCGCGATCGGCTGACCGAGCGCATCAACGCCATGCCGGGGTTGACGGTTTTGCCAATCGAAGCCACCTACCTGGCGTGGATCGATTGCAGCGCTTTACCGGTGGACAACCCGCATCAGTTCTTCGAACGCGCGGGCGTAGGATTAAGCGCCGGTTTGGATTTCGGCGATCGGCGCTTTGTGCGGCTTAACTTTGGCTGCCGGTGGGCCCTGCTCGATGAAGCGCTCGATCGCATGGCGCGAGCCTGTGCGGCACTGCCCGGCTAACCTTGTTCGCTGGCGACGATATCTCGAATGGAATAAGGATGAAACTTTATCGTCACCGTTCCGTCGGTGATGGCCAGCGTCGGGTTCGGTAGCCGCTCGCCCTCGCCTTTTGGCGAGCTTTGCTTCAGTTTGATCCCCGGGGCCAGCAGCGCTTCATCGGCAAGGTAGCTCAACGCCCGGGCGTGCAGCGTCTGCGGATCGCCACTGAGCACTAATTCGACGTGTTCCCAACCTTCGTGCGGATAGCGTTTCTCCCCGGGATACGGCAGCTCGACGCAGTCTATCTGCCACGGCCCCACGGCCAGCGGCTGCGACAAATCGAACAGACAGATAGGTCGCCCGTTGATCATCGACTCGGACAGCAGTGTCCCGCACTGCATCAGCCCCTGGCGCCAGCGTTCGGCAGTGGCGTTCTGATGACAGCGCAGAGAGATGTGATCGGCGGTAAACGCGGCCAGATCAAGCCGCAATTTGGCGGCAAATTGATGCAATGCCTGCTCGAAACGCGGCAGGTCGAGCACCAGGTCGTCCAGCTCGGCAATGGCCTGCAAGGGGGTGGTCATAGAAACCTCAAAACAACGGAACGTATGTGAAACGCCGTAATTTACACGGTGGCGACAGCGCTCGCCAGCATTGCGAGGTTTTTCAGCAGCCGTTCAGAATGATTTTCGACTGTGTGCATGGGGAATAGAAACCTGAGAACTTATTAATATGACAGCTTATAAAATCAACAAAAAATAAAAAATAAGATTTTTCGCAGTTCATTAAACCCTTTTATCATGACGCTAGGATTTAAGTTATTTTACACAAAATCGTACATGGCATACAGGTCAAACTGATTGAATAGGTTGGCTTACTCAAGTCTTTCCCACTCATCAAAGCCGCACAAAACACGATGCGCAACTCATTGTAAAAAAAGACAATAAAATCCAAAAACTGATAAAAATCTAAGGATTATCTTAATTTAACCCCGAGCAATTGATTCATCGAGGCAACTCAGCTACTTTGGAGGAAATTTAAATTCGAGATGATTATTATGTTATTGCTGACGATTTCCTTGGTGTTGATAATTATCGCCGTATACGCCATCTACCGTCATTTTAAATCCCGCAGCACCAACACGCTGGATGCCAGACGCCACAATAAAAAACGTTAGTCTCCTAATCCTCTCCGCCACACGTTTTCTTTCATTCATCCTGCCTTTCCGCTTCCGGCCATCAACGCGCCGCACCCGACAACAGTTTCATCGCTGCGGCCGCGCCAACTGCTGACGGGCTCCGTCAGATCGGTTACAATTGCAGGCTGTTTTGTGGAGGCCGCCCATCGCGCCCGCCACCGTTGAATCCCACAGGGGTTGGCTTCAGCCCCTCGTTCGTCATTAAGGTAACCCGGTGAATATTCAGGTTCTTCTTTCAGATAAAGTCAGCCAGGCGCTGATCGCCGCTGGCGCGCCAGCCGATTGCGAAGCGCAGGTCCGCCCATCCGCCAAGGCGCAGTTTGGTGATTACCAGGCCAATGGCGTGATGTCCGTCGCCAAAAAGCTGGGCATGCCACCCCGTCAACTGGCGGAAAAAGTGGTGCAACTGCTGGATCTCGGCGACGTCGCCGCTAAAGTGGAAATCGCCGGCCCCGGCTTTATCAACATTTTCCTGAACAGCGACTGGGTCGCGCGCCAGGCCGATCGGGTGCTGAACGCACCGAAACTGGGCATCGCGCCGGTTGAGCCGCAAACTATCGTTATCGACTACTCCGCGCCGAACGTGGCGAAAGAGATGCACGTCGGCCACCTGCGCTCCACCATCATCGGCGACGCAGCGGCACGTACCCAGGAGTTTCTGGGCCATAAAGTGATCCGCGCCAACCACGTCGGCGACTGGGGCACCCAGTTCGGCATGCTGATTGCCTATCTGGAAAAAATGCAGAATGAAAACGCCAGCGACATGGGCCTGTCCGATCTGGAACAGTTCTACCGCGAAGCCAAGAAGCATTACGACGAAGATGCCGAGTTCGCCGAACGCGCGCGCGCTTACGTCGTGAAGCTGCAGGGCGGCGATCAGTACTGTCTGAAAATGTGGCGCAAGCTGGTCGACATCACCATGGCGCAAAACCAGCTGACCTATAACCGCCTGAACGTCACGCTGACCGAAGACGACGTGATGGGCGAAAGCCTGTATAACGCGATGCTGCCGGGCATCGTCGCCGACCTGAAAGCCAAAGGGCTGGCGGTGGAAAGCGAAGGCGCTACCGTGGTGTTCCTCGATGAATACCAGAACAAGGACGGCGATCCGATGGGCGTCATCATCCAGAAAAAGGATGGCGGCTACCTCTACACCACCACCGACATCGCCTGCGCCAAGTATCGCTACGAAACCCTGGGTGCCAATCGCGTCCTGTATTACATCGACTCCCGTCAGCATCAGCACCTGATGCAGGCCTGGACCATCGTGCGCAAGGCCGGTTACGTGCCGGAGTCCGTCTCGCTGGAACACCACATGTTCGGCATGATGCTGGGCAAAGACGGCAAGCCGTTCAAAACCCGCTCGGGCGGTACGGTGAAGCTCTCCGACCTGCTGGATGAGGCCATCGAACGCGCCGAACAGCTGATCGCCGGCAAAAACCCGGATATGCCGGAAGACGAAATGAAAACCGTGGCCCGCGTGGTCGGCATCGGCGCGGTGAAATACGCCGATCTGTCGAAAAGCCGCACCACCGACTATGTCTTCGACTGGGATAACATGCTGGCCTTCGAAGGCAATACCGCGCCTTATATGCAATACGCCTATACCCGTGTGGCATCGGTATTCAAACGCGCCGGCATCGACGAAACCAGCCTGACGCTGCCGCTGACGCTGACCGAAGAGCGCGAAATTGCGCTGGCCACCCGCCTGCTGCAGTTCGAAGAAGTGCTCACCACCGTCGCGCGTGAAGGCACGCCTCACGTCATGTGCAGCTACCTGTACGATCTGGCCGGCCTGTTCTCCGGTTTCTACGAGCACTGCCAGATCCTGAACGCCGACAGCGAAGAAGTGCGTCAGAGCCGCCTGAAGCTGGCGCTGCTGACCTCAAAAACGCTGAAAACCGGTCTGGATACGCTGGGCATCGAAACCGTCGAACGCATGTAAACTGCGCCGCCCAGAAAGCAAAAAGGTCGCCCAGGCGACCTTTTTTTACGCTTGCCTTTGGCTCAGGCGACCCGGCGAGCAAAATCGCGCGGGCGGAAGCCCAACCCGGCCAGCACGCCAAAGTACGCCACCACACCGGCCACCACCACCGCAGCCAAGCGCAGCAAACGCTCCAGCATGTTGCCCTGATCCCAGGCAGGCATCAGCCACATCGCGCCAATCAACACGGCCGACATCACCAGCACGGCGATCACCAGCTTGGTGAGGAACAGCGCCCACCCCGGCTGCGGCTGGAAAATCTTCTGCTTGCGCAGTTGCCAATACAGCAGCGAGGCGTTCAGACATGCCGCCAAACCGATCGACAGCGCCAGGCCGGCATGCTTCAGCGGGCCAATAAACGCCAGGTTCATCACCTGCGTCATAATCAGCGTAATGATGGCGATCTTGACCGGCGTTTTGATGTCCTGCCGCGAATAGAAGCCCGGCGCCAGCACTTTAACCACGATCAGCCCCATCAGCCCTACCGAATAAGCCACCAGCGCACGCTGCGTCATCGCCGCGTCAAAGGCGCTGAATTTGCCATACTGGAACAGCGAAACGGTCAGCGGCTTGGCCAAAATGCCGAGCGCAATGGCGCTCGGCAACGCCAGCAGGAAGCACAGGCGCAGCCCCCAATCCATCAGGCGCGAATACTCGTCGTGGTTGCCGCTCGAGAAGCTTTTGGCCAGCGACGGCAGCAGGATGGTGCCCAAGGCCACGCCCAGCACGCCGGAAGGAAACTCCATCAGGCGGTCGGCGTAGTACATCCAGGACACCGAGCCGGACACCAGGAACGAAGCGAAAATGGTGTTGATGATCAGCGAGATTTGGCTGACCGACACCCCGAGGATCGCCGGCCCCATCTGGCGCATCACGCGCCAGACCCCGGCATCGCCCAGCTTGAGGCGCGGCAATACCAGCATGCCGATCTTGCGCAGATGCGGCAGCTGATACCCCAGCTGCAGCACGCCGCCCACCACCACCGCCCAGGCCAGCGCCAGCACCGGCGGATTGAAATACGGGGCCGCGAACAGCGCGAAGCCGATCATGCTGACGTTAAGCAGCGTTGGCGCAAAGGCCGGGATCGAGAAGCGGTTCCAGGTATTGAGGATCGCCCCCACCAGCGACGCCAGTGAGATCAACAGAATATAGGGGAATGTGATGCGCAGCAGCGCCGACGTCAGGGCAAACTTGTCGGGCGTATCGGTAAAGCCCGGCGCAGTGATATAGATCACCCAGGGCGCGGCCAGCATCCCCAGCACCGTCACCACCGCCAGCACCAGCGTCAACAGCCCGGAGACATAGGCGATAAAAGTGCGCGTCGCTTCTTCACCCTGCTGGCTCTTGTATTCGGCCAGGATCGGCACGAAGGCCTGCGAAAATGCCCCTTCGGCAAAGATACGGCGTAACAGATTAGGGAGTTTGAACGCCACGAAGAAGGCGTCCGTTGCCATGCCGGCCCCGAACACGCGCGCGACGATTGCATCGCGGGCAAAGCCCAACACCCGCGAAAACATCGTCATCGAGCTGACGGCAGCCAAGGATTTGAGTAGGTTCATGTGGTTGTCTGATAGGTACCGTAAATATCAACGCCTGCAACAGCAGGCGTCAGTGAAACAATCGGCTCAGTTTACGCATCCGGAAAAGAATAGCTACCGCCATATGTTACATAGAGTTATCCCGCAGCAAACGCTCGACCACCCGCTGGGCGACCAGCGCCTGTTCGCCGCCGGTTTCCGGCGCGCTCTGGTTGGCGACGGCGCTGAGGAAATGCCGCACCGCCCCGTCGAAGCCGCGTTGCACCAGCGTGCTTTGCCAGCCCGGCACCGGCTGTTCCAACTCGCCCTGCGCATCTTCACGCCGCCAGTGGCGCATGTCGGTCAACTGATACAGCGCACCGTCGGTCACCGCCTGCACGCTTTCACGCTGGCTGCCGCCCCGGCGATGCATGCTGGTCGTCACCTGCGTGTCGCCGCAGGCGAAGTGGTGTTCGGCATACAGCATTTCACCGGCGGCGTTGGCCTGCAAACGGCCGCTCAGCAGTTGCTCGTGCCCGCCCGCCAGCCACAGCGCGGTGTCCACCACGTGCAGATAGTCATCCAACAGGGTAAAACGCAGATCGTGCGGGCCGACGCTGTCCGTCCGATGCTTGTCCATACGAATGGAAGCCGGCTGGTTCATTTGCTGTTTGAGCTGCCGGTAAAGCGGCGCGAAACGGCGGTTGAACCCCACCATCAGCGTTTTGCCTCGCCGCTCGGCCAACTCGAGCAACTGCTCGCCCTGCTCCAGCGTTTCCGCCAGCGGCTTATCGACGTAAACGTGCACGCCGCGGTTCAGCAGCTCGCCTATCACGGAAAAATGGCTGGCGGTGCTGCTGTGGACAAAAACCGCGTCGCACTGTTCGGCCAGGCTGTCCAGACGGGAGAAACAGGCCATGCGGTAGCTGTTGCACAGCGGCTGCGCTTTTTGCTGATTGGGCGAAAAACCGCCCACCAGCGTCCAATCCGCCGCCTGGCCGAGGATTGGCAGGTAAGCCTTCTGCGCAATACTGCCCAATCCCACCACGCCCACACGCAATTTAGTCATTCGCTTCCCTCGCCAACAGATGTTGCACCAGCCGTTTCAATTCCGATACTTCGTTTTCCAATGCGCTGACCCTGGCGCTCAGGTCGCCGTCGACCTCAGACTCAAGCGCCGCCGGCGCTTCATCAATCTGGCCGCTGAACAGATGCATGAACCGGCTTTCGCGTTTGCCCGGCTCACGCGCCAGGCGCACCACGAATGGGCCATCTTCGCGCGTAGCCAGCTGCTGCAGCACCTGTTCGACCTCGCTGACATCGTTGAACTCGTGCATCCGGTTGGTGCGGGTGCGCAGCTCGCCCGGCGTTTGCGCGCCGCGCAGCAATAAGGTGGCGATCACCGCCAGTTCGGCGGGCGAGAGTTTCAGTTGGCCGAACTCGGAGTTGCAAAACCGCTGTTCATACTTGACTACCCGGTTGCCGAACCCGCTGAGGGTGCGCAGGAAATGTTTGCGCAGCAACAGATCGAGCAGTTGCTGCACTTCACTTTCGCTCAGATCCATTACCGGCTCGCGGTTGGTTTTTTGGTTGCACGCCAGGGTAATGGCGTTAAGCGAAAGCGGGTATTGGTCCGGGGTCGTGACCTGTTTTTCCAACAGGCAGCCGATGACCCGCGCCTCTTTGGCGTTCAATTCATATTTCATCGTTTGGCCTCAACGTGGGGGTAACCACTCTTTATTGGTGTATGCCGTCAAAACGTGGTCTTGCCACTTGCCGTCGATCAGCAGGTAATCCTTGGCGTAACCTTCACGTTCGAATCCCAGACGCGTCAGCAGTGCGCCGCTGCGCTGGTTGTGAGGCATATAGTTGGCCATGATGCGGTGCATGCGCTGTTGGCGCAGCATATAGCGGATAGCGGACTGCAAGGCTTCGAACATCAGCCCTTGCCCCTGCCATTTCTCCCCCAGCGAATAACCGAGGAAACAGGCATGAAACGAACCGCGCAGCACGTTGCTGAAGTTCGCCACGCCGCGCACTTCCTGCTCTTCCGGATCGAGCAGGATAAAATAGTAGGCGCTGCCCTGCTTTTGCATTTCGGTGATCATGCCCAGGCGCGCCTGCCAGCCGGAAGGATAACAGTGGCTTTCGTCGCGCACCGGCTCCCAGGGTTTGAGAAAGGTCCGGTTCTCAGCATAATAATCCGCCAGGCGATAGGCATCCCGTTCATGCACTAAACGGACCACCATCCGGTCGGTTGTAAGACGTACTTTTGGCGATGCAGAGCGATAGCCGAACATCATTTCCCCCGCAGTCAAAACGGTTCGATAAGAAGTATTTATTAGGAAGCCGAGCGGATCATTATCCTGTGCCGATCTTTCGCCATGGTTTTATTTTGCCAATAGCGCCGCAGAACTGCACTTCCCTGCATTTAATATAACCGTAGCCCGCCCCTGAGGTAAAATCCCGGCCGCTCAGTAAATCGCCGAATAGGCGTTTTACGGCGTATTTCCGCCAATTTTGCAGCTCAGGTAACACCTTGACGATAAAAAAATATTATCTATGCCGCCCCTGTTGCCGTGTGGAAATTGGGTAGAGAATGGCAGGGGTGTCTCCCTCTCTTTCTTAATTGCTCATGGTGAAGCATGTCTCTGGTTTCGCAAGCGCGCAGCTTGGGTAAATATTTTCTGTTGCTCGACAACCTGCTGGTGGTGTTAGGCTTCTTTGTCGTTTTTCCGCTTATTTCTATCCGCTTCGTCGATCAGTTGGGATGGGCTGCGCTGATCGTCGGCATCGCACTTGGCCTGCGCCAGTTGTTGCAACAAGGGCTAGGCATCTTTGGCGGCGCCATCGCCGATCGCTTCGGCGCCAAGCCGATGATCGTCACCGGCATGCTGCTGCGCGCCGCCGGTTTCGCCACCATGGCAATGGCCGACGAGCCCTGGATCTTGTGGTTCTCCTGCGCACTTTCCGCCCTCGGCGGCACCTTATTCGATCCGCCGCGCACCGCTTTGGTGATCAAACTGACCCGTCCGCACGAGCGCGGCCGTTTTTTCTCACTGCTGATGATGCAGGACAGCGCCGGCGCCGTGGTCGGCGCGCTGATCGGCAGTTGGCTGCTACAGTACGATTTCCACTTTGTCTGTTGGGTCGGGGCGACTATCTTCGTGCTGGCCGCCGGCTGGAACGCCTGGTTACTGCCGGCTTATCGCATCTCCACCGTGCGCGTGCCGATGAAAGAAGGCATGTTGCGGGTCCTGCGCGATCGCCGCTTCCTCACCTATGTCCTGACGCTGACCGGTTACTACATGCTGGCGGTACAGGTGATGCTGATGATGCCCATCGTGGTCAACGAAATCGCCGGTTCACCGGCGGCGGTGAAATGGATGTACGCGATCGAAGCGGCGCTGTCGTTATCGCTGCTCTATCCCTTGGCGCGTTGGGGTGAAAAACACTTCCGGCTTGAGCAGCGCCTGATGGCGGGCCTATTGCTGATGACGCTCAGCCTGCTGCCAATCGGCCTCGCCACCAGCCTGCAGGGAGTATTCACGCTGATCTGCTGCTTCTATCTGGGGTCAATCATCGCCGAGCCGGCGCGCGAAACGCTGAGCGCCTCGCTGGCCGATCCGCGTGCACGCGGCAGCTACATGGGCTTCAGTCGTCTCGGTCTGGCGCTGGGCGGCGCGTTGGGCTATACCGGCGGCGGCTGGATGTACGATACCGGACGGGCGATAGATATGCCTGAGCTGCCCTGGTTGCTGCTCGGGGCCGTCGGTTTTGCCACGCTGCTGGCCCTGTACTGGCAGTTCAACCCGCGGCGCAGCGCCTCGATGATGCTGCGCCGCGGTTAACGCCATAGAAATCCGGCCGAATCGGCAGCAGCTGCTATCCTGTTAGTAAAAACCCCACAGGAGCCCGTCGGCATGATTGAAGAAGCGAAGTTACCGCAACTGCTCGAACATATGATACTGAACCTGCGCATGATTTATGCGCGCTCTACCCTGGTGGAAAAAGCGCTGGCCCATATCATCGCCGGCGACAGCGCGCTGAAAAGCGACATCATCAAACAGCTGCAGGTCGTCTCCGCCGCCAACGAGCGCGATCAGGTCGATCTGGAACAGGCCCGCATTCACCTGATCGATGTGCTCAACTCGGTTCCGGCCAAGAAATAACGCCCCTCGCCCGCGCCTGTTGCGCGGGCAATGTCGCAATAACGCACCATCCAACACACGCGCTTCAAGACAGCCTCGATAAGCTGTGGTAACTATTGCTGTTAAAACCTGACAACCCGGAGCAAGCATGAAACTGTTCATTTACGATCATTGCCCATTCTGCGTTAAAGCCCGCATGATTTTCGGCCTGAAGCACCTGCCGATTCGCCTGGTCACATTGCTCAACGACGATGAAACGACCCCGTTCAACCTGATCGGCAAAAAAATGGCACCAATCCTGATCAAAGACAACGGCGAAGCGATGCCGGAAAGCCTGGATATCGTGCGCTATGTCGATAGCCTGGACGGCAAGCCGGTGCTGACCGGCAGCACCAACCCGGCCATTGCCGAGTGGCTGCAGCGGGTCGGCAGTTACAGCGCCAAATTGCTGCTGCCGCGTATTGCGCATGCCGATTTCGAAGAGTTCGCCACCGACAGCGCCCGCCGTTACTTTATCGATAAAAAACAGGCGGCTATCGGTGATTTTGCCGAACATCTCGCCAACAGCGCCGATCTAATCGCCGAACTGGAAGCCGACCTGCAAACGCTGTCGCCGCTGATCGTCTCCGCCGACGCGGTAAACGGCGAGCTGTCCGAGGACGACATTCACCTGTTCCCGCTGTTGCGCTCGTTATCGATCGTCGCCGGGGTTGCGCTGCCGGACAACGTGGAAGCCTACCGCAACCGCATGGCGCAGCGCAGCGAGGTGCCGTTGCTGCTGGATATGGAACAATAACGTTCGAGAATGACAAATAAGGACATGGCGTACTGATGTTGAAAATGGTGCTCGCCACCGCTCGCGACCGGGCGCGGCTGAAGGAAATAACCTCCGTTCTGATTCGTTATGGTCTGCAAGACGTTCTGCGCCTGCTGGGCCTGGGAGCCTTGTTGCGCGGCGCCCGCGGTGAATCTGCCCCGCAGGATGCACAAACCCTGCCTGAGCGGCTGCGCGAAGCGCTCGAGGCGTTGGGCCCCACCTTCGTCAAATTCGGTCAGATCCTGGCCACGCGCTCTGACCTGCTGGATCCGGCCTGGACCGACGAACTGGATCGCCTGCACAGCCAGGCGGCGGTGTTGCCATGGGAAACGCTGGCGCCGCAAATCATCGCCGATCTGGGGGGCGAGCCGGAACAGCGGTTTGCCGAATTCGATCGCACGCCGCTGGCCGCGGCGTCGATGGCGCAAATCTACCGCGCACGCTTGCACAGCGGCGAGCAAGTGGTGGTAAAAGTGCTGCGGCCCGGTCTGGCGAAAACCATCCACGCCGATCTGCGGCTGCTGGCCTCGCTGGCGGAGACCGTGGAGCAGCAGAGCCCGGCGCTGGCGCGCTATCGGCCGCGGCAGATGGTCCGAGCGTTGGCAACGGCGCTCAATCACGAGCTGGACTTGACCCACGAAGGGCATAACTGCGACCGCGTTGCCGGGATGTTCGCGCGTCAACCCGACGTGGTGGTGCCAAAAATCTATTGGCAATACTCTTCTCCCCGCCTGTTAGTTCAGGAATACTTGCCCGGCACCGCGCCGGAAAGCCCTGAACAGCTAGCGGCGGCAGGCTTTGACGGCCCGCTGCTGGCGCAACGCGGCGCCCGCGCCTTTATGAGCATGGTGCTGGAGCATCGGCTGTATCACGCCGATCCGCACCCCGGCAACGTCATGGCACTGAGCGGTGACCGCGTCGGTTTTATCGACTTCGGCATGGTGGGCCAGCTGTCCGAGCGGCGGCGCAACCAGTTGCTCCTGCTGCTGCAGGCCATCGCCGATCGCCAGTCCGAAGGCATCGTCAACACGCTGATCGCCTGGTCGGACAGCGAACCGTTGGACCTGATGGATCTGGAGTTGGCGGCACAAAACTTTCTCGACAAACAGGCCGCCACCACCCTGACGCTGGGTAAAGCCTTGACCGACCTGCTGGTGATGGCGCGCGAACACCAGTTGGCGCTGCCGCCCGATCTGGTGCTACTGTTCAAGGCATTAATCACCGCCGACGGCGTGCTGCATCGTCTGGATCCAAACTTCGACATCGTGGCCACGCTCAAGCCGATGCTGCAACAAACGGTGCTGCAGCGCTACGCCCCCGACGCCGTGCGCCAGCGGCTGTTGGCCTTGGGCGGGGAAACGCTCGATGCCGGAGAAGAGCTGCCGCAAACGCTGCGGCTATTGGTTCGCCGCCTAAAACGCGGGCGGCTCAATGCCGATATCAACGTCAGTAACCTCGGCCAGCTGAGCAAAGCGCTGGAACGCGCCGCCGTCACCCTGGCCATCGCCATCGTCACCGCCGCTTTTGCCCTGGGGCTGGCGCCTTATCTGATGCATTCGTCGCTGCGACTGTGGGGCATTCCGCTGTTCCCGCTGTTGGGGGGCGCAGCCTGCCTGGCCGGCGTGATTCTCTTGGCGCTGCGGCTGCGGCGCTGACGCTTTCGGCGTTATCCGATAGGTCTTGCCCGCTTTTGCGCGCACTATCCTCTGCACATCGCCACCTGCCGTTTTCACGCGCAGGCGGAACGTTTATAATGATTAATCAATTATCTGCAGCACTTTTCGCCAGCAGTCGCAATGAGGCATTAATGAAGAAGATCCTGATGGGCGCAGCCGCCCTGCTGTTCGCCGGCGTATTGGCCGGTTGCAATCAACTGACCCAATACACCCTGAGCGAGCAGGAAGTGAATGATTACCTGCAGAAACACAATGATTATCAGAAGCAGATCGGCGTGCCCGGCCTGGTGGACGCCAACATCGTGCTGACGCAGCTGCAAAGCCAGATCGGCCGCAGCGAGCCGGGTAAAGTCACCCTTTCCGGCGACGCCAAGGTCAACATCACGTCGATTCTCGGCCCGCAGGCGGCGGACCTGAAGCTGACGCTGAAAGCACAGCCGGTTTACGACCGTGCACAGGGCGCCATTTACCTGAAGGATATGGAGTTGACCGATTACAGCGTGCAGCCGGAAAAAATGCAGACGGTAATGAAAGCGCTGACGCCATACCTGAACCAGTCGCTGAAATCTTACTTCGACCAAAAGCCGGCTTATGTGCTGAATCCTGACAACAGCAAAACCGAAGCGCTGGCGAAAAAACTGGCGAAGGGATTGGAAGTGAAACCGGGTGAGTTGGTGATCCCGTTTAGCGACTGACCGCGTCTTGATGTATCAAGCCCGCCGAGCGGCGGGCTTTTATTGCGGGAAAGTATTACTGCGGCGCGCTGTAGGCAATCTCGCCGGTGTTGCAGTTGAGCGTCACGTTGTAGGTTTTATCCATCTTGGTACCCCGCACCGTCAGCGGCACCTGCCACACCTGATCCTTGCCGGTGATGGCATCCGGGCTGACCCAGGCGATCGGGGTTGCGGTGCCCAGCAGCTTTTTGTCCGCCTCCCAGCGCGTGATGCGGTTCTGCAAGAAATCACGCTTGACCTGAGCGGCAATATCCGCCGGCTGCAGACCGGCACACTGCCCCACCTTGGCGGTGCGTTGCTCTTGATCCTGCGCCCACACCGCAGTCGATGCTCCCATCATGGCCAACAAGGCGATAGCCAAACCCGTTTTTTTCATATGTCCTCCCGTTGTGATTAGCGCTATCCGGGCGCCCATCCCTGGCTCACAACAGGGTTTCGGCAAAGAGTTACCGTTTGACGAACTCGATGACAAACAGCGCATCCAGGCCCGGATAGATTTCCTTGATCACCTGCTTCAGCTCGCTCAGCGACATGTTCTCCTGCTGTGCGTGGCGTTCGGTCAGCGCATCCAGGCGCACCGGCGTTACCGACAGCACTTCGATAAAGCAGAAAAATACGCCGTCTTCATTGCGGCTTACGCGCAATACCTCGCCCGGTTCGAAGTGCGACTCACTGGCATCCCGAATGGTGATGGTTTTGCGCCCGGCCAGAATGTCTTGCTCAAAGCGGCTGAAGAAAGTTATTTCACGGCTCATTTTAGATCCTTTTTCATCACAACACCGCAACATAAGTCATTATGCCGCTTGCTTTTCTGACGCAGATCCCTCTTTTGAGTTAGAGACCGTTTTTTTCGCTTTCGCTTCCGTCGGTTTTTTGCCGGTTTCCGCCGGTGATGCGCCGCGCAGAATCAGACCCAGTGCGTCCTTATTCTCTGCCAGGAAGAAGCTCAGCCCTTCGCGCTGTTCGTCGTCCAGGTTCAGCGGCGCCTGTTGCAGCCACTCTCCGAGGTTATCCGCCAAATCCAGCATTTTGTCGTAGGCGTCGGCTTCTTTCTTGCTCGCGAAAGTCATTTTTTCCTCACCGTTTCTCACCACCACATATTTAACTTCAACCGCCATGCGTGCGTCCTCAAATACTCAAATAACTGTAATTATATACAGTATAAATAGATAGCGGCGGGAAGGCAAACCGCCACCCGCCTTCGGCTTATTTCAGCAGCCGCACCTTGCAGCTCTTGCCTTTGATTTTTCCCTGTTGCAGCTGCTGCAGCGCCTTGCGCGCGCTGGCTTTACGGATCGCGACGTAGGCATGCACCGGGAACATGTCGATCTTGCCCACTTCCGCCGCCGTCAGTCCGGCATCGCCGGTCAGCGCGCCAAGGATATCGCCGGGGCGGATCTTCGCCTTACGGCCGCCATCGATGCACAGCGTCACCATCTCCGCCTCCAGCGAACCGTTGGCGGCCCCGCTCAGCTCGGACACCGGCGCCCAGGCAATGGTCATCTGCAGGTAGTCTTCAATCGCGTGCGCCCGCGCCATTTCCTGCGGCGTGCACAGGCTGATCGCCAGCCCGCTCATGCCGGCGCGGCCGGTACGACCGATACGGTGCACATGCACTTCAGGATCGAACGCCAGTTCGTAGTTAACCACCAGCTCCAGCTCTTTGATATCCAGCCCGCGAGCGGCGACGTCGGTCGCTACCAACACCCGGCAACTGCGGTTGGCAAAACGCACCAACACCTGGTCGCGGTCGCGCTGCTCCAGATCGCCATGCAGCGCCAGTGCGCTGATACCACGGGCCTCCAGGGCCTCAAGCACCGTTTGGCAATCGCGTTTGGTATTGCAGAACACCACGCAGGACGCGGGTTGATGATAACGAATGGCCGACACCAGCAGCGCCGGCCGCTGATCGCGCGTGGTCTCATAGAAACGTTGTTCGATGGCGGTCTGCGCTTCGTCATCGTCCACTTCGACGCTCAGCGGCTGACGCTGAACGCGCTCGCTGATGCGTTCGATACCCGCCGGGTAGGTAGCGGAAAACAGCAGCGTCTGACGCTGCGGCGGCGTGTAGCTGATCACATCGTCGATGTCGTCGGCGAAGCCCATGTCCAGCATACGGTCGGCCTCATCCAGCACCAGCACCTTCAGCTCGTCCAGCAGCAGCGTTTTCTTGCGCAGGTGTTCCTGGATGCGGCCCGGCGTTCCCACCACGATATGCGGCGCGTGCACCAGCGAATCGAGCTGTGGCCCCATCGGTTGGCCGCCGCACAGCGTCAGGATTTTGATGTTCTGCGTGAAGCGCGCCAGGCGGCGCAGTTCTTTGCTCACCTGATCGGCCAGCTCGCGGGTAGGACAGAGCACCAGCGCCTGCGTGGCAACCTGAGCAACGACGATGTTATTCAGCAAACCAATGCCGAACGCCGCCGTTTTACCGCTACCGGTTTTCGCCTTGGCGCGCACGTCTCGCCCTTGCAGGATGGCGGGCAACGCGGCGGCCTGCACCGGCGTCATTTTGGCGTACCCCAGTTCGTTGAGGTTGGCCAACTGTTCGGCTGGCAGCGGCAGGGAAGAAAAAGAAACTGTGCTCACGGCGATAACTCTTATATGACGAATGGAATGGCGGCGCGCCCGCAGGCTGGCGCCGAATCAGCGGTAAATGATAACAGAGATGGGCGGCGTTACGGGCAGCGGGCATAAAAAAACCCGCCGGCGGCGGGTTTCTTGGCGGCTCAGTCGTTAAATAGCAACGACGTTGGCTGCGGCTGGGCCACGTTGGCTGTCCTGGATGGAGAACTCAACCTGCTGGCCTTCAGCCAGGGTCTTGAAACCATCGCTAACGATAGCGGAAAAATGAACGAAAACGTCTTTAGAGCCGTCGGCAGGCGTGATGAAGCCGAAACCTTTGCTTTCGTTGAACCATTTAACGTGACCAGTGATCTTGCTCATTTGTGTTTCCTTTACTTGATAAACCTGCCTTGACGGCACGAGACGCGAAAACCTTGCTATATGTAGGCCTTCTTTCGCCGTCGCTTATTAACGCACAATCGCCCATGCAGGGCAAATATTTCTGCTTGTTATAAAAACAGTCAGTTAGCAACAAACTTGGCGCGGCGGCTGCGCACGCAATCGTTTTCGTATATACTGCCCGCCGATCATCAATCCGCTTACTTTCACCGATCCAGGTACGAAACTATGTTAACGATTGGAACCGCCCTGCGCCCTTCCGCCACCCGCGTTATGTTGCTCGGCTCCGGGGAGCTGGGTAAAGAAGTCGCCATTGAATGCCAGCGCCTCGGTCTGGAAGTGATCGCCGTCGATCGCTATCCCGACGCCCCCGCCATGCATGTGGCGCACCGCAGCCACGTCATCAATATGCTGGACGGTGACGCGCTGAAAGCCGTTATCGAACAAGAGCGGCCGGACTATATCGTTCCCGAAATCGAAGCGATCGCCACCGCCATGCTGGTCGAACTTGAACGCCAGGGCCACCGCGTAGTGCCCTGCGCCGAAGCCACCCGCCTGACGATGAACCGTGAAGGCATCCGCCGCCTGGCGGCGGAAGAGCTTGGCCTGCCCACCTCCAGCTATCGCTTTGCCGACAGCGAGGCGACTTTCCGGCAGGCGGTCGAACACATCGGCTATCCGTGCATCGTCAAACCGGTAATGAGCTCTTCCGGCAAGGGGCAAAGCCTGATCCGCACGCCTGAACAACTGCAAAGCGCCTGGGATTACGCCCAACAGGGCGGCCGCGCCGGCGGCGGCCGGGTGATCGTCGAAGGGCTGGTAAGATTCGATTTTGAAATTACGTTGCTGACCATCAGCGCCGTGGACGGCGTGCACTTCTGCGAGCCGATCGGCCATCGTCAGGAGGATGGGGACTATCGCGAATCCTGGCAGCCGCAACTGATGTCGGCGACGGCGCTGAGCCGGGCCCAGGCTATCGCGGAGAAAGTGGTGAAAGCCTTGGGCGGCTTCGGGCTGTTCGGCGTGGAGCTGTTCGTCTGTGGCGACGAAGTGATCTTCAGCGAGGTGTCACCGCGCCCGCACGATACCGGCATGGTCACGTTGATTTCACAGGATCTGTCCGAGTTCGCCCTGCACGTTCGCGCTTTTCTCGGGTTGCCGATCGGCGCCATCCGCCAGTTCGGCCCTTCCGCTTCGGCAGTGATCCTGCCGCAGCTCACCAGCAGCGATGTGCGTTTCAGCGGATTGGAAAATGCGCTGTGCGGGCACAACCAGCTGCGCCTGTTCGGCAAACCGGAGATCGCCGGGCAACGTCGTCTGGGCGTAGCGCTGGCAACGGCGAGCACGACGGAACAGGCGGTGGAGCTGGCGAAACAAGCCGCCGCCGCCGTGGCGGTCAACGGCTGAAACTGACGGGGCCGCTTGCGCGGCCCCGATAACATCAATAGTCTTCGTCTTCTTCAGCATCGTCATCCCGCGACGCCTCCGGTGCGGCATCATGCTGCTCGTCTTCATCATCGTCATCGAACAGTACCGCAACCTGAGCGCCCTGATGCTTCTCACGAATTTCCTGCGCAACGCGAGCAATGGCTTCACCGCTGCTCATGCCCTGCTCCATCAGTTGATGGATGCGATCCGCCGCTTCCTGCTGCTCCGCGTGACTCAGTAATGGCATACCTGCATGCATGTGTCGTTCTCTCCGGCAAAAGGGAGAAGGAGTATACGCGCTAACGCGACGGATCCCAACGTCTTGTGCCTCAGGCCACTTGCGAGCAGCCGTTATCGCTGCGCCACTGCTTCAGGCGATGCCGCCACAGCATGACATGCCACCCCTGCTTCACGCCGCGCGCGTTGGCGAACATTGCTCTGTCGATGCCGCGCTGATAAAACTCTTCGGTAATCTGATTCTGGGCGACCGGATCCGGCTCACGGCGAATGCTGTGGCAAATGCCCAACGCTTCACGGGTGATTTGCCAATGAAAAGCCGGACGAATGGCAATGCTGCTTGCATAGCGCAGATTGAGCCGCTCCAGCATTTCGACGATTTTCATATAGTGGCGTTGATAATCCACGTTTGCTTTGCCGGTGCGGCGACGATTGCTGATCGACTTGTCGTGTACCCGTTGACGGTACAGCGGCGTACTTAAATATTTGACCCGTTGGGCATTAAACATGACCTCGGTCGTCCAGGGAATATCCTGATGATGTAATCCCGGTTCAAAATAAAGCCGATGCCGGCGGATAAAATCGAGGCGATATATTGCCAACCATACAACGTGAATAAATTTTCTCGATTTCAATGCACGTTCGAACCACTGTACGCCGGTGATAACGTCGGTGGTCTGTAAACGTGCCTCGGGAAAAATCGGCTGTAATTCGTCTTCACTGGCGAAATAGCGCTCGCCATTGCATTGCATCACGTCTAATTGGTGGAGCTCCGCCTGCTCCAGCAGCGTGGAATACATGTTCGGCGCCAGCAGATCGTCGGCATCGGGAAACGCCACGTATTTTCCCCGGGCCACGGCGAGCCCGGCATTACGCGCGTTAGAAACGCCGGCGTTGGCCTGATCGATGACCCGAATATGCGGATGCGCCGCCGCGTAACGGTGCGCGGTCTCTCCTGAACCGTCGGTAGAACCATCGTTGACGATGATCACCTCCAGGCGTTGTTCGCGTTGGGCCAGCAACGAAGCCAGGAAAGGCTCTAATAATTCTCCCGCATTGTGCATCGGGACGATGACGCTCAGCATTAACGACATAGGCGGCTCTTCAATGATAATGTAACAAAATAATAATTTTATTTTTTTAAAAATATCAATCCATTCAGCGCCAGAGGGGATAAATAGGCCTAAGGCGCTCAGATTTCCGCAACAGGCTAAATAAGATTTATCTTGTTTTGTCTTTTCATGCTTTCAGCAAGAAAAACAGTGTCGAATCAGGAATCCATTTCACAGAGTGGCCCGCGCGACAAAACACAGGCAAAACTTTCCCGCATCACCCAGTTAATAACCATGGGTAACAATAAATTAATAAAATTAACGAATCGTTTTTATATTTCTCGGGTCTTGCGCCCTCGATAAAGCAGGATTCCAGTTTATTTGACGTTAAATTTTTAACATACCGAAGTATAATGAATGGCGCAAAAAATGCCTTATTTCAGGTTTATTGAACTGGCGTTTATGTGAACTGTGCTGCATGTCTCGCATGGCAAAACATGCATGCCGTAGCCGTCTATGGCACACTAACGCCCAGACATTGCCGTCTTCACAGCCAGGTTTTTTGACGTTCATGAGCGTAACCGCCCCAAACATAAAGTCTTTGCCCTATAGCCGCAGTGCCCTGATGACGCTTTTCGCCCCGCTTTCAGCACAGCCCTGGGCGATGTTGCTGCATTCGGGCTTTGCCGATCACTCGCATAACCGCTTCGATATTCTGGTCGCACAGCCGCGCGTTACGCTCACCACGCGTGGCCCCGACACGGTAATTGAAAGTGACGGCGTCACTACTCAGTCGAAGGAAGATCCGTTTTCCCTGCTGCAGCAGCAGTTGGCAGAGCAAGGTTGGCAGCCGGCCTTTAACCCGGATCTGCCGTTTCAGGGCGGTGCCCTGGGACTGTTCGGCTACGATCTTGGGCGCCGGGTGGAAACCTTGCCGCAGTTGGCCGAAGCCGACCTCGCGTTGCCGGACATGGCGGTGGGCATTTACGACTGGGCAGCGATCGCCGACCACCAATTGCAAACCCTGACGCTGCTCAGCTATGGCGATGTGGAGCAGCGCTGGCGCTGGCTCACTCGCCAAACCGCGCCGGCGGAGCGCCCTTTCACGCTGCGTAGCGGCTGGCATGCCAATATGACGCGGCGGCAATACGGCGAGAAGTTCCAACGTGTTCAGCACTACCTGCGCAGCGGCGACTGTTACCAGATTAATCTGGCACAGCGATTCTCCGCCGACTACCAGGGGGACGAATGGCAGGCGTTTTGCCGACTGAGCGCCTGCAACCGTGCGCCGTTCTCAGCCTTCCTGCGGCTGCCGCACAACAGCGTGCTGAGCGTCTCTCCCGAGCGCTTCCTCTGGCTGGAGCAGCAGCGTATCCAAACCCGCCCGATCAAGGGCACGCTGCCGCGGCTGGCGGACGCAGAACAAGACGCCGCACAGGCTCGCCGTTTGGCCGATTCGCCCAAGGACCGCGCTGAAAATCTGATGATCGTCGATCTGCTGCGCAACGATATCGGCCGCGTCGCCCAGCCCGGCAGCGTACGGGTGCCGGAACTGTTCGTCGTGGAGCCGTTCCCGGCGGTACATCACCTGGTGAGCACCATTACCGCCACCCTGCCGGAGCAGACCTCGGCCACCGAGCTGCTGCGCGCCTGCTTCCCCGGCGGTTCGATCACCGGCGCGCCCAAGGTGCGAGCGATGGAAATCATCGAAGAGCTGGAGCCGCAGCGTCGCAACGCCTATTGCGGCAGCATCGGTTACCTTAGCGCCTGCGGCACCATGGACACCAACATCACCATCCGCACGCTCGTCACCGAAAACGGCCGCATCCACTGCTCCGCCGGCGGCGGCATCGTGGCAGACAGCCAGGAACAGGCGGAATACCAGGAAACCTTCGACAAGGTTGGTCGTATTCTGCCGCAGCTTGGGGAGTACTCCCTGTCGTGATCCCATCGAATTCACCGGCCTCACTGCACGCCTTTATCAGCCGTTTTCAACTGCAGTTACCGCAGGCGGCGCAGATCTCGCACAATGTGCGCCCGGCGGCGGTGCTGATCCCGATCGTTTGCCGCGCCGAGCCCACCTTGCTGTTGACCCGCCGTGCCGATTCGCTGCGTAAACATGCCGGCCAGGTGGCCTTCCCCGGCGGGAAAACCGATGCCGAAGACGGGTCGGCGATCGTCACGGCGCTGCGGGAAGCGCAGGAAGAAGTGGCGATACCGCCACACGCGGTAACCGTCCTCGGCCAAATGGCGCCGCTCGACAGCAGCACCGGATTTCAGGTCACGCCCATCGTCGGCCTCATCCCGCCGGACGTGCAGTTCCACGCCAACGAGGGCGAAGTGGCGGACGTGTTCGAGATGCCCCTGCGGGAAGCGCTGACCCTGTCGCGTTACTACCCGCTGGATATCCATCGCGCAGGCCACACGCACCGCATTTACCTCTCCTGGTATCACAGCCAGTTTATCTGGGGGCTGACCGCCGCCATTATTCGCCGCCTGGCGCAGCAGGTCAGTATTTGACCCGCATTGCGTGATCTGACTCGCAATCTGGCATGGCCGTCGACGTCCGCTGCAGGTAAAGCGATCGAAATCACTTCATTTGATCGCTTTTTCAACTACCGTTCCGATTGAATGGTTTTAAAAAAACTGTAAACCCTCTCTTAAACCTTACGAAATACCTGTAAAATACCACCGTCCGAGATAAACCACTGTAGAAACAGGGATTAAGCCGGCGGCGTTCAGCACGGAAAGCTGGCGCGATTACCGCTAATGGAGCTTAGGCGAAAGCGGATACCCCGCTTAAGGGTTCGCCCCGGGTAATCAGCAAAAAAAGCGACACCACGGATTATTTAATTTCATGCGAAAAAGGCAGCCGAACCCGCACGGCCCTTTTACAATATCGCTGTTCCCTGCGCGGTTTTTAACCGCCGCAGCCATAACAATACGTCTCTTTAAGGAGTTTTAGCGTGATTAGCGTTTTCGACATGTTTAAGATCGGCATCGGCCCGTCCAGCTCTCATACGGTTGGACCGATGAAAGCCGGCAAACAGTTTGTCGACGATCTGGTAAATAAAGGCCTGATGCCTTCTATCACGCGTGTTGCCGTAGACGTTTACGGCTCACTCTCATTGACCGGTAAAGGTCACCATACCGATATCGCCATCATTCTCGGCCTGGCCGGCAATATGCCGGACACCGTCGATATCGATAGCATTCCGGGTTTTATTCGCGATGTAGAACAACGTCAACGCCTGATGCTGGCCAACGGCCTGCATGAAGTCGATTTCCCGCGCGACGGCGGCATGGTCTTCCGCAGCGACAACCTGCCGCTGCATGAGAACGGCATGCAGATCCACGCCTTCGCCGGCGAGAAAGAAGTGTACAGCAAGACCTACTACTCCATCGGCGGCGGCTTCATCGTCGATGAGGAGAACTTCGGCAAGGCCGGCGAGCAAGAGCTGAAAATGCCTTATCCGTTCAACTCCGCGCGCGAAATGCTCGACCACTGCCGCGAGACCGGCCTGTCGCTGTCCGGCATGGTGATGCAGAACGAGCTGGCGCTGCACAGCAAGCAAGAGATCGACACCTACTTCGGTAACGTCTGGCAAACCATGCGTGCCTGTATCGATCGCGGTCTGAACACCGAAGGCGTGCTGCCGGGGCCGCTGCGCGTGCCGCGCCGTGCCTCCGCGCTGCGCCGCATGCTGGTGGCGTCGGACAAACTGTCCAACGATCCGATGAACGTAATCGACTGGGTCAACATGTTCGCGCTGGCGGTGAACGAAGAAAACGCCGCCGGCGGCCGCGTGGTCACCGCGCCGACCAACGGCGCCTGCGGCATCGTGCCTGCGGTGCTGGCTTACTACGATCACTTCATCGAATCCGTCAGCCCGGATATCTATATCCGCTACTTTATGGCGGCAGGCGCCATCGGCGCGCTGTACAAGATGAACGCTTCCATTTCCGGCGCCGAAGTTGGCTGCCAGGGTGAAGTCGGCGTGGCCTGCTCCATGGCGGCGGCCGGTCTGGCCGAGCTGCTGGGCGGCAGCCCTGAACAGGTGTGCGTGGCGGCGGAGATCGGCATGGAACACAACCTGGGTCTGACCTGCGACCCGGTCGCCGGCCAGGTACAGGTGCCGTGCATCGAGCGCAACGCCATCGCTTCGGTCAAGGCGATCAACGCCGCCCGCATGGCCCTGCGCCGCACCAGCGAGCCACGCGTTTCGCTGGATAAGGTGATCGAGACCATGTACGAAACCGGCAAAGACATGAACGCCAAGTACCGCGAAACGTCACGCGGCGGCCTGGCGATCAAGGTGCAATGCGACTGACAGACAACCCCGCCGCCTGGCGGGGTTTTTTATGGGTAATCAATTCATTGACCGCTTTTAGTGACAATGTCACCAGAAAATATCCTGCATTTTTCTCATCGATCGGGCGGTTAGCCTGCAAATTGGCCTTCTGTTTTACCATACTGAAATAATTTACTGAGTTACCATCAATCTTGTATAACCTCAGGCTAGAATTAGCCGAGCGCAACTTAAGGATCTATGGCCTGACTGTGACTCGGAGCTGGATTACCGAACAAGGATTTACCGGATGTTGATGACCCACCTCGCCGCGTCCCGATATCGTTACTACCGTTGGCTGCTGGCCGGAGCGGTGGGCGTGGCTATTCTGTTGGTATCGCTGTATACCCGTTACTATCAAGAGGTCAAAAGCATCGAGCAGAGCCAGCAGACGTTGGCTACCCGCACCGTCGGCAAGATCAACCAATTGCTGACGCCAGCGCAGATGCAGGCGGAACGCAGTATGGACATGCTGGACCAACCCTGCGAAAACGTTTCATCGACCCTGCGCTTTCGCGCCGCGCAAAATCAGGCGCTACGCGCGATGTTGCTGGTGAAAAACGGTGTTATTTACTGCTCCAGCCTGTTTGGCGCCCGTCATTATCAGCTGGCCGCGGTGATGCCCACCTTCGTCGACAGCAACGCCAGGCTGGCGCTGCGCCCCTCTCTGGCGGTCAGCAAAGGCCTGCCCACGCTGGTGATGTGGACGCCATCCCCCCGTGATAAAACCAGCGGCGTGCTGCACGTATTCAATATCGAGCTGCTGTCCAACTTTTTACTCGAACCGCAAGAGCCTTACGTTCAGCGAGTGGTCCTGAACGTGGACGACAGCAGCCTGGAATATGGCCGCCGCGAAATCCTGAGCCGCGACACCCTGACCAACGACCTGCGCTACACCGCCGGCTCCGCGCTGTACCCGTTCTCGATTTCACTGTTCGGCCCACAGATCGGCATGCTGGCGCTGTCCGCATTGCCGCGCCATATCCCGCTGGCGCTGTTGATCAGCCTGCTGGCGGCCTATGTGGTCTATCTGCTCACCGCCAACCGCATGAGCCTGTCTTACCACATCGGCCATGCCATCACTCATCGGGAGTTCCGCGTCTACTGTCAGCCTATCATCCACAGCGACACCGGGCGCTGCGCCGGCGTCGAGATGCTGCTGCGTTGGAAAAAGAAGCGACAAGGATGGATCTCGCCTGACGTGTTTATTCCGCTGGCCGAGCAGCATGAGCTCATCATTCCGCTCACTCGCTATCTGATGAACACCGTGACGGAAAATCTGCAGCTGTTCCCGCCACGACCGTCCTTCTACATCAGCATCAACGTCGCCGCCGAGCACTTTAAAACGCTCAACATCATCGACGATATCCGCCAGATTTGGCTGCCGGCGCACCCGATGCCCTCATTGATGCTGGAGCTGACCGAACGCACCGCGCTGTCGGCGATCCAGTATGACCAGATCCGCACGCTGAAAGACATGGGGATCATGCTGGCCATCGACGATTTCGGCACCGGCCACAGCTCGCTGAGCTACCTGAAAAACCTCAGTCCGGACGTCTTGAAGATCGATCGCGGGTTTACCGCCGCCATCGGCACCGATGCGGTCAACGCCACGGTGACCGACACCATCATTACGCTGGCGCAGCGCCTGAAGCTGAAACTGGTGGCAGAGGGGGTGGAAACGGAGGAACAGGCCGACTATCTGCGCTCACGCGAGGTCAATGCCCTGCAGGGGTATTATTTCGCCAAGCCGATGCCGATTCATGTTTTCCCGCTGTGGTTGCAGCAGTACGAATCGCGCGTCAGGAAAGCGGAAGAGGAACCGCCGGAGGCCTGAGCCCCCGGCGGGAGGGTTACGCGTGCGCCGGATCGTCCAGGGCGACGCGGGTAACGCGCACCAGTTCGATACGGTATTCGGACACCTCAACGATATCGAAACGCAGGTGGTTCAGCTCGATGGTATCTCCCGCCACCGGCATCTGCCCGTAGTGGGCCAACAGCAGCCCCGCCAGGGTGGCGTAGTCGGCGGTGGGGCTGACCAGATCATCGCAGGCCAGCGCCTGTTCCAGCGAGTGCAGATCGGTTCCGCCCTTCACCAGCCAGCCGTCGCCTTCCGCCACGATGTCCGGCGTTTCGTCCTCGTCCGGGAATTCACCGGCAATCGCTTCCAGCACGTCCAGCGGCGTCACCAGCCCCTGCACGACGCCGAACTCATTGGTGACCACCACCAGACGCCCTTTGGCGCGACGCAGCACCGCCAGCAGCTTGATGACGTCCACGGTTTCCGGCACCACGATCGGCGGCGTGCGGGCGGCGAACTCGGCGATGTCTTCACCCTGCTCCAGCGCCACCAGCAGATCCTTGGCGCGTACCACGCCGACGATCTCATCCACCGAATCACGACACACCGGGAACAGGCTGTGCGGCGTATCCAGCAGCTGTGCGCGTACCTCCTCGCGGGAGCGCTCGCAGTCGACCCAGGAAATGTCGGTGCGCGGCGTCATCACGCTGCGCAATGAACGCGAGGCCAGCGTCAACACGCCGCTGATCATATAGCGCTCTTCCGCCGCAAAGGTTTCATCCCTCGGCAAGGCAACCGCATCGTCCGTCTGCTGTGTACGCTGCTGCCCCATCAGGCGCATGATCGCTTCCGCGGTGCGCTCGCGCATCGGGCGACGCGCTTGATGCTTGATGAAGTTGCGACGCGCGATCTGGTTGAACAATTCAATCAGGATCGAGAAGCCGATAGCCGCATACAGGTAGCCTTTAGGAATGTGCAAGCCGAAGCCTTCGGCGATCAGGCTCAAACCGATCATCAACAGGAAGCTCAGGCACAGCACCACGATGGTCGGGTGCGCGTTGACGAAGTTGGTCAACGGCTTCGACGCCAACAGCATCACCGCCATCGCGATCACCACCGCCGCCATCATCACCGGCAGATCGTTCACCATACCCACGGCGGTAATCACCGCATCGAGCGAAAACACCGCGTCAAGGATCACGATCTGCACCACCACCGCCCAGAACTTGGCGTAACCGCGGTTGGCGCCGTCCTGGTGCGTCTGCCCTTCCAGCCGTTCGTGCAGCTCCATGGTCGCCTTGAACAGCAGGAACACCCCGCCGAACAGCAGGATCAAATCGCGGCCGGAGAAGCTGAAATCGCCGACGCTGAACAGCGGCGTAGTCAGGGTTACCATCCAGGAGATCACCGACAGCAGGCCCAAACGCATCAGCAACGCCAGCGACAGGCCGATGATGCGCGCCTTATCGCGCTGCTTCGGCGGCAGTTTGTCGGCCAAAATGGCGATGAACACCAGGTTGTCGATGCCCAGCACGATTTCCAGCACCACCAACGTAAGCAACCCCGCCCAAATAGAGGGGTCCATTAAAAATTCCATATCAGACTCCAGAGAAAAGTGGGAATGCGCGCACGCCGCTCAGACGTGACGATGCCGCCGCTGCATGGGCGCAGTCGACAATAGCAAAGTGACGGGATGGGGTTACCGGGAGATGGCCGAAGGGCCGAACAGCATATGCAACGCCAGCAGGTGGCGGGTGAAACCTGGAAAAACAGTAACTTCGGTGACAGTCCATAGGGAGGGCTGAGGCCCTTCACTCCTTAGTGATGAAAGAGGAAATTACTGTATCAGGATTTTTCTGGGGGACAAAGCGGCTTTTTCAACGGCGGTTTAGCATGGCGCCGCGCCGTATCATCTGCGACAGCTAAGATTTCTCCGAGCATTCAATAACGGAGCAGCGTCACAAAAAATATTTTTTCACTCACTAAAATAAATGTCGCGTTCGTGAAGTATCACGCACAGGCATTTGAAACTGCGTGAGAAATGTTAGGCGTGCGTTTCTTTTTTTCTACCATAATGTATCTGAACCGCGGAAGTGACTGCCAAGACGGCGCGGAGAAACGACACAAACCGCGCCTGGAGTTCAACGAGGAGGTAGCGAGTGGCAATAGCTATTATCATCGGCACACACGGGGCTGCAGCGGAACAACTGCTGAAAACGGCGGAGATGCTATTGGGCGAGCAGGACAACGTCGCCTTTATAGACTTCGTTCCCGGTGAGAATGCCGAAACGTTAATCGTCAAGTACAACGAAAAAATCAGTGGGTTGGATACCAGCGGCGGCGTGCTGTTCCTGGTGGATACCTGGGGCGGCAGCCCCTTCAACGCCGCCAGCCGCATTGCGGTCGACAAAGAAAACTATGAGGTCGTCACCGGGGTCAACATTCCGATGCTGGTGGAAACCTTCATGGCGCGGGACGACAACCCCGCCTTCGATGAACTGGTGGCGCTGGCGTTGGAAACCGGCCGCGAAGGCGTGAAAGCGCTGAAAAAACCGCAGGAAGAACCCGCAAAACCCGCAGCACCCGTCGCCAAAGCCGCTGCCCCTCAGGCGCCGCTGGGGCCGAACGACCACATGAAAATCGGCCTGGCGCGCATCGATGACCGTTTGATTCACGGCCAGGTCGCCACCCGCTGGACCAAAGAAACCAACGTCAGCCGCATTATCGTCGTCAGCGATGAAGTCGCCGCCGACCATGTGCGCAAAACCCTGCTGACCCAGGTCGCCCCGCCGGGCGTCACCGCTCACGTGGTGGACGTGGCGAAGGCGATCCGCGTTTGGAACAACCCGAAGTACGCCAACGACCGCGTAATGCTGCTGTTTACCAACCCGACCGACGTCTTGCGTCTGGTGGAAGGCGGCGTGGATATTCAATCCGTCAATATCGGCGGCATGGCGTTCCGCCAGGGGAAAACCCAGGTGAACAACGCCGTTTCCGTCGATGAAAAAGATATCGAAGCGTTTAAGAAACTGAACGATCGCGGTATCGAGCTGGAGGTGCGTAAGGTCTCGTCCGACAGCCGGCTAAAAATGATGGACCTGATTAACAAACTCAATTAGTGGCGCCAGCCGCTGATTATTTTACTCAGAGCTTTTTGGTCATAGGAGAAGTGCAATGGAGATCACCACTCTTCAGATTGTGCTGATATTTATCGTTGCCTGTATCGCCGGGATGGGTTCCGTCCTCGACGAGTTTCAGTTCCACCGTCCGCTGGTCGCCTGTACCCTGATCGGCTTCATTCTCGGCGATATGAAAACCGGCATCATTATCGGCGGTACGCTGGAAATGATCGCCCTGGGCTGGATGAACATCGGTGCGGCTGTCGCGCCGGATGCCGCCCTGGCGTCCATCATCTCGACCATTCTGGTCATCGCCGGCGGGCAAAGCGTCGGCGCCGGTATCGCCCTGGCCATTCCGCTGGCGGCGGCCGGCCAGGTGTTGACCATCATCGTACGTACCCTCACCGTGGCCTTCCAGCACGCGGCGGACAGCGCGGCGGAGCGCGGCAGCCTGCGGGCCATCACCTGGATCCACATCGGTGCCCTGCTGCTGCAGGCGATGCGTATCGCCATTCCGGCGGTCATCGTCGCCATCTCGGTTGGCACCGCCGGGGTACACGCCCTGCTCAACTCGATCCCGGAAGTGGTCACCAGCGGCCTGAACATCGCCGGCGGCATGATCGTGGTGGTCGGTTACGCGATGGTGATTAACATGATGCGCGCCGGCTACCTGATGCCATTCTTCTACCTTGGTTTCGTGACCGCCGCCTTCACCAACTTCAACCTGGTGGCGCTCGGCGTCATCGGCGTGGTGATGGCCGTGCTGTATATCCAGCTCAGCCCGAAATACAACAAGTCTCAGGTTGTCCAGGCCGGCCCGGCTAATGCAAACGATCTTGATAACGAACTCGACTAGGAATAGGTGAGAGAAATGGTTGATACAACTGCTCAAAAGAAACTCACGCCGGCCGATATTCGCGGCGTATTCCTGCGCTCCAACCTGTTCCAGGGGTCGTGGAACTTCGAGCGCATGCAGGCGCTGGGTTTTTGCTTCTCGATGGTACCGGTGATCCGTCGCCTGTATCCGGAAAACAATGACGATCGCAAACAGGCGATCAAGCGCCACCTCGAGTTCTTCAACACCCACCCTTACGTGGCGGCGCCGGTGCTCGGCGTGACCATGGCGATGGAAGAGCAACGCGCCAACGGCGCGCCGATCGACGACGGTGCGATCAACGGCATCAAGGTCGGTCTGATGGGGCCATTGGCGGGCGTCGGTGACCCGATTTTCTGGGGCACCGTGCGGCCGGTGTTCGCCGCGCTCGGCGCCGGCATCGCCATGAGTGGCAGCCTGCTCGGGCCGATCCTGTTCTTCGTGCTGTTCAACCTGGTGCGCCTGCTGACCCGCTACTACGGCGTGGCCTACGGTTACCGTAAAGGGGTGGATATCGTCAACGACATGGGCGGCGGCTTCCTGCAAAAACTGACGGAAGGGGCGTCCATTCTCGGCCTGTTTGTTATGGGCGCCTTGGTCAACAAGTGGACGCACGTGAATATCCCGCTGGTGGTGTCCAAGATCACCGACCAGACCGGGCATACCAACGTCACCACGGTGCAGACCATCCTCGACCAGCTGATGCCGGGCCTGGTGCCACTGCTGCTGACCTTCGCCTGTATGTGGTTGCTGCGCAAAAAAGTCAATGCGCTGTGGATCATCATCGGCTTCTTCGTCATCGGTATCTTTGGCTATTGGATTGGCCTGCTGGGCCTGTAATCGTTCGAATCGGCCGGGGGGCAACCCCCGGCTTTTTTATGTGTGGAGCAAGAGATGTCACTGACCGACGCCGTACTGATGCTGTTTATCGCCCTGCTGTTGCTGTATTCGCTGTACGACGAATTCGGCATGGACCTGCTGAAAGGTAAAACGCGGCTGAAAGTGGCGCTCAAACGCCGCCATCGCCTCGACAGCCTGATTTTCGTCGGCCTGATCGCCATTCTGATTTACCGCAACGTCACCACCAACGGTGCGGTATTAACCACCTATTTGCTTATTTCTTTGGCGCTGCTCGCTATCTATGTTTCTTATATTCGCGCTCCCAAGATGGTGTTTAAAGCGCACGGATTTTTCTTCGCGAACGTGTTTGTCGAATATAACCGCATTAAAGCCATGAATTTATCGGAGGATGGCATTCTGGCCGTCGACCTGGAACAGCGCCGGCTGTTGGTTCAGGTGACGCACCTGGATGACCTGGAGAAGATTTACCACTTTTTCATTGATAATCAATAGATAAAGAAAAACTCATTTTACTTTCGCTCAAACCTTGCGCTGCTTGTGGATAATTAATCGGCAGCGCCATTTTCACTCTGACTATTATTTCCGCAACATTGTTACCCACGTCTACATTATATTCCCGCATGAACTTAGATTAATGAAAACGAGTCTCAATTAAGAGCGAACATGACTCTAGAATAAAGTTGTCGATGGCAGAAATAATATGGTATGGTTGCGCCGTCATTGGGGAGTAGCCGGTTTCTGGAGAATAAAACGCCAGAAACGCCCGTATCAACATACTCGTTTCGCCGTATGAAACGTGGTGCGGGCAGCCAGGTAAGGTTGGCGAGACCATAGACACGTAACTCCGTCGTTTGGTTGGGGGTGGGTTACGTGTATATGGAGCCACCCGGCCGAGGCTATTTCACATGAACCTTTCAGCAACACTCATTCTCGCTTTTGGCATGTCCATGGATGCTTTCGCCGCTTCGATCGGCAAAGGTGCCAGCCTGCATCAACCCCGTTTCCGCGAAGCGATCCGCACCGGCCTGATCTTCGGCGTGGTCGAAGCGATCACCCCGCTCATCGGTTGGGCCATCGGTCTGTTCGCCAGCCAATACATCATGGAATGGGACCACTGGGTCGCCTTCTCCCTGCTGTTCATTCTCGGCATGCGCATGATCGTCGAAGGGGTGCGCAACAGGCCCGATGAAGAAGAGAAGGTCAAACGCCACGGCTTCTGGATCTTGGTGGCCACCGCTATCGCCACCAGCCTCGACGCGATGGCTATCGGCGTCGGCCTGGCCTTCCTGCAGGTGAATATCGTGCATACCGCCATGGCCATCGGCTGCGCCACCATGATCATGGCGACGCTGGGCATGATGATTGGCCGCTTTATCGGCCCGCTGCTGGGCAAACGCGCCGAGATCCTCGGCGGCGTGGTGCTGATCGGTATCGGCGTCAACATTCTGCTGGAGCACCTCGGCTACCTGGCCTGAGGCGCTCACTCTGCAAAAAAACCTGCCGCGGCAGGTTTTTTTGTTTCTGGGCTCACTGCGCCTGTTAAGCACGGCGTCGGTACAGCGCCAACGCGAAATCCGTTTCGCACACGAACTCGCCGCCATCCGCCAGCCGCTGCTGCACCTCCGGCGTAGCACGCCAGGCGAACGGTGTCATCTGCAGCAGGTTGGCGGCCTGCGCGCCCGGCAGGGTCATCGTATAGGCCAACGCCTCTTTACGCTCGCACTCGAAACCGTCGAACTGTTCGTCCTGTTCGGCATGCAGCTGCACCTGCTGGTAGACCTGCTCTTTCAACTGGTACAGATGACGCGGGCCCGGCGAGACCGTCACCACCACGCCACCCGGCTTCACCACCCGCGCCAGCTCCTCTGCCTTGCAAGGCGCATAAATGCGCAAGACCGCATCCAGCGCCCCATCGGCGAACGGCAGACGGTGGCTGGAGGCGACGCAGAACGAGACCGCAGGATAACGTTTGGCGGCGTAGCGGATCGCTACCTTGGCGACGTCCAGCCCATAGACCGCCATATTGCGCGCCTGCGCCAGCCGTGCGGCCACGGCGGCGGTGTAATACCCTTCCCCACAGCCTATGTCCAACAACGCGCCAGCATCGGCCGCCAGCGCCAAATCCAGCCACTCGGCCACCTGCTGCTGCAGCGGTTGATAATAACCGCCGTCGAGAAACGCGCGCCGTGCCTGCATCATTTCCGCGCTGTCTCCCGGCTGCTTCGATCGCTTGTGCTGCACCGGCAGCAGATTGACGTAGCCTTCTTTGGCTTGATCGAACTGATGATTGCCGTCGCAACGCCAGTATTGTGATGAAAAATGCAGCGGTTGATGACACAGAGGGCATTGATAAGACATGAATGGGCTTCCAGAAAGACAGGGCGCGGCTAGTCTAAAGAAGGCGTCGGCTCGATGCAAGGCGCATCCCCGCTCGCTTTCGCCGCCAACAACGCCTGGTCAAGCGGGGAAACAACTGGCTACACTGAGAGTCTGTTTTCTCACGCAGGTGAAAATAACTTATGAGCGATCGTTCCGCGCTGCTCGATGCGGTGCCCCACATTCAGCACGGCTTCGGCAGCAAACTCGCGCTGCTGCCCGGGCATCTGCTGCCCTACAGCGCCACGCTACCGGAAAAGAAGCAGGTGCACGGCATCCGTATCGTCGACGTGCTGCAACCGGCGCAGGCGTGCGGCGAGGCCGATGGTTTCTATACCCGCCAGCCCGGCATTCTGCTCAGCGTACTGACGGCGGACTGTCTGCCGGTGCTGTTCAGCCGCCGCGACGGGGGCGCCATCGCTGTGGCTCATGCCGGCTGGCGCGGTTTACTGGACGGCATTCTGGAACAGATGGCAGCGCGCATTCGCCAGGATGGCAACACCGCCGATTGGGTGGCCTCTATCGGCCCTGCCGCCGGCCCGTGCTGCTACGAAGTCGATGAAGCGCTGGTGGAAAATTTTAAACAGCGCCTGCCGCTGCCCGCCACGCTGATCAGCCCACATTACCGGCATCTGGATCTGGCCGCGATTGCCGAATACAAGCTGGCGGCGCTCGGCTTCGCCGCCGTTGACCGCGCAGGCAGCTGCACCATCTGCACGCCGGACGTCGACCCACAGCGGCCACAGCGCTTCAAATACACCAGCTATCGCCGCAACAGCCACCGGCGCGCGCAGGATCCGACGCATCCGGGGATCAAAGGCCGCAACCAGTACGCCGGCATCATCATCGCCGCCGGATGACGGAAACGAAAAAGCCCGCTCGAAGGCGGGCTTTTTGTACAGCTGACGCTGATTAGATAGCAGTAACGTTTACTGCAGATGGGCCTTTCTGGCCATCTTGGATTTCGAACTCAACGTTCTGGCCTTCAGCCAGGGTTTTGAAGCCGTTACCCTGGATTGCAGAGAAGTGTACGAACACGTCTTTGCTGCCGTCAGCCGGGGTGATGAAACCGAAACCTTTAGACTCGTTGAACCACTTAACTTGACCTTTGATCTTTGCCATCTTGAGTATTTCCTTTGGATTGTTTAAACCGCCCGAGGGCGTTACATAGACAAACTAGAGTCGTTACTGCTTGAGGCACTAAGATAAGGATCGGCAGAGAAGCGGTATTCAACGCTAACGTCTTTACTCAGAACTTCTTTACTGAAAATGCCACACATATACAGAACTGTACCTCGTTTTACCCAGATGCGTTATCACATACTCTGTATGCGATGGCAAGCCATTTTTAATCACTGAACGACATGTCGCACATATTTGAAACGGTCGAGAGCCACATTTGCTTAAATAGGCCAAAAGATGTTGAAGCATCGGCTATTTTCTGCTTGCCAAACTGGCTGCGCCAGACCCCGCATTCTGATAGCGTTTTAACAAAACTTTCATCGTTTTGACGCATCTCCTTCTCGACGTTTTCGCTTTTTCGTCGCTTATAGCGTTAAAAAATTTGAATCTTTATGGAATGTCATATGCAACATTTGAATATCGATGAACGGGGGCCAATTTATTCAATGCTCCTCCGACCTTTTACCGTCGGAAAGCGCATTCACCATCGGCCTTCAGCCCTGTCACCGCACGGCATGCGCCAGAGCGTGATGAGAGCCGGCAACCGCGCTGACACGCCGACCAACGGCTGCATAAGCATGCAACGTCCTGATGCCTCCCCCGCTGGCCGGTGGCTTCATCCTAAATAATCCGAAAACCCTAAATCTGAATAACCGGAATAACCTTATGAATAGCGAAAGTGCGGCATTGAATTAAATCCGGAAAATCGGGTGGTTATTTGGATCCCACCCCGCACTTATCAATTTTGCTAATTACTGCCACGCTTTCAAACCGTTGATCTTATTCTTTCCTCTCTACCACCGGGTGGATAGACAACGCTTGCTGCGAGTCCTGCAACGCGATGCGCTCGCCAATCTTCAGCGGATGGAATTGATGCTGTTCCAGCCCCGCCTCGCTCAGCGCCAGGTTCAGTTGCTGCGGCGGTTCGTCCAGCGATTCATCCGCCAGTTCGAATACCCCCCAATGGATGGGAATGGCTCGCGGCTGATTCAGCTCGCGATACAGCGCCACCGACTGCTGCGGATCCATATGTTGCTCCTGCATGAACCAGCGCGGCGCATAGGCGCCAATGGGCAGTGCCGCCACGTCGAACGGGCCCAACCGTTGACCGATTTCCGCCAACCGCGCCGAATAGCCGCTGTCGCCGGAAAAATAGAACCGCAGCGCCGGATGATGGATCACCCAACCGCACCACAGCGAGCGATTGCGATCCCACAACGTGCGCATGCTCCAGTGCCGCGCCGGCGTGGCGTAGACCGTCAGCTCACCTAACGACAGGCTCTGCCACCAGTCCAGCTCATGCACCTTCAGCCGATAACGGCGGAACCAACGCTTCAAGCCGAGCGGCACGATAAACTCGGCCTGTGGGAAGCGCCGCGCCAGCTGCCGCACCGTGCGCCTGTCGAGATGGTCATAATGATTATGGGAGATCAGCACCGCATCCACCGCCGGCAATTGCTCCACCGTCAGCGGCGCCGGCGTTCTGCGCTTCGGCCCGTAGAAGCTCAGCGGCGAGGCGCGTTCGGACAACACCGGATCGATCAAGATATAGCGGCCACCCAGCCGCAATAGCATGGATGCATGCCCCAGCCACCAGATGCTGTCATCGCTGCCGCTGAGATCGGCGGGTTGCCACCAGCGTTCGGTAAATTGCGCGTAGCCCTGCTGCGGCGGCCTGGGCAGCCCCTGCCGCTTGCGCTCATCCTGCCAACGCTGCAGGTCGCCCTCCTGGCGCTGCGAGGGTTCCGGATTGCGAAATCCCTCCGGCGTGTGATGCGCCTTGGCCGCGTCGTAATAACGATTGATTCTCTTCATCCAGCCCCTTCTCCTGACCGCTGCGCCCCCTGCATGGGCGTGACTTTCAGTGTAACAAACCCAACGAGACTCGCACTTCGTCAGCCGTGCGCTGCATTGCGGGACCTTTTGCCGTATGCTGTTGTCTCACTCCGGTGAGACAGCCAGGGCCGCCAAGAGCCCGTTAAGACTCTCTTAAGATCTTTGTGATTGACTTGTAGGGCATACAGAAAAGGAGAAGTTATGAGTCGTTCTACATCCCGCAAATCAGGCATCGGCCTGGGGCGCCGTATTCGCAGCGCGCTGCTGGCGCAGAAGCAATACTGGAAAATGTATTTCGCCATGAAGCTGCGCCGTCTGCGCGTACCGGCGCCACTGGTTCTGCTGGGCGGTTCGCTGCTCGGGTTTTTCATGCTGACCCTGCTGATGCTCAGCGTGGTCGCCATCGACGTGATCAGCACTCTGCTGCTGCTGTGCCGGAAACTGCTGGGGCGGGGTCACGGTGAGGGGCGCGCCTTTATGCCGCGCGGCTGACGTAGAAAAGAAGCGGAGGCGCAGACTACGCCTCCGCCGCATACCGATTAGCGCTTGGCGCCTTTACGGCGCGTCAGCATAAACCCGCACCACAGCACCGCAATCCACACCGGCATCAGCAACACCGAAATGCGGATCCCTTCGCTGAAATACATAATCACCAGAATCAGGCCGAGGAACGCCAGGCACAGGTAGTTGCCGAACGGATACCACAGCGCCTTAAAGCTGGGGATGACGCCCTGGCGATTCTTGGCGGCGCGGAATTTCAGGTGCGCCAGGCAAATCATCACCCAGTTTATCACCAACGTTGACACCACCAGCGCCATCAGCAGCTCAAACGCCTTGCCGGGCATCAGGTAGTTGATCAGCACGCCAATCGAGGTAATCAACGCCGACAGCGCGATGGACAATACCGGCACGCCGCGTTTATTCACGCGCGTCAGCGCCTGCGGCGCATTGCCCTGGCTGGCCAGCCCGAACAGCATGCGGCTGTTGGCGTAAACGCCGCTGTTGTAGACCGACAGCGCGGCGGTCAACACCACCACGTTGAGCACGGTCGCCACCAGATTGCTGTTCAGCGCATGGAAGATCAGTACGAACGGGCTACCGCCCTCCACCACTTGCCCCCATGGATAGAGCGACAGCAGCACGGTCAGCGAGCCGATATAGAAGATCAGAATGCGGTACACCACCTGATTGGTGGCTTTGGGAATGCTGCGGCGCGGATCGGCGGCTTCCGCCGCGGTGATGCCGACCATTTCCAGCCCGCCGAACGAGAACATGATGACCGCCATCGCCATCACCAGCCCGGAGAAGCCATGCGGCATAAAGCCGCCCTGCTGCCACAGGTTGGTGATGCTGGCCTGCGGGCCGCCGTTCCCGCTGACCAACAGCCAGGCGCCGAACACGATCATGCCGACAATCGCCACCACTTTGATGATGGCGAACCAGAACTCGGTTTCGCCGTACAGACGCACGTTCACCAGATTAATCAGGTTGATCAGCACGAAAAACAGCGCGGCAGAGGCCCAGGTGGGGATTTCCGGCCACCAGTACTGAATGTAGATGCCGACGGCGGTCAATTCCGCCATGCCGACCAGAATGAACATTGCCCAGTAGTTCCAGCCGGAAAGGAAGCCGGCGAAGTCGCCCCAATATTTATAGGCAAAGTGGCTGAAAGATCCGGCGACCGGCTCCTCCACCACCATTTCGCCCAGCTGGCGCATGATTAAAAACGCGATAAAACCGCCGATGGCGTAGCCCAACAGCACGGCGGGGCCGGCCATTTTAATGGTTTGCGCAATGCCGAGAAATAAACAGGTACCGATGGCGCCCCCGAGGGCAATAAGCTGTATGTGTCTGTTTTTTAAACCGCGTTTTAGCGGAGTGTCCTGATGCTGACCGCCCATCTTATCCTCATATGGCGTACACCCTTGCCGTTATCGGCCAAGATTTCACCAATCAATAAATGTATCTGCGGGCGGCTTTTTAACACTTAACCCCGTGAGCATCAAGGAGAAGCGCCCCGAGACGGCGGGCCGGAGCGCGATTTTTTTACCGTGAGAAAGCGAATAAGGGCGGCGTTTAGCCGGGCATTCCGCACAGTTTGGTCAGGTTGCGCGCGCCGATCATCAGCGTGGCGACATAAGATTGGCTACGCGTGACCACTTCCACCGCCACGCGATCGTTTTGATATTTTATCAGGTAGGTCGAGGGCAAGCCCTGACGGCGCTGGCCGAAGCTTTCGGCATGACGATCGATCGCCGCATGGGCAATCACCAGATGAGACAAGTTTTTATCACCTTTGATAATGCGCTTCATAAACAGCCTCCGCCAACGACAGCTCTGTTATTAGAAAAAGGAGAAACTCATACCAATCACCGGTATTGTTCGAATCAGTTAGCCTGCCGGCTCATCAGGAAGCAGATCATCGCCGCGCGCAGCGGGCTGACGCTGTCCGCCTGCCATTCACCGCCCTGGGTGCTCATGCGCGCCTGCCATTGCGGGCTGTCGCTTTGGTTATCGGGGTTCAGACTGATTTTGTTGGCGCAAATGATCGGCCAGGCATCGGAGGGATTCTTGCAGTAATCTTTACCTTTCACACCACCGTAGGGATACCACTTGTCCGGGTTCTCCCCGGTCAGCAGCGCGATGCTGCGGTTCACTTCGGCATCGCTTTCTTCGTACCATTTAATCATCGGCTTTATCCATCTTTCGTAAGGTTCGCGCTACATTACGATGTCTGTACGACAGTTTTATGACAGCGCCGCCGGTTTTCACATTATCTCTACTAATGCTTTGCCCCCTTTATCTTTCCTTAGCGCCTGCGTACACTTTTCCCTCTGTTCAGCGCCCAGGAAATGCATGCATGTTGACCGGCCTCAATCACCTGACGCTCGCCGTCAGCGATCTCGATCGCAGCTTCGAATTTTATCGTCATCTGTTGGGGTTTACCCCGCACGCCCGCTGGCAGGGCGGCGCTTATCTCTCGTTGGGGGCGTTGTGGCTGTGTCTGTCGCGGGATGAGGCCCGGGCGCAACAAAGCGCGCGCGATTACACCCATTACGCCTTCAGCGTAGCGCCGGAACACATTGAGCAGGTCAGCGAGCGGCTGCGCCAGAACGGCGTCAAAGAGTGGAAGAGCAATCGCAGCGAAGGCGAATCGCTCTATTTTCTCGATCCTGACGGGCACCAGTTGGAGATCCATGCCGGCGATCTGGCCAGCCGCCTGGCGGCATGCCGGGAAAAACCGTATCAGGGCATGGTGTTTTACTGAGGCGCCCCGGCGGCGCTGCCGCCGGCCGGAGCATCAAGCTTAACGTTCGGGGATAAAACCTTTGAAATCCAGCGCGGGGCTGAGATCGTCGTCGTCAGCAGCATCGCCGCCATCAGCGCGTGCACGGTGCGCCAGGCGTTTCAACAGCGCCGTTTGTTGGCGTTGTTGCTCGGCAATCTCCTGCAGCAGACGAATCTGCTCGTTGGCGCGCACGCTGGCGCGGTTCACCAGAAACCAAACCCACAGCCCAACCAGCAACGCCACGGCGGCGAGGGCCAGCGACAACAGGCCGTTCTGGCCAAAACCTAAATCGTACATGGACAACCCTATCTACTGCGACATTCAGGCCACCATCTTAACACTCGCGGCGGCCGTGCGAACATCCCTGCCAAAAATTGCTTACCAGGGCACGAAGCGCGTTACCGAGCAGATGCCCAGCGAAAAGTTTCCGCCATCGTCGCAATAACTGTCCAGCGCCAACAGGTAGAAAAACAGGCAGGCAGCGACGGCCGTCATTATCACGAGGATTTTTTTTCGCAACAAATTTAGCAGCCTCATTGTTATCTGGGTAATCTATCGCGCATGTTATCACAGCGAAGTTAAACGAAGTTTAACTTGTCGTTTAGATTTCTGGCTATCGCCCGGTTTTCAGACTGTTACCCTTGCCGTCATGCCGTTGTCGTGGCTAGATGGGCCCTCAGGGACAATGAGGAAGCACAATGAGCAGATTGATTAAGTGGGTACTGGTGTTGGCGGTCATTTACGGCGGCTTTTTGATCTCGGGTTACGGCGTGCTGATAGGCAGCAACAAGAACGTTGGCGGGTTGGGATTGCAGTGCAAATACCTGACGGCGCGCAACGTGGCGATCGCCCAGTACGTCAATGGCGACAACGGTTTCATCGGCGTAGCCGACTGCCCGCTGTTCAAGAAAATCGAAACGGTGGTGGATTAACCGCCACCGCCCGACGCCGCCGCCCTGCGGCGGCCCCGCCTCAGCTGCGGGTGAACTTCATCTCGATCAGCGCAATCGCCTTGTCAATCGCGCGGCGAGTCACCGGATCGGCGCCTGCAGGATGCGTGGAGAAATCGATGCTTTTAAGCTGACCCGCCATCTTGTCACGCACTTCGGTAGGCGCAATCACGTCGATAACGTCCAGAATCTGTTTGATGACCAGTTGGCAAGCGACCAGATCGGAAGCCAGTTCCTGCTCGTTGCTCAGCATGTCAGACATAATAATTTTCCTCTTGATTCAAACGCCGCACAGAATAGCACGCCGCCTGCACCATTGCCCGCTCTCCCCGCCTTTTTCCCCCTTCTGCGCACCACCGGGCAAAAGCCCGCGGCGGATTAGCCTATACTTGCAGCATGACGGTGGCAAAAACCACCCGTAAGCCACAACCAACAGGAGAAAGTTATGGCGAATCACAATGTGAAATCCTGGGCGACAGTGCGTGAAACTTCGGTGGAAATCGCCGAAGCTATTTTTGAACTGGCAGGGAACGACGAAGTGTTGGCACAGAAGATCTGGGAAGAAGGCAGCGACGAAGCGTTGGAGAAGGCCTTTGCCAAAACCACCGCCGATCAGCTTTATTGGGGAGAGGAAACCGTCGAGCGGAAAAACGTTTGAGCGGCTACGCAACAAAAAGCCCGGGTTTCTGACCCAGGCTTTCCCGATTCGCGATCGCCCCGCTCAGCGGCGTGCAATGTCTCTTGCTCTCACGGTTCTTCACCTCCCACACCTTCCGCATTTTTCATGCTCATCACCGGCATCGCCATAAAAGCACCGACGCCCACGATTACAACCAGAGTAATAATCACTGTCATTAACATGCGATCACCCCATCAACGTTGAGTTGTTACGGCTGACTCTGTTTTGGCGGTTACTTGCTGTGGCCTTTTCCGCGTAACCCACCGCGGCGGCGACAGTCTCAGATTAGCCGTTTTTCCTTTCTACTGACAAGCTGTGGTTGAACGGTTTTTCCGAATAATTGCCCCCCGTCACCGGCGGCGTTTTTGTCCGCGGCGGCAAGTTGTGTATACTTCACCGCTATGTAGATCTCACACTGACGCACTGATGATACAAGAACACCATCTCTCATTGGTCTGCGCCCTCAGCAAATGGGTCGAAACTCACCTTGGACGAGTGATCCATCTCGAAGAGCTGGCCGAGTACTCCGGCTACTCGCTGTGGCACATGCAGAAGCTGTTCAAAGAAGCGACAGGGATTTCGCTGGGCAAATACATTCGCGAACGCCGTCTGGCCGGCGCGGTTTACCAACTGCGCAGCAGTGAAGCGTCGATCTTCGATATCGCCCTGGACTTTGGCTTCGGCTCACAGTCCCACTTCACCTACATGTTCAGAAAGCGTTTTAATATCACGCCTTATGATTTCCGCCAGGATTTGAGCGTCGATCTGCACATCGACCCGCCGTTGCACGTCATTCACCAAAAATCCGCCTGACGCCCGCCGTAAACCGGCGGGTTAACGCGCCCCCCATACCGCCAGCATCGCGATCAAGGCCGGCAGCGCCTGCACCCACAGGATCTTGCGGCTGGCGGTCAGCCCGCCGAACCCCCCGGCCGCCAACACGCACCCGAGAAAGAACAGCTGCAGCGCCATGTCCTCACGCCAGTAGCCCCATACCAGCCCCAGCGCCAGAAAACCGTTGTACAGCCCCTGATTGGCGGCCAACACCCGCGTGGCCGCGGCAAACTCCGCCGTTGTACCGAAGGCGCGTCTGCCGAGCGGCGCACGCCACAGGAACATTTCCAGCACCAGGATATAAAGATGGAGCACCGCGATGAGCAACAGCAAAATATCGGCAAACAGCTTCATGATTGTCCCTATCGCTTATTGAAGATGTCATTAAGTATAATCGCGTAGCCTCTATCGCCAGACAACGGCGATAAAAAAACCCGCCGAAGCGGGTTTATGCAGGAGTCATTTTTTGAGGTTAGTTTAATACGGCGACCAACAATGCCGCGACAGAGACCCAAAACAGCGCCGTGGCAATCACGACATGGGACAGTCTTGCACGATAGAGTACCTGGCTCATAATGACCTCACTGACATCTGACTAACGGGAGACAACCTGACTTCCTGAGGATTATCCTAAACTTCTTCTCATTGTCATTATATGCGCCAGATCACTGTTCTGCCGATAAACCTTATTCTGTGGTAAAGCTGGAGCCGCGATCACAGTAATTTCGCCTTATTAGAGCGAAATAAGCCGAATAATCGCGGCGATTATATCCTAACGCTATCAAACATCGCCCCAGGGCAGGCGCGGCGCGGTCATCCGCTCGCCGGAATAACCGCTCACCGGCGGAAAACGCGGCGCCGCTTGTTCCCAATCATGCTGGGCCCGAGTAATTTCAGCCTTGGTATGACCAACGAAATTCCACCAGATAAGAATCTCTTCGTTTAACGGCGCGCCACCAATTAATAATCCCCGGCTGCCTTTCCGTGCATTTAACTCGATAGAGTTATTCTTCATGCCCAAATAGGCAAACTCGTCAGGTGAAAAGGTTTCACCATTAAGTTCGAATTCTCCCATCAGCGGCAAGAAGCCGATTTCATAGTCATCGCGCAGCGGCAATTGCACCGTCGCCGCTTCCTGCCATTCCATATCTATGGCGATCAATGGCGAAAGGGTAAATACCGGCGAACGATAAGCGTCAAATTCGCCGACCAGCAAACGGTGATTCACGCCGTTATTCTGCCACTGCGGCAAGTCGGGATAATGATCGAAACGCGGTGCCATGTCGGCATGTTCGGCCGGCAACGCTATCCATAATTGTGCGGCATGCAATCGCCGCGGTTCGCCCACCGACTGTTCAGTATGTGCGATCCCGTGCCCAGCGGTCATCAGATTGACCTGGCCCGGACGGATCACCTGCTCGCTGCCGAGGCTGTCGCGGTGCAGCACTTCGCCTTCGATCATCCAGGTGAACGTTTGCAGACCGATGTGCGGATGCGGCCCCACATCCATGCCGGGCGAGGTACCGTTGAATACCGTCGGCCCGGCGTGATCGAGAAAGCACCAGGCACCGACGGTACGCCTTTCCCGGGTTGGCAGCGCGCGGTTGATCGGAATGCCCCCCACTTCGGCGTTACGCACGGCAATACGCTGGATCTGGCGCACGCCGTCAACGACGGGGCACTCGCGTGAGGGTGAAGAGAGCGTAGGACGGGACTGACTCATCGCAAAGACCTCCTGAATGGCGCCGATTCGCCAAGGGATAACCGTCCCAGCTTAACACAGGACAGCTCACCTCACAGATCGGCGGCGCTCAGGCGCATTCGCGCGGATTAGGACGCTTTGATATAGCAGCTTTTGATGTCAACATCGTCGTGCGCGTGCCTGAGATCGGAGAAATAGGTCACGCCAAAGAGAATTGATACCACCAGCAGCACGGAAACCAACAGGCCGATAATCGCCAGCAGTTTGGTTTCATCATGGAGATTAGGCTCCATTTTATCTCCCCTAGTTAATCGCGTCAGGTCACCCACAGCGTGACCGCCAGCGTAAAGATAATCAGTGAGCAGGACGCCACCGCCAACACGACGATAGCAAATTGCGCATCACCCAAGGTTTCTCGATAGTTTTTATCCGTTGAGGCGTTACGCTGTTGTTTCACTAAATCGGTTTTCACTCGTTCAACTGCTGCATTGCTGTTTGGCGGGGCAAAAGGCCCCTCAGTATAAGGCGTTAACGTTGCCGCCTTGGGCATTCCGGCCTCAACCGGGGCATGACGCTATCAACTTTCCCCATCAGGGTCAACACCGCACCTGCCGGCGAGCGAGCGGGTACACAGGGTAGATGTAACCGACATTGATCTAGCAGGGGAATAAGAGACGGCGATTACAGAGGACAAAAAAAAGCCCGGTACGCAACCGGGCTCTGGCAGAGCGACAGATTATTGCGGGATACGCAATACCTGCCCCGGATAGATCTTGTCCGGGCTCGACAGCATCGGCTTGTTGGCTTCGAAAATCTTGTTGTACAGATTGGCGTTGCCGTACATCTCTTTGGAGATCGCGCTCAGCGTATCGCCCTTCTTCACGGTGTAGAAACGGCTCTCGGCGTCGGATTGCGCCACCGCCACCTTGTCTTCCACGCCGCTGATGCCGGCCACGTTGCCGATCGCCACCAGGATCTTCTCTTTCAGCTCCTGGCTGACGGCATCGCCGGTCACTACGGCTTTACCATCGACCACCTGCACATCGACTTTGTCGGTGCCTGGCAGGCCGCTCTTATCGAGATGCTCCTTGAGTTTGGCGCTTTGATCTTCGGCGGAGGCATTGCCGGTGACTGTGTCCCACAGTTTTTCGCCCGCTTCTTTGACGAAGTTAAACAAGCCCATATTCACTCCTTTTGATGGTTGCACTGATGCATTGAAGTAAGGCTTGTTAAGCTTAGCATCGTCAAAAGGATATGCCATCCGCTCCCGGCGTCAGAAATGGTTAGAGAATTCCGAAAGTGCCGTCAGCGGCGTCTCGATGGCGATTTATCACGCAATGATGCTGAAAAATCGCGCTTTTTTACCTACACTGTTGCCTACAGGGCGGTTCGACGAAGGAGGCATGCAACGATGTACGCATTGGTGATGTTTGTCTGTTATCTGGATGGCGGCTGCAGTGAAATGGTGGTCGATATATTGCGCGACGAACCGCAATGCTTGATCGCGATGAAGGAACAGAACCTGCGCCACGCCGGTTGTTATCCCATGGAAGAGTTTATCGACGGCTTTTGGTTACCGGCCAGCGAATATTCGGATTTTTAACGCCTTCCCCGTCCGGTGCTGAGGAATTTCTGATTTCATCGGAAACTTCGTCTGCCTCCGAGGCTTTAGGCCGCTGTTTTGCTAAATTGCGGCTCCCGAAGAAGAGAGACAGAGAAAGGTCATGTCAGCATCAGCTCATTCCAACGAGCATTATGAAATTCTGCTGCGCAACGTCAGCCTGGCGTTGGGCGATGCGGTGTTGCAGTTAATCAAAAACCATAAAAAGGTCTCCGGCAGCAATATTCTTTCACAGTTGGTCACGGAGATAGAACGCGAGCAGGATCAGCAACGTTTCGCCGCGCTGCGTTCTGCCATCGAACTGGTGGGATTGGCGCCAAAAGGCTGAGCACCTGAAAAAACGAAGGCAGGGCTTGCGCCCTGCCTGATTACCGATCCCGACACAGGATGAAGGTAATGATGGAAACTTAGAAGCGGTAGGTCAGGTTGACGGCAACAATGTCGTCGGTGCTCAGCTTCAGTTTGTTGTCGTCGTTCAACTGGTTGATCTTGTAGTCGACGTAGGTGTACATGTTTTTGTTGAAGTAGTAAGTCGCGCCCACTTCCACGTATTTCACCAGATCGACATCGCCAATCCCTTCAATGTCCTTGCCTTTGGACTGTACGTAGGCCACGGACGGACGCAGGCCGTTTTCGAACTGGTACTGAGCCACAACTTCGAAGTTTTGCGTTTTATTGGCGAAGCCTGAAACGCCGTTGCCGCTGATCGGCGTCATGTTGCGCGTATCGGCATACATGGCCGCCAGGTACACCTGGTTGGCGTCGTATTTGACCGCGGTGGTCCAGGCGGTGGCCTTGTCGCCTTTACCGTACTGCAGCGCTTTCTGAGCGCTGGTGCGGTTGGAGTCGGAGAACGCCGCCGCTACGCCGATGCCGCTGCCGCCGATGTCCTGATAGTCCAGAGACATGCCGTAGCCGTCGCCGTTTTGCTTGCTGACGCTGCGGCCGTCACCGTCGTTTTTACCCTGGTACTGCAACGCCAGGTTCAGGCCTTCCACCAAACCGAAGAAGTCACGGTTGCGGTAGGTTGCCAGGCCGTTGGAGCGCGCGGTCATGTAGTTGTCGGTGTAGCTGTAGGAGTCGCCGCCAAATTCCGGCAGCATGTCGGTGTAGGCTTCGGCATCGTACACCACGCCGTAGTTACGGCCGTAGTCGAACGAGCCATAGTTGGCGAACTTCAGGCCGGCGAAGCCCAGACGCGTTTTGGTGCCGGTGGTGCCCTGCGCTTCGTCGTGGTTGGAAGCAACCTGGTATTCCCACTGGCCGTAACCGGTCAACTGATCGTTGATTTGGGTTTCGCCTTTAAAGCCCAGACGAACGTAAGTTTTGTCGCCGTCTTCACCCTTGTCTTTACTGAAAACGTGTTTGGCAGCAACGCGGCCGTACAGGTCGAGTTTATTGCCATCCTTATTATAGATTTCAGCCGCGTTGGCGAAGGAGGTGACCGCCCCGAGGGCGACAGCTAAGGCTAATACACTGCGTTTCATCATTTATTTTCCTAGATATTATAATTAGAACCCTGCCCGTCACGCCCAATTTATATTTTGGGCTGTGATTTTATCTTTTGGTATTTTATGAGCTCCCCTAATGCGGGGGTGATGTGACATTAGCATCATGAATCAAAACTTAAAATCAAAAAGTTCATGAAACAACGAGGAGAAAGCATGTTTATTTGTAACCAAATATTACAACAAAGGAATTGCACAACTCATTGAATATAAGAATATTTTATCACATAAGTTATAACCAAAATGGTGCAATGCACCAATGTAGTGCATTTTGGTTTCGTTTTGTGTGCTTTCTGCACGATCCCAAAGTAACAACAAAATTAGCATGGTTATTAAAAACGTTACTTATTTCACATTTTTATCTTAACAAATTCACCAGGCAATTAAGACTTTCAGCTAATCATCTGACACCGCCTTTTATTCATTCACATAAGGGAATCTCTTCGGAACGAATAAAATTCGCCTTACGCCAATTAAAATAGCGGGAAATAGCAGAATAAAATAATCAAGGGAATAACGGCGGCGCGCTGACGGCGCCGCCGTGGATAAATCAATACAGCGTAGAGCGGGGCACTTCGTTCAACAACATACCGGCGCGCAGGCCCAACGCCACATTGGGGTTAGGGAACAGTATCCACGCGCCCTCCTGGCCCACGCGATAGTCCTCCTGCGGCTGCTCGCACAGCAACATGCCCGGTTTCAGTTCGGTGAAGTTGGCCGTGTCATCGCCCAGGTGCAGCTTGAAATCTTCGCTGTGCTTGATCAACGAGTGCATCACGCGGAAAACCCGAATCTCATCGGCCGCACGCACCGGCAGGGGCCCTTCACTGACCGCCGCCCGCAGAGCGAGATCGATGGCGGCGAACTGCTGCAGATCGTTGCTGCCGAACGGCCGCGCCTTGCCCAACTCGAGCGTACAGCTCGCCGCATTGAGATGTTCGCTGGAATAATGGCTAAACGTGCCGCCCGGCGCGCTGTGTACCACCAGCGCATCCAGATCGGCCGCATCCAGCAGCTTCAACATCGGCTCGCTGTACGGGCGTTTCTGGAAAGGCAGAATGCCAAAGCGCGGCAAACGCGATTCACGGATGGCGGTGTGCAAATCGTAATGGAAACGCGCCGCCTGTTCCCCATCGAAAAAGGCGGCGAGCGCACGCTCCAGCTGCTGCGCACGCACGGTTTCGCCGCTGGCGGCGAAGTTGCGGTAGCGGCCGCCGAACATGCGGTTCATATCGCTGTGCAGATAACGCTTGCCGGCCCGCATCGCCGCCGGGTTACCCAACACCACCAACAGCCGCACCCTCAGCGGCAACCGGCCGGCCAGCAGGTCGCCGACCAGCTGATTGAGCAGTTCGATCGGCGCAGTTTCGTTGCCGTGCACCCCCGCCGACATCACCATCGCCTGGCGGTAGGGCTGCCGCGGCGTGAGCTCCAGCACCCCTTCCCCCTGCCAGCGCCAGCGCAGCTGCGGTGTTTCACCTTGCCATTCGACGGGTTCGTTCCCTTCCAGCGTCAGGGGCAGTAGATCGATCATGCCGCCTCCCTTAGCGTTGGAATGGATAGATAGAGCCGAGACCGAGGATCGACGTCAGCGAATCCAGCGCCTCGCGCCCTTCGCGCAGCAGCAGCGGGTCGGCCAGGTCATCCTGCGTCAGGCGATCGCGATAATGGCGGTCGACCCATTCGTTCAGCGTCGCGAACAGCCGCTCGTTCATCATCACGCGCGGGTTAACCGCCCGCAGCTCCTGCTCGTTAAGCGCTACCCGCAGCCGCAGGCAGGCCGGGCCGCCGCCGTTGCGCATGCTTTCACGCAGGTCGAACACGCGAATTTCCTCGATCGGGCCGCCGCTGCCGACCATGTCGTTGAGATAACGCCACACGCCAGCGTGCTGACGCGACTCCTCCGGCACGACGATCATCATCTTGCCGTTCGGCTTGGTAAGAATTTGGCTGTTGAACAGGTAGGTCGCCACCGCGTCCGCCACCGAGACGCGCTCCGTCGGCACTTCGATCGCCACCAGCTCGCTGTCCAGCGTCGCCATCTTGCGGCGCACTTCATCCAGCGCCTGCTGCTGGCGGTAAAACGCCTGCTGGTGGTGGAACAGCACGTTCTGGTTGCTGACCGCAATCACGTCGTTATGGAACACGCCCTGATCGATCACCGCCGGGTTTTGCTGCACGAAGACCGTATGCTGTTCGTCCAGTTGGTGCAGGCGAGCGATCGCCTCGCCGGCTTCGCGCGTCTGGCGCGCCGGATAACGCGCCGGCGCCGTTTCGCCGCCGAACTCCTGCCGACCGTAGACGAACACCTGCACGCTGCGTTTGGCATAGTCGCCGCCCAAACGGTTGTGGTTGGCCGCCCCTTCGTCACCGAACAACGCCACCTGCGGCAGCGCTTCATGGTGGGCGAAATGCCGATCGTCGCTGAACATCGCCCGCAATACGGCGGTGGTGGTTTCCGCTTCGATGGCGCGGTGGAATTTGTTATTCAGGTTGGCAGCGGTGAAATGCACCTTGCCATCGGCGCTGTCCGCCGAGGGCGACACGGTGGCCGCATTGGCGGTCCACATGCACGACGCCGAACTGAGCGCCGACAGCAGGCGCGGCGACTGACGCATCGCCTGCGCCAGCACCGCCTCATCGCTGCCGCTGAAGCCCAGGCGACGCAGCATCGGCAAATGCGGGCGTTCCTGCGGCGGCAGTACCCCTTGCTGGAAACCGAGATCGGCCAACGCCTTCATTTTCAGCAAGCCTTGTTTCGCCGCCAGCTTCGGGTTCGATACGCTGTTTTGATGCTGCGTCGACGCCTCGTTGCCGAACGACAACCCGGCATAGTGGTGCGTCGGCCCCACCAAACCGTCGAAATTGACTTCATATCCTGACATGTTCATCCCCTGGGGATAGCGTGCGGCGACGCCGGCGCGCCGCCGCAGACGATTAACGGAACGCCAAGCCCGGCGAGAGCGTCGCCGGCAGCGACAGGCTTTCACTTTCCAGCGAAGCCATCGGCCAGGCGCAATAGTCCGCCGCATAGAAGGCGCTTGGGCGATGGTTGCCGGAGGCCCCCACGCCACCGAACGGCGCCGCGCTGGACGCCCCGGTCAGCGGCTTGTTCCAGTTGACGATGCCGGCGCGCGCTTCCAGCAGCAATCGCTCGAACAGCTCGCGCTGCGGCGATACCAGCCCCACCGACAGGCCGTAGCGCGTCCGGTTGGCCAGCTGCAGCGCCTCGTCGAAATCGCGGTAACGCACGATGGTGGTCAACGGCCCGAAATACTCTTCGTCCGGTACGCCGGCCACGCCGGTCAGATAGACGATGCCCGGGCTGAGCAGCGAGCTGCCCGGCTCCAGCAGGCGCATGGTCAGCAGCGATTTGCCGCCCAGCGTCAGCAAGTGCTGCTGCGCTTTCAGCATGTTTTCCGCCGCGGCTGCCGACACCACCCCGCCCATGAACGGCTGCGGTTCGGCATCCCAGCGGCCGACCCGCAGTTCGCCCGCCACCTGGACCAGACGCGCGATAAAGGCATCGCCTTCGGCACCCTGCTTCACCAGAATACGGCGTGAACAGGTGCAGCGTTGGCCGGCGGAGATAAATGCCGATTGGATAGCCAGGTTGACCGCCGCATCGCGATCGTCGAAACCGTCGACGATCAGCGCGTTGTTGCCGCCCATCTCCAGCGCCAGGATCTTCTCCGGCTGCCCCGCCAGTTGGCGATGCAGGTGATAGCCGGTGCCGGCGCTGCCGGTGAACAGCAGGCCGTCGATATCCGCGCTGGCCGCCAGCGCTTCGCCGGTCTCGCGGCCGCCTTGCACCAGGTTGATCACTCCGTCCGGTAGACCGGCCTGCAGCCACAGCTTGAGAGTCTCCTCGGCGGTCAGGGGCGTCAGCTCGCTCGGTTTGAATACCACGCAGTTACCGGCCAACAGCGCCGGCACGATATGGCCGTTCGGCAGATGGCCGGGGAAGTTGTAAGGCCCGAACACCGCCAGCACGCCGTGCGGACGATGGCGCAGCACCGAAGCGCCGTCGGCCATCGCCGTCTGGCTAAAGCCGGTGCGCGTCTGATAGGCCTGCAGCGAAATGCCCACCTTGCCGATCATCGCCTGAATTTCGGTCAGCGTTTCCCAGCGCGGTTTGCCGGTCTCGCGGCTGATGGTTTCCGCCAGCGACTGCTTGTGTTCTTCCAGCAAGGCGGCGAAGCGTTTTACCAGCTGTTCACGCTGCTCGAACGGCGTACGTGCCCAGGCCGGGAACGCGGCACGCGCGGCTTCGCAGGCGGCGGCAACGTCACCGGCATCGGCGGCGTTGGCTCGCCACAGCGGCTGGTTGCCGACCGGATCGGCTTTGCCGAACTCGGCGCCGCGGCCCTGCCGCCAGACGCCGTTAATCAACAGTGCTGGATGGGACATCATGCTTTCTCCTGTGCAATAAGGGGGAGCACCCGCACCGGGCTGCCCTGCTCGACGCCCAGCGCCGCGGCGGTGGCGGCGTTGATATGCAGGCGGTCGTCATACAGATCGGCATTGACCAACAGTGCGCGGTAGTTCTGATAGTTGTCGTTGGCCACCAGATGCACCGGCGCATCGGCGCGCATCGGCGTGTCATCCAGCACCACTTTCACCAGGCGGCTCTGCTTCACCGCGCGGATGTGATCGATCTCGGCTTCCAGCGTCGGGCCACCGTCGAAGATATCGACGTAGCCCTGATAGCTCAGGCCTTCCGCCTCCAGCAAGCGGCGCGCCGGCAGGGTTTGCGGGTGCACCTCGCCGATCACCTTCTGCGCATCTTCGGCCAGGAAATCGACATATAACGGGTGTTTCGGCATCAGCTCGGCGATATACGCCTTCTGCCCGGTGCCGCTCAGGTAGTCCGCCTTGGCGAACTCGATGGAGAAGAAATGGTGGCCGACGCTCTCCCAGAACGGCGAACGGCCGTTTTCATCGGAGAAACCGCGCATCTCGGCGATCAGGCGCCGTGAGAAACGCTCGCGGAACGCGGCAATAAACAGGAAACGTACCTTCGACAGCAGCTTGCCGTTCTCGCCGTGACGATAATCCGGATCGAGGAACAGCGTGCACAGCTCCGAATGGCCGGTATGGTCGTTGCTGAGGAACAGCGTCGGCACCGATTTATAGACGTTCAGCTGTTTGGAAGCATGCACCTGCGTGCCGACGCGGAAGCTGTACCAGGGTTCCGCCAGGCCGACGGCCACTTCGATCGCACAGACACCCACCGCCTGCCGGCGCTCACTGTCCTCCAACACGAACAAATAACACTGGTCACTTTGCGGAAGTTCGCCTTGCCAGGTTTTTAACGCCCGCTCAATGCGTGCCGACAGGGTATCTTCATTTTGCGGCAGTGAAGTGAGACCAATGCCGGATTTACCGGCAAGCGTCAGTAAATCCGCCAGATCGCGACGCTCTATAGGGCGAATAATCATCATAATGCGAACCTCTTCTGAATCAGGCTGCGCCGGTGAAGGCGCAGCCCGCTGATTAGCTGCAAATGCGCGCCACGGCGCGCGCGAATCGCGCCAGCCCCTCTTTCACATCCTGCTCAGGGATGATCAGCGACGGCGTGAAACGCACCACGTCCGGGCCGGCGATCAGCGCGATAACGCCTTCTTCATTGGCCAGCTGGGTGATCTGCTTCGCTTTGCCGGCATAGTCTTTCGTCAATTGGCAGCCGATCAGCAAACCGCCGCCGCGAATCTCGGCGAAAATCGGATACTGGCGGTTGATGTCGTTCAACCCGTCGATAAACCACTGGTGACGCTGTTTGACGCCTTCCAGCACTTCCGGGGTGTTGATGATGGAAAACACCGCCCCCGCCACCGCCGTCGCCAGCGGGTTGCCGCCGTAGGTCGTGCCGTGGGTGCCGACGCCCAGCGTTTTCGCCAGCGCATCGGTGGTCAGCATGGCGCCGATCGGGAAGCCGCCGCCCAGCGCTTTGGCCGTGGTCAGCACATCAGGCACCACGCCGTACTGCATGTAGGCATACAGGTGGCCGGTGCGGCCGACGCCGGTCTGCACTTCGTCGAAAATCAGCAGCGCATTATGGCGATCGCACAGTTCACGCAGCCCCTGCAGGAAACTGGCTTCCGCCGGCAGCACGCCGCCTTCGCCCTGGATAGGCTCGACGATCACCGCACAGGTGCGATCGTTGATAAGCTCGGCCGCCGCAGCCAGATCGTTATAAGGCGTATGGGTGATGCCGCCTGGCAGCGGTGCAAAGTCCTGCGAATATTTTGGCTGGCCACCGGCGGACACCGTAAACAGCGTACGGCCGTGGAACGCGTTGTTGAACGCCACAATCTGATCTTTACCGGCGCCGTGCTGGTCGTGCGCATGCTTGCGCGCCAGTTTCAGCGCCGCTTCGTTGGCTTCAGCGCCCGAGTTACAGAAGAACACCTTGTCGGCGAAGGTGGCGTCGATCAGCTTTTTGGCCAGGCGCAGCACCGGTTCGTTGGTATAGCCATTGCCCAGATGCCACAGTTTGCCCGCCTGCTCCACCAGCGCCGCCTTGACCGCCGGGTGCGCATGCCCCAACGCGTTAACCGCAATGCCGCCGGCGAAATCGATGTAAGACTTACCCTGCTGATCCCACACCTGCGATCCTTCTCCCCGCACCAGAATAAAATCGGCAGGGGCATAAACCGGGACCATCCAGTCATCGAAAGACTGGCGGGTAACTGCGATTGGCTGTTCCATAGTGACCTCATAATCTCAGCAAAGGCTGAATTTTGACTGTAAGGACCGCTCAAGCCCGGCTAGGCCGCCACAATGCAAATAAACCGTTGTTCAAAACCGACTTTCCCGGCGGAGAAAATGCTGTCCCTTACCGCTGATTTAGAAACAAATCTGTTACATAAAATCGGTTTTTCACTATTTATGGCGTATATCCGGTCCCTGAGCGGGGAGTAAATGTTAACGAGCAGTTAAAATACATGTCGTTTGATAAAGAGTGTAGAGCAGCTATCGTGCCAAAACGGGATTTTTGCCGTATTTTGCTATTTTTTACGTTAAAACAACGGCTTATAATGAATATTTATTCATTTTCTATGCATTGGTAATGCATAAATTAAAAAATAAGGCCTAAAATCATCATTGCGCGCGAAATCCTATTCAATTACGAAAAACTTCAGGATTTCTGATCGGGCTCGCAAAAATAATTTCCCCCCCTTTGCTCGCTATCACGCTTTTTGCCCCCATCGGGTGCAGCGGTGCGCCAAAATTGTGCAACGCGGCAGCGACGCAGAGATCTCCCCCGCCATGCTCCCGAAACAGGGCCGCGCTGACCGTGGCTCCTGCTTTGTGCGCCAGCGTCTACACTGTGATCCTGACCGCCCCTTCTCTTCTGCGCACAAGGAGTCACCATGCCCAAGAAAACCGTCGATCTCAGCCAGCCGCACGCCCAGCACGACATCCGCGCGTTTCTCGACGCGCTGAATGCCGGCGGCGGTAAACCCATGGAACAGATGAAGCCCAAAGAGGCGCGCAGAGTCTTGGAGGACGCGCAGCGCAGCGTCGAGGTGCCGCTGCGCGAGGTCGAGATCAGCGAGAAAACCATTCACGTAGAAGGTCAGGATATTCTGTTGCAGCTGGTGCGGCCGGCCAGGGTCAAAGAGGCGTTGCCGGTATTCATGTTCTTTCACGGCGGTGGCTGGGTGCTGGGCGATTTCCCCACCCATGAACGGCTGGTGCGCGATCTGGTGCACAGCTCAGGCGCGGCGGCGGTGTTCGTCAACTATCCCCGTTCACCGGAGGTGCGCTACCCTGAGGCGATCAACCTGGCTTACGCCGCCACCGAATGGGTGGCCGAGTACGGCGAGAAGATCAACGTCGACGGTTCGCGGCTGGCGGTGGTCGGCAACAGCGCCGGCGGCAATATGGCGACGGTGGTCAGCCTGATGGCCAAAGAGAAAGGCATACCGGCGCTGCGTTGCCAGATCCTGCTGTGGCCCGTCACCCGCGCCCAGTTTGATACCGACTCCTATCATCAGTTCGCCGAAGGCCATTTCCTGACTCGCAACATGATGAAGTGGTTTTGGGACAGTTACGCGCCCGATAAGGCGCAGCGCAAAGACATCTACGCCTCGCCGCTCAACGCTACGCCGGAACAGCTGCGGGGTTTGCCGCCGGCGCTGGTGCAAACCGCCGAGCTGGACGTGCTGCGCGATGAGGGCGAAGCCTACGCGCGTCTGCTCGATGCCGCCGGCGTCGAGGTCACCTCCACCCGCTATAACGGGCTGATCCACGACTACGGCCTGTTGAATCCGCTCGCCCACGTCCCGGCGGTGCATTCGGCGATCCATCAGGCCGGGCGCGCGTTGAAGCACTACCTGTCCTGACGCTAGCCGACCACATGGCACGCCACCTGATGACCGGGCGCCACGCTGCGCAGGCGCGGCGCCTGTTCACGGCACTGCGCCGTGGCCTGCGGGCAGCGCGGGTGGAAACGGCAGCCGTGCGGCGGGTTGGCGGGATTGGGCGGCTCGCCGCTTGCTGCCCGCGGCAGCGAGCGATGCACATCCAGCGTCGGCACCGCCGCCAGCAAGGCCTGCGTGTAGGGATGCAGCGGCCGGCGAAATAACGCATCGCGGTCGGCACTCTCGACGATCTGCCCCAGGTACATCACCGCCACGTCCTGACACAGGTGCTCTACCACGCCGAGATCGTGCGAAATAAACAGCAGCGTCACCCCCTGCCGTTCCTGCAAATCGGAAAACAGATTGATGATCTGCGCCTGAATCGACACGTCGAGCGCCGATATCGGTTCGTCGGCGACGATAAACTCCGGCTGCAGGATCAGCGCGCGCGCGATGCCGATGCGCTGGCGCTGGCCGCCGGAAAACTCATGCGGAAACCGCCCGTAATGCTGTGGAGACAGCCCGCAGATCGACAGGGTATCGAGCACTCGCTCGCGCAGTTCCGCCTTGCTCGCCAGGCCGTGCTGCAACAGCGCTTCGCCGATGGCGTCGCCCACGCGCAGGCGCGGATTCAGCGAGCTGTACGGATCCTGAAACACCAGCTGCATTTTCGGCCGCAGGGCGCGCAACGCCTCTTTGCTCAGGCTATCCAACGCCTGCCCTTTGAACATCACCTCGCCGGCGGTTTTGTCGTGCAGGCCGAGCAGCGTGCGGCCAACGGTGGTTTTGCCGCTGCCGGACTCGCCCACCAGCCCAAAAATGCGGCCCTTGCGAATGCTGAAGCTGACGTCGTCCACCGCCTTCAGCTGGCCGGTGGTTCGCCCGAACAGCCCGTCGCGCAGCGGGAAATATTTCTTTAATCCTTTCACTTCCACCAGAGGTTCAATCGACATGCGGGCGCCCTCCCGCGTTGAGGAAACAGGCGGACTGGCGCTGCGGTGTGCCGTACAGCGGCGGAATGCCATCGCGGCAGCGAGCGGAGGCCTGCGCACAGCGCTCGGCAAACGCACAGTGTTCAGGCAAGCGCGCCAGATCCGGCACCTGGCCGGGAATGGAATACAGACGGCGGAGCCGCTGGCCCGGCACCGGCCGCGAGGCGATCAGCCCCTGAGTATAAGGATGCCGCGGCTCGGCCAACACTTCCCGGGTCGTGCCCTGCTCGACGACGCGCCCGGCGTACATCACCGCCAGCCGGTCCGTCATCTGGGCGATCACCCCGAGATCGTGGGTGATCAAGATCATCGCCATGTTGTGTCGCCGGCTCTGCTCGCGCAGCAACGCCAGGATCTGCGCCTGTACCGTGACGTCGAGCGCCGTGGTCGGCTCATCGGCGATCAGCAGCGCCGGGCGGCATCCGATCGCCATGGCGATCATCACGCGCTGCAGCATGCCACCGGACAGTTGATGCGGGTAGCAGCGCATCAGCGCCTCCGCGCGCGCCAACCCCACTTCCGTCAAGAGTTGAATCGCCTGACCCCAGGCCGCTTTCGGCGACAGGGCCAGGTGGCGAATCAGCGGCTCCACCAGCTGTTCGCCGAGGGTCAACACCGGATTGAGCGCACTCATCGGCTCCTGAAAGATCATCGCCAGCCGGTTGCCGCGCAGATCGGCCATCTTTGATGCCCGTAGCGACAGCAGGTTCTGCCCTTCAAAGCGAATTTCACCGCCGTCTACCTGCGCCAACGGCTGCGGCAGCAGCCCCATCAGCGCCATGGCGGTCACGCTTTTGCCGCAGCCCGACTCGCCGACGATCCCCAGCGTTTGCCCGGCCTGCAGCTCAAGGCTGACCTGCTGCACCGCCCGCACCGGCCCTTGCTCTCCCTGAAACGACACCGACAGTCGATCGAACGCCACCAGCGGTTGGCTCATCGTGTTACCCCGTTCATTTTCGGATCGAGCGCGTCCCGCAGACCGTCGCCCAAGATATTGATCGCCACCACGGTGACGAAGATCGCCAGCCCCGGCGGCATCCACAGCCAGGGGCGGCGCTGAAAGTCGATCAGGCTGTTGGCGGCATCCATCATGTTGCCCCACGATGGCGTCGGCGGCACCACGCCCAGCCCGAGGTAGCTCAACGCCGATTCGCTGAGAATGGCGTTAGCCACCGCCATGGTGGCCACCACCACCAAAATCGGCACGGTGTTGGGCAGCAGATGGCCGAACAGACGCCGCCGGGTGGAGAGCCCCAGCACCTCGGTGGCCAGCATGAAATCCCGCTCGCGCAGCGACAGGATCTGGCCGCGCACCAGCCGCGCCAGCGACGGCCAGCCCAGCAGGCTCAGCATGATCATCACCATGTAGATGCGGTAGTCCGGCGAGACGTCGAGCTCGGTCAGCATCGCCCCCATGATGATCAGCAGCGGCAGGCCGGGAATGGTCATCAGCAGATCGGCGAAGCGCATGATCAGCCTGTCCGCCACGCCGCCCAAATAACCGGCGAGCGCCCCCAGCACATAGCCCAGCGTCACCGACAGCAGCATCGACACCAGGCCGATGGTCAGCGATATCCGCCCCGCCAGCAGCAGCCGGGTGCAGATATCGCGGCCGAGAAAGTCGGTGCCCAACCAGTGCGCGCCGCTCGGCGCCTGATTGATATTCAGCACATCGCCTGCGTCGTCGCGCCACGGCGACAGCGACGGCCCAATCAGGCACAGCAACGCCAACAGCACCAGCAACGCCAGCGAGATCATCGCCGGCCGGTGGCGACGCAGTCGTCGCCAGGCCTGCGCGGCGGGCGGCGGCGACAGTTGCGCCAGCGCGGGCAGTTGGGCCTGACGCCAGCGGCGGCGGCGGCCGAAAAACAACGTAGCCAACATAGCGTTACCTCAAACGAATGCGCGGATCGGCATAGGCGTACAGAATGTCCGCCAGCAGATTGCCGAGAATGGTCAAGGCTGCCAGAAACAGCGTGAATCCCATCAGTACCGGGTAATCACGCGCCGCCAGCGAATCGATATGGATATGCCCGGCGCCCGGCCAGTTGAAGATTTTTTCGGTGATCAGCGCGCCGGAGAACAATCCCGGCAGCTCGAACCCCAGCAGGGTGACGATCGGCAACAGCGCATTGCGCAGCGCGTGTTTGAGGATCACCGTTTTCTCCCTGAGCCCCTTGGCGCGCGCGGTGCGGATATAGTCCATGCGGATCACGTCCAGCATGCTGGCGCGGAAATAGCGCGTCAGGCTGCCGGCCTGCAGCATCACCAGCGCCAGCACCGGCAGCAGCAGGTGCGCCGCCACTTCCAGCGCCCACGCCAGCCCGCTCGCTTCGCTTCCGGTGCGCAGCATGCCGCCCGCCGGTAGCCAGTGCAGATCGACGGCGAACCATTTGATCAGCAGCAGACACAGGAAGAACGTCGGAAACGACATGGCGGCGAACACCGCCACGGTGATCAGATGATCGAACAGCGAATAGGGTTTCATCGCCGAGATCACCCCCACCGCCAGCGCGATGCCCCAATACAGCACCATCGCCACCGCCGCCAGCAGGAACGAGTTCCAGATGTATTGGTTCAGCAGCGTGCTGACCGGGATCTGATACTGCAGCGAAAAACCGAGATCGCCCTGCAGCAGCCGGCCGAGCCAGTGCAGGTAGCGGCTGAACAACGGCTGATCCAACCCGTACAGCGCCCGCAGCTCGGCGGCGCGTTGCGCGGTCAGGTTGATGTTGCCGTCGATAAAGTCACCGGGCGCCAGGGCGAAGATGCAAAAAATCAGCAAGGAAGCCAACAGCAGCATCGGGATCGTCTGCAACAGACGGCGCAGGATAAAATGTCTCATCGCGAATTCCATCGCCGCCGCCCGGAGTGGCGCGGCGGCGTCAGGGCGTTACGGCGCCGGTTTGACGTTCGGCAGGCTGCCGACCAAGCCGTTGTAGATATCCGGTTTAAAGCCGGTGACGCGCGCGCTGCTGGCGCTCAAAATCTCGCGGTTGCCGAGCAGGATCACCGGTGGATCGTCCGCCAGCGCCTGATACAGCTGATGGTAAAGCGGCTTGCGCTGCGCGATATCCAGCGTGGCATTGGCCCTGGCGATCAGCGCGTCTACCTGCGGATTGTGATAACCGGTCTCGCTCTCGCGACTGATGAAATCGCGCACGCCATCGTGCGGATCGTTCAACGTGCTGGTGCTGAGCGACACCAGGTCGTAATTGCCCGCCTTGCGCTGCGCCAGCAGCGCGTTGAAGTCCAATACCTGCGGTTTCAGCACCACGCCGAGCCGGCGGTAGTTGTCCTTGGCGATCGGCACCAGCGCATCGTTGATCAGCTTTTTGGTCACCAGCAGCGTCAGCTCCAGCTTCTTACCGTCTTTTTGCCGAATGCCGTCCGCGCCCACTCGCCAGCCGGCCTCGTCCAACAGCTTCCCGGCCTTGTCGAGATCGTAAGCGTAGGGATTGATGCCGTTCGCGTCATAGGCCCAGGAGATCGGCGAGATCGGCTGGTTGGCGACCTTGCCATACCCCTGGTACACCACGGCGATCAGCCTTTGCCGATCCAGGCCGTAGATCAGCGCCTGACGCACCCGTTTGTCCTGCAGCGCCGGGCGCTTGAGATTGAAGTCGATGCGGCTGTAATCGCTTGAGCTGTAGAGGTTGATATTGGCGAAGCCGAGCAGCTTGAGCTGTTCGATATCGTCCGGCTTGGCGGTAAAGGCGTCGTAGTCGGTCTCACCGGTCTGGAACAGCTGGAAGTTGGTGGCCGGGTTGGTGACGCGGTAGATAAAGCGCGCCATCGGCGGCGCACCGAGATAGAAGTTCGGGTTGGCGTGGAAGCGGATCTCCTGCCCCGGCACGTACTTGTCGTAAATATAGGGGCCGTTGCCGAGCGGCTTGCCGTTGAAGGCGCGCACGCCGTCGAGCTTGCCGCGCTGATAGTCTTTGCCGTAGTAAGCCCGCGACAGCACCGGCCCGCCAATCAGTTGCAGCGTAGTCGCGCCCGGTTGGGTGGTGACGATCTGAATGGTGCGATCGTCGATCACCTTCAGGCCGCTGATGCCGGCGGCGGTGCCGTTTTTATACTCGGCGCCACCCTGGATGTGCGCCGGCGTGATGTCGGTGTCGCCGTCATAGGCCGGATCGTGCAGCAGCGTCAGGGTAAAGGCGATATCGTCGGCCTTCAGCGGCGAGCCATCGCTGTAGACCAGATTCGGCCGCAGCTTGATGGTGTAGGTCAGATTATCGGGGCTGACCTGCCAGGACTCCGCCAATCGCCCTTCCGGCTTGCCCTGGCTGTCCAGGCCGATCAGGCGGCTGAAGATCACGTCGGTCACGTTCTCGTCCCAGCCGTTGGTGAACAGATACGGGTTGAAAATCCCCTGCGGCTCCGAGATGCCCGCCACCACGGTGTCTTTACGCAGCTTGGCGGCGGCCGGTACCCGAGCAGCGTCGCTGGCCGGCGTGATGCCTTCGGCCAGCGTTTCCGCCTGCACGCCGGCGCTCAGCCCCAGCGCACAGACCAGCGCCAGCGCCAGCGGCGTCAGCCGATAGCGCAACAGTTTGTTTAGCCTATTTTTTATTCCACTCACCCACTGCCCCTCGTCTTCCCGTTGATATAAATGTGACAAAATTTATCGCAGAGTAATGGGCGGCTGGAGGGCTGTCTAACAACGAAACCGGCATTCCATTGCCGAAAAAAGCATTATGAATTTTTCTGGGGCGAAGCGCCGTGCAAAATGCGATTCAGCCTGCCGCCGCCAGCCCCCGAATAAGTTTGGCTAAGGTTTTGATCGCCTCTTCAAACCGATCGTTCCATTCAAAAGAGGCGTTGAGGCGGAAGCAGTGGTTGAAATGGTCGCCGGTCGTAAACATGCGCCCTGGCGCGATGCTGATCCCCCGGGAAAGGGCCTGCCGGTACAGTTCCATCGACGACAGCGCCGGATCCAGCTCCAGCCACAGGAAGTATCCGCCGTCGGGCTGGCTGACCTTCACCGTCGGCGGGAAATGGTGGGCGATCGCCTGACGCATCGCGCTTTGGCGCTGGGCCAGCAGCCGCCGCAGCCGCCGCAGATGGGTATCGTAGCCGCCGTGCAGCAGATAATCCGCCAGCGCCATTTGGGTCGGCACGCTGGTGGAAACGGTGCTCATCAGCTGCAAACGCTGGATCTGCTGCGCATAACGCCCCGCCGCCACCCAGCCGACGCGAAAGCCCGGCGCCAGGCATTTGGAAAACGACGAGCAATGCAGGATCTGGCCGCCGCTGTCGAGCGCCTTGGCCGGCAGCGGCCGTTCCGCGCTGAAGTACAGCTCACCGTAAACGTCATCTTCAATCAGCGAAATCTGTCGGTCGCGCAACAGCGCCACCAGACGCTGCTTGTTGGCCTCCGGCAGGGTGGCGCCCTGCGGGTTCTGGAAGTGGGTCATCAGCCAGCAGGCTTTGATCGGATACTGTTCCACCGCCTGCTGCAGCGCGTCCAGATCGATACCGTCCTGCGGATGCGTGGCGATCGCCACCGCCTTTAACCGCAGCCGTTCCAGCGCCTGCAGCGCGCCGTAAAACGCCGGCGACTCGATCGCCACATAGTCGCCCGGCTGGGTCACCGCCTGCAGGCTGAGGCTGAGCGACTCCATCGCCCCGGCGGTGATGACGATTTCGTCCGGCGCGACCTGCATGCCGCTCAGCGCATAGCGTTGGGCGATGTGCCGCCGCAACGCGTCGTTGCCCGGCGGCAGGTTGGCCAGCGAACTGTGCGGCGTGAACTTGCGCGCTACGCTGCTCAGCGCCCGCGCCAGCTTCGGCTGGGCGAACAGCGTGGCGTCGGGAAAGGCCGAACCGAAAGGCACGATATCCGGATCCTTGCAGGCCTGCAGCACGTCGAAAATAAAGGCGTTGATGTCCACCTGCTCGCTCAGCAACAGCTTCTCGCCGCGCGAAGGCTGAGGCAGCGGCTGCGGACGCGCCGCCACGTAGTAGCCCGACTGCGGCCGGGCGACGATCCACCCCTGGCTCTCCAGCAGTTGGTAAGACTGCACCACCGTCATCAGGCTCAATCCGGCGCGTTTGTCGCTCTCGCGCAGCGAAGGCAGCTTGTCGCCCGCCCGCCACACCCGGTTCTGGATCTGTTCTCTAATCTGCTGCGCAAGCTGCTCGTATCGGGTCATAACCATTAACTGTTATATGAAAAAGTAAAATAACTGTCACTATTATAGTCACTGTACTCCGTGCTTAACTTGACGCCAAGTATTTCACATAAAAATGACAGCTATACTCAAGAGGTTAATTTATGTTCAACCCTAGGAGGCGCCATGCTGGGTCTTGATGCACTGGAACTCGCCAGAATACAGTTCGCCTTCACCGTGTCTTTCCATATCATCTTCCCCGCCATCACCATCGGTTTAGCCAGCTATCTGGCGGTGCTGGAAGGGTTATGGTTGAAAACGCACAATGAAGCCTACCGCGAGCTTTACCATTTCTGGTCAAAGATTTTCGCCGTTAACTTCGGCATGGGCGTGGTGTCCGGGCTGGTGATGGCCTATCAGTTCGGCACCAACTGGAGCTTCTTCTCCGAGTTCGCCGGCAGCATTACCGGGCCGCTGCTGACCTATGAAGTGCTGACCGCCTTCTTCCTCGAAGCCGGTTTCCTCGGCGTGATGCTGTTCGGCTGGAACCGCGTCGGCCCCGGCCTGCACTTCTTCGCCACCTGTATGGTGGCGCTCGGCACGCTGATCTCCACCTTCTGGATCCTGGCCTCCAACAGCTGGATGCAGACGCCGCAGGGGCATGAAATCATCAACGGCCAGGTGGTGCCGGTCGACTGGCTGAAGGTGATCTTCAACCCGTCCTTCCCGTACCGCCTGCTGCACATGTCCACCGCCGCCTTCCTCTCCTCGGCGTTCTTCGTCGGCGCCTCCGCCGCCTGGCACCTGCTGCGCGGCCGCGATACCCCGGCGATGCGCAAGATGCTGTCAATGGCGATGTGGATGGCGCTGATCGTCGCGCCGGTGCAGGCGCTGATCGGCGATGCGCACGGCCTGAATACGCTGAAACACCAGCCGGCGAAGATCGCCGCCATTGAAGGCCACTGGGAAAACCCGCCGGGCGAAGCCACGCCGCTGATCCTGGTCGGTTGGCCGGACATGCAGCGCGAAGAGACCCGCTTCAAGCTGGAAGTGCCGTACCTCGGCAGCCTGATCCTGACCCACAGCCTGACCGAACAGGTGCCGGCGCTCAAATCCTTCCCGCCGGAAGATCGCCCCAACTCCACCGTGGTGTTCTGGTCGTTCCGCATCATGGTCGGGCTGGGCATGCTGATGATTCTGGCCGGGGTGTGGAGCCTGTGGCTGCGCTGGCGCGGCGGGCTGTATCAGTCGCGTCCGTTCCTGTACTTCATTCTGTGGATGGGCCCTTCCGGATTGCTGGCGCTGCTGGCGGGCTGGTTCACCACCGAGATCGGCCGCCAGCCGTGGGTGGTGTACGGCCTGCTGCGCACCAAGGACGCGGTCTCCGCGCACGGCGACCTGCACATGAGCATCAGCCTGCTGGCGTTCATCATCGTCTACTGCTCGGTGTTCGGCGTGGGGTATTCCTACATGATGCGCCTGATCCGCAAAGGGCCGCAGCCGCATGAACACCAAGAAGACAATACCGAGGGCCGCCCGACACGTCCGCTGTCCGCGGTCAACGACACTCTGGACGACAGGAGCTGAACATGGGCATCGATCTTCCGCTGATTTGGTTTGTGATCATCGTGTTCAGCACCATGATGTACGTGGTGATGGACGGTTTTGACTTGGGCATCGGCATCCTGTTTCCGTGGGTGAAAGAGAGCGGCGACCGCGATCTGATGATGAACACCGTCGCCCCGGTGTGGGACGGCAATGAAACCTGGCTGGTGCTGGGCGGCGCGGCGCTGTTCGGCGCCTTCCCGCTGGCCTACTCGGTGATCCTCGACGCGCTGGCGATCCCGCTGACGCTGATGCTGATCGGGCTGATTTTCCGCGGCGTGGCCTTCGAGTTTCGCTTCAAGGCGAAGCCGGAGAAACGCCATATCTGGGACAAGGCGTTCATCTGGGGCTCAATCTTCGCCACCTTCAGCCAGGGTGTGGTGGTAGGCGCCGTGATCAACGGCTTCCCGGTCGAAGGCCGCACCTACGCCGGCGGCGCGCTGGACTGGCTGACGCCGTTTGCGCTGTTCTGCGGGCTGGGGCTGGTGGTGACCTACGCCCTGCTCGGCTGTACCTGGCTGGTGATGAAAACCGCCGGTGACCTGCAGGCGCGCATGTATCACCTGACGACGCCGCTGCTGGCGATCCTGTTGCTGGTGCTGGCCGCGGTCAGTATTTGGACGCCGATCGCGCATCCGGAAATCGCCGCCCGCTGGTTTACGCTGCCGAACCTGTTCTGGCTGCTGCCGGTGCCGGTGCTGGTGCTGCTCAGCGCCTGGGGGATTCAACGCGGGGTGAAACGCGGCGCGCACTACTCGCCGTTCATGCTGACGCTGCTGCTGGTATTTCTCGGCCTGAGCGGGCTTGGCATCAGCATCTGGCCGCACCTGATCCCGCCGGCCATCAGCCTGTGGGACGCCGCCGCCCCGCCGCAGAGCCTCGGCTTTATGCTGGTAGGCGCGCTGTTCATCATCCCGATCATTCTGGTCTACACCTTCTGGAGCTACTACGTGTTCCGCGGCAAGATCAGCCATGAACACGGCTATCACTGAGAAGGGAGGACGCTATGCAAGATAAAACGGCAACCGCCGCGCCGGCGCCCTGGTGGAAACGCATCGGTTGGCTGGTGATCATCTGGAGCGCCAGCGTGCTGGGGCTGTTCGTGGTCGCCTCGCTGTTCCGCCTGCTGATGACCGCGGCGGGCATGAAGTCGCATTGACGCGGCGCCTTATCTGGCCGCGCTGTTGGGAAAGTAGAAGGATACCACCAGCGTGACCAGCGGCAAGGCGCCGATCTTCACCAGTTCGAACGCTTGCCTCAGTGCTTCATTTTTGTCCCAATACGCGTGGGCGGCGAATACGCCCACGCTGACCGCAAATATCCCGCACAGCACCTGGCGCGCCAGGCGCAGCCGCTCCATTTCGTCGAAGACCAAGACCTGCTCCAGATAAACCTGGCTGGCCTCATCGTGCAAATTACGGCTTTCGATGTTCATGGGAAGATCTCCACGACCCGCCCCACCGCTTCAAGCTGTTCACCCTTCTCCCGTACAATGCCAAGAGAAGTACCATCCTGTTTCATCCAGTACTTATCGGCAAGGGTAATCAGTGCAAACGCCATTTTGATTACCTCGGTTTTTTCCATCCCGTGACGCCGGGCAATATCGTTCAGATCATCATCAATTTTGTTCGATAACCGAATCGGCAAGCTGCGCATAGTCCACCTCCTGTGGCCGTTGATTCACAGGGGGAAAGTCTACTGGAAGGGCAAATATCGTTCAATTAGTGAACTGCGTAACGCCTCGCACAATCCACATGCAACGCTAATGCGGTTTGCGCCCCATCGCGCTGAGGAAGCGCTGCTGCAGGCGCAACAGCTCCTCCAGCTCCAGCAGGCGGTAATCGATGCCGAAACGCGGCGCCACCTCGCCGATGATGCGGCTCAGCGCCGGGTAATGGCGGTGGCTCCAGTGCGGGAACAGATGATGCGTCAAATGCAGGTTCGCCCCGCCGAGCCAGTATCCCAGCCAGCGCGGCCGGGTCAGCCAGTCGAAGGTCGTGGCGAACACATGGTGATACCAGCCGTGCGGCATCGCACCCTGCGCCGGCGCCTGATAAAAATTGGCTTTGGCCCAGTGGGTGCCGATGATCAACATTACGAACAGCAATGAAGAAAGCATCTGGCTCAGCAAATAGACCAGCAGAATTTGCCCGATGCCGATGGCCGGCGGCAGCAGCCAGCACGGGATCGCCAGCGCCAGCAGCAGGTGCGCCGCCTTGCCCGCCAGAAATCCGCACCAGCCGCGCACGCCCTGCTGCGCCATGCGCGCCGCCACGCGGGTGCGGCCCGCCCGGTCCAGCCAGTCGAACAGCCAGATGTAGTACGGGAACGTCAGCGCCGCCACCAGCGGCCAATAGTAACGCTGGGCGCGCATAAAGGGCCGCCAGCGCTGGAACGGCGTTTGCCGCAGCACGCCATTGGCGTCGATGTCAGGGTCGTAATGTTCGATATTGTTATGGGCATGGTGAAACAACACGTGGCGCACGCGCCAGCAGTCGGGATCCAGCCCCAGCGGGACGCTCACCAGAGCGTTCAGCCAGCGGTTGGCCCAGGGCCGACGGAAAAACGCGTTATGCGAGGCGTCGTGCACCACGTTCACCGTCAGGAACATGCCAATAAAGATAAAGCCGAAATAACAGGCGAAAAACGCCCAGCCGTTTTGCTGCTGCAGGCTCAACCCGTAACACAGGCCGCACAGCGCCAACAGCAGCGCCACCTTCGCCAGCATGCCGCCGTCGGCGAAGCGGTGATCGCCGTTGGCCGCCAAATAATGCTGGGCGGCCTGCATCAGCGCGCGATGTAGCCCGCCGTCATCGCGCCGATAGGCTAACGGGCGCAGCGGTTTCATGGCTGCCCCATAAGGCGCAAGAAGCGCTGTTGCTGCGCCAGCAGTTCGCGATAGCCGATGCAGCGATATGCCATGCCGTGCCGCTGAGCCACTTCCGCCACCGCGGCGGCCAGTGCCGGATAGTGGCGGTGATTCCAGCCGGGAAACAGGTGGTGGGTGAGGTGATAGTTCAGCCCGCCGGTCAGGTGTTCCAGCCAGCGCGGCTCAGGCTGCCAATCGCAGGCGGTGGCGAAATTGTGCCGGTACCAACCGTGCGGCATGCTGTCGCCCGCCGGCGCCGGGTAAAACTCGGCCTGCGCCCAGTGGGTGCCCAGCAGCAGGAACACCACCAGCAGCGAGGCAAACATCTGGCTGAGCGCGTAAGCCAACAGCACCCAGCCCCAACCGATGCCGTGCAGATGGCACAGGATCAGCGGCACCACCAGCACCAGCGCCACATGGAGCAATTTGCACAGCACGAACAGCGCCCAACCGCCGCGCCCCGCCAGCACGCGTTTTTCCCGCAGCGGCGTTTTATTGAGCCGATCGGACCAATCGAAAATCCACGCGATGTAGGGTAGCGAGAGCGCGGCGATCAGCGGCCAGTACAGATGCTGATAGCGCATATGCGGCCGCCAGCGCTGGAACGGCGTCTGGCGGAAAAAGCCGTTCTCTTCGGTGTCCAGATCGTAGTGTTCGACGTTGGCGTAAACGTGGTGGTAATCCACGTGCCGCGTGCGCCAATAGTCCGGATCGACGCCCAGCGGCAGCGTCACCAACCGCCCCACCAGGCGATTGGCCCAGGGCGCGCGCAAGAAGGCGTTATGCGAAGCATCGTGATTGACGTTGACGTTGAGCAGCATGCCCATGGCCACGAACAGGAAATAGCAGAGGAAAAACGCCCAGGGCTGATGCTGCATCAGGCTCAGGGCATAAAACCCGACGCACAGCGCCAGCAACAGCGTGGCCTTGGCCAGCCGCGCGGTATCGGCATAGCGATGATCGCCCGCCAGGCAGGCGTGCGCCGCGCGCTTGAGATCGCGGTGAAACGCCTGCTCGCCATCGGTGGGGAAACGCAGCGGCGGTAATGAGTCAGCCATGCGGTTCCTCCACGGCGGCCGGTGCGGCCACTCGCCCCCAGCCCAGCGCCACGCACAGGGCATGCAGCGCCACGGCGGCCATGGCGATATGCCAATAGCGCTGCGGCCAGCCAAGATAGCCGATAAACAGCAGCGGCATGCCCAGCGCGATCAGCAGCCAAACGGCGCTCGCCCACGGCCGCCCTTCCGTCATGCCGCCCAGCGCCACCGAGCCCAACGCCAGCAGCACCAGCAGCGCCATTTGCGGCCAGCTGATGTCGCCGTAACCGTAACCGTATTGGTAGACGTAACCGACCACCAGCGAGAACAACAGCATGGCGCCGCTGAAGACGCTGAGCGCCGAACGGCGGTCGCGCGGCCGGCCCGGCGCCGGGCGCCAGGCCAGACGGAAATAGCGCAGGAACGGCAGATTGCTCGCCCAAAATGGATTGGCGGACGGCCGATCGCCGCTGACGCCGTAGCTGAACGGCGTGGTCGGTAGCGCCGGGCAGAACGTGCCGAACAGCTTGTCCCAAAAGATAAAGCTGCCGCCGAAGTTCTTATTGGAATACGCCATGTCCTTGACATGGTGCACCCGGTGGTGCGCCGGCGTGACCAGGATTTTTTCCAGTACGCCCAGCTTCGGCGTCAGCGCATTGTGGTTAAACAGCTGAATGCTGTAGTGAAAAATCGACACCGTGACGAACACCGACAGCGGCACGCCCGCCAGCGCCAGCAGCAAAAAGAACGGGATCGACGTCAACGACGAATACCAGGAGTTGCGCACCCCCAGCGACAGGTTGAAGTGCTCCCCCTGGTGGTGCACCACGTGTACCGCCCACAGCACGCGGAAGCGGTGGTGCAGGCGATGCAGCCAGTAGAAACCGAAGTCCCACGCCAGCAGGGCGAACAGCCACATCAGCAGCGGCGGCCAGGCGTCCAGCAGCCCCAGGCTGAAATGCGCGGCCACGTAGCCGTAGCAGGTGATCTCCAGCCCGCGGAACAGCCACAGCATGATATGGCCGGAGTTCAGGTTGAACACCAGATCGTGCCAGTTGACCGGCTCACGGCGCCCCCACTGCAGCGCCACCGCTTCGGCCACCACGATGAACAGCATGAACACTATCGGCAACGCCAGATCGCTCATCCTACTTCTCCTTTAACCACGCGCCGGCGTAGGGCCTCTATGCGCAGGGCCAGCCAGCCGGCGAACAGCGCCAGCAGCGCACCGCCGGCCAGATCGACAAACAAATGGCGGCGCAGCTGCAGGATGGAGAACGCGATCGCCACGCCCCACAGCATCCACAGCGCCGTCCGCACTTTGCGCTCGCCGTCGCTCAGCGCCCACACCGCCAGCACCGTCAGCGCCATGTGCAACGACGGCAGGCAGTTTTGCGGCGAATCCACCTGCGTTAACGCCGCCAGCAGCTGCGCGCTGAGCCCAACGCCCTCGTTCTGCGGATAGGCCATGGTGGTCGGCCACAGCAGGTAAACTGCCCCGGCGCCCAGCGCCGTCAGCTGCATCGCCAGCGTCAGCCATTTGATTCGCTGCAGCGGCGCCAGCAAATAGCCCGCCGGGACGATGAGGAAGAACGACAGATAGAGCCAAATGGCCGCCGGATTAAACGGGATCGCCCGGTCAAGCGCCGATGGCGGCAGCAGGGTTCCCGCCCCCTGCAGGCGATCGGTCAGGCTATACACCACCCCGACCGTCCCCCAGCCGAGCAACATGTGCCCTAGCCTGAACAGCATCTTTTTCATGCTTCCTCCGCCTGGCGCACGATGCGCCGCCGCTTGCGATCGAACTGCGGTAACACCGCCTGCGCCGTCAACCGCCATTCGAGCCGATCGGTGGCGATGCCCTGGCGAGCGAACAGCGCGATCAGCTGCGCCTGGCAGTGCGCCAACGCCGCCGGGCTGCAATCGGCGATCAGCTCCAGCCGGTGCTCGCCGCGCTGGATCAGGCGGTAATCGCTGGTCAGCGGCAACGCATTGGCGATCGTCCGGCTGCAGGCATCGGCGAACACCGCCTGCGGCTGCCGCTGCGCATCGGGTAACATCAGCTGATCGTCGCGCCGCCCTTCGATACGCGCAATCGCCCGCGTCGGTTGCCCGCACGGACAGGGTTCCTTGCGCAGCACCAGCACATCGTCCAGCCGATAACGCACGATCGGCTGCGTGCTGCGGGTGAAATCAGTGATCAGCGGCGTAAAACGCTGCTCGTCGATCCACTGCGGTTCGATATGCAAAAACTCTTCGTTCAGATGCAGCGTGCCGTGCGCGCAGGTGGCGGCAAGAAACCCCTCGGTGGCCTGATACACTTCGCCGACCGCCGGAAACACCTGCATCAGCAGGCGGCGATCCTGCTCTTCCAACACCTCGGCGACCGAGATCGCTTTTTTGACCGGCAGCTTCACCTGCCCGGCCAGCACCGCCAGTGCCAGGGCACGCAGCACCTGCGCCGGGGCCACGATGATGCTGGGCGCCTGCCGTTCCAGTGCGGGCAGATGCTCGCTGAACGGCGCGAGCAGATCGTAAAACGCCAGGCTCAGCCAACGGTTGTTTACGCTGTGATAGAGATTATTGTCCGCCCGCAGAAACAGGGCGACGCGCTCGCCGGCCAACAGCCCGTCCGGCAGCATCTTCGCCAGCATGCCACCGGCCCACACCTGCTGTTCGCGCGGGCTGACGACAAACACGCCGCGCTGCCCGGAGGTGCCAGACGACAACCCGACGCTGTAGCGCCCGATCTTCGGCGTGAAATCGCGATCCGCCTCGCTGCGCTGCGCGCAGGCCAGCACCGCCTCTCGGCTCAGCCCGGCGGTATTCATCCGGTCAAACTGCGCCATCATCAGCGCCTTGTCCATCTGCGGCCATTCGGCGAACGGGCGGCGGCTGAAGCGCTGAAAATAGGGGCTCTTGCTCAGCACCCGGCGGGCAAAGCCCGCGAGCTGCCGGGCCTGATGCGCCTCCAGCGCCGCACGATCGCCAAAGCGCAGGCGCCGGGCGCGGAAATAGTGCCACAAGGTCATGAAGGGGATCACAGGTCCCCCTCGTGGCACAGCAAAATGTTAACCTGGCCGCCCGCCCACAGCTGGTTGAGCCGTTCCAGCGTGCGGGTGTACGCCGCCGCATCGTCCATCACCAGATTGGCCAGGCGCGAAGGCCCGCGCAGCGTCTGGTAGCTCTGCGGCGACCAGGCGGCGTCGCTGGCCAACAGCGTCCAGCCGGCGTCGGTGAGAATAAAGGCGCCGATATGGCCGGCCGCATGCCCCGGCAGCGGCACCAGCACGATCTGCCCCTCGCTGCCCGGCAGCGCGTAACCGCGATCGAACGGCGCCAGCAGCGCGGGCAACGCCACCGAGGGAAAAGCCTCCATAAACTGCAGACGGCTCTCGAAATCCGCCGGGATCAGGCCGGGAATAAAGGCGCGCTTGAGTGCCGCGAAACCGCGCAGCCCACGGGTTTGCTGCCAGCCTTCGCCGGAGCAAATAAAGTCGAGGTGGCTGAAATCCTGCAGCCCGGCGATGTGATCCGCGTGAAAATGCGAGACGATCAGCGCCTGGATGTCGCCTTCGGCGTAACCGGCTTCGCGCAGCTGATGCGCCAACGACTCGGCGGGATCGAAATAGACCGGCGTCATGCGGCGGTAAAGGCTGAATACCCCCGACTGCGTGTGCTGCTGAAAATAATGCGCGTAGCCGGTATCCCACAGCCAGCGGCGCTGCCCCACCTCCAGCAGATAGGCGCGCGCCGGGAATTTACACACCCGGAACCCGGCGCCGCGCAGCGCCATACAGCCGATATGCGTGCAATAGCCCACTTCAAATACGGTGACCTTAGCCATGCGGTATGCCTCCTTGCTGCCGCAGCCACTCGCCGGTCAGGCGGATCCCCTCCTCCATCGAGTAACGCGGCCGATAGCCCAGCTCTTCGATCGCGCGAGTCTGGCTCAGAGTCATGTCAAAATGCACCGCCGCCACGCTGTAGCGCGTCAGCAGCGGTTCCTTGCCGCTCAGGCTTGCCCACAACTCCATGCCGCCGGCCAGCGCCTGCAGCAGCGGATACGGCACGGCCTGCAGCCGGTAACGCAGCCCCAGCTCCTGGCGCAGCAGCGCATCCAGCATCTCCGCCAGCCGCTGCGGTTGGTGGTTGGTGATGTTGTACACGGCGCCGGACGGCAATCCGCGTTGCCGGCTGGCCAGCTCCATGGCGTGCACCACGTTGGGAGCAAAGGTCAGATCCAGCAACGCCTGCCCGCCGCCGGGCAGCCGCAGCACGCCGCGATCGCGTTCGAGCTGTTGCAACAGCCGCGGCACGATCACCCTATCGTGCGGGCCAAACAGGCCGCGCGGCCGCAGCATAATATAGGTGGTTTGCGGGTAGATCTTCGCCTGCGCCAACAGCCGCTGCTCGGCGGCGTGCTTGCTGGCGGCATAGTGGTTGGCGAAGCGCCGGGCGCGATAACCCTCATCAAGATCGTAATGCGGCTGAAAATCGAAGTAGATTGCCGGCGTGGAGATATGCACGAAGCGCCGCACGCCGCAGCGCCCGGCCGCCTCCGCCAGCTTGTCCGTCGCTGCGGCGTTGATGCGGTGAAATTCCGCTTTGCTGCCCCAGGGCGAAGACTTGGCCGCACAGTGCCACACCCACTCGCAGTCGGTTACCAGCTCCCGGCACTGCTGCGGCGTGGCCTGCGCCAGATCGAGCGAGTAAAATTCGGCGCCCAGCTGGCGCAACGCTTCGCCGGCCCGCTCATCGCGGCCGGTGGCGCGCACCTGATGCCCGGCTTCCAGCAACCACTCCGCCGCGTTGCGCCCCAGCCCGCTGGTCGCCCCGGTCACCAGCACCCTCATGGCAGCAACACCATGCCGGCCAGCGCCAGCCCGGCGGCGGTGCCGATCAGCATCACCGGCTGGCCGGGGTTGAAGCGCCCGGTGGTCACGGCGGCATGCAGCGCGGTCGGGATAGAAGCCGCCACCTGGTTGCCGTGATGGCGGTAGATGTCCACCAGCGCCTCGCTGGAGACGTGCAGCCGTTTGCGCATATGTTCGAGCGACAAATGGCTGGCCTGGTGCGGCACCACGGTGGCGATCTGCCCCAGAGTCAAGCCGCTGGCGCTCAGCAGCCGGTCGAGGTAGTCCTCAATCAGCGCCGACGCCTGACGGAACAGCGGCTTGCCCTGCATATGAAACAGGAAGTCTTGCTCGCACATGCCGGCGCGCGGGTTGCGGCGCGTGCCGCCGGCGCGGATCTCGCACAGTTCGCTGCCGGCGGGATAGGTTTCCACCAGGCTGGCGAGGATGCCGCTGGCGCCGTCGCCGCGCTCCACGATGGCGCAGGCGGCGCCGTCGCCGAAGATCAGCGACGACTCTTCGTGCTGCCAGTCGATGCCGCGCGAAGCGAGATCCGCCGAGACGATGGCGATACGCCGATACGTCCCGGCGTTCAACAGCCCCGCCGCCACCTGCAGCGCAGAGATAAAGCTGACGCAGCTGCTGTTGATGTCGAAGCCCGGCGTACCCGGTGCCAGCCCGGCAACCTTGAGAATATGCGCGGCGGTGCACGGCAGCGCCTGCACCGCTATCGCCGAGGCGGAGATCAAAAGGTCAATGGAGGCTGCCGGAATGGCGCTGCGGGCCAGCGCGTCTTGCAGCGCGGCGGCGGCGAGATCGGCCTGGCTGGCGTCGTCGGCGGCGTGATAGCGGTAAACGATGCCCGAGCGTTTTTCAACGTAGCCGGCCGGTTTCCCCAGGCGGGCATCGAGCGTAGAGGAGGCCACGCGGTTGGGCGGCAACGCGGCCCCGGTGGCAATGATTTTCAGAGGCAACAGCTCGGGTGAGCGACATTGTGTGGTCATTATTGTTATTGATTAACCTGACTATCCATAAAGCGATTCTCCCGCACGGCGCAAAGGCTATGCGGATCATCCCCGGTTTTTATGTCCCAAAAGGCCTTTCATCAAGGCGGTATCTCTTGTTATCAGCTGGCGCGGGCCGACATCCGTCGGCGGAAGCATAAGCGTAACATTACTGAGATATTCAGTTTACGGCAAGGCGGCGAGAATGGGCAGACGGGAGGGGAATTATCGGAATAGCGCCGCCGCTGGCGATCGGCGGCGGCGGGGTCAGGCTCAGCGGCGGTTGCGCACCAGCTGGTAGCGGCGGGTCAGATACTCTACCGGCGCACTCCAGATATGCACCAGGCGGCAGAACGGGAACAGCACGAACAGCGTCATGCCCAGCACCATGTGCAGCTTGAAGATAATCGCCACGCCTTCCAGGTGCACAGAGGCGCCGGCGTGGAAGGTCACCACCGCCTGCGCCCAGGCCACCAGCTTCATCATTTCGCTGCCGTCCATATGCTGGGCGGAGAACGGAATGGTCAGCAGACCGAGGCACACCTGCACCACCAGCAACGTCAGGATCATGATGTCGGCGAAGCTGCTGGTGGCGCGCACCCGCGGGTTGGTCAACCGGCGCTTCAGCAACAGCGCGCCGCCGATCAGCGTCATCAGGCCGCAGGCGCCGCCGGCGATCATCGCCAGCTTCTGCTTCACGTCGATCGGCAGGAAGGCCTCATACATCCAGTGCGGCGTCAGCATGCCGAGGAAGTGGCCCACGAAGATGCCGATAATACCGATGTGAAACAGGTTGGACGCCAGCCGCATGCCCTTTTTATCCAGCATCTGGCTGGAGCCGGCGCGCCAGCTGTACTGCCCGTAGTCGTAACGCAACCAGCTGCCGATCAGGAATACCGCGCCGGCCAGATAAGGGTAGATATCGAAGAAGAACTGATTCAAAAATTGCATGATTAGCGTCCTTTGGTTCCGGTTAACGCATCCGTCAGGTCCAGATACTGTGGTGCCACCGCGCCGGCGAAGCGCCGCTGGTGCGCCGCCTGCTGGGCGGAGGCGCAGCCCTGTTCGCCGAGAAACTTGACCTGCTCCTCTTCCCACACCGCATCCAGCGCCTGCGGTGTATCGTCACGTGCCTCTTGCGCCACCTGGGGCTCCAGCGTCTGGGCCTGCATCTCGCTGCCGGACAGCGCCAGCAGCAGATCGAACAGCACCGCATACGGGCTTTCGCGCTGTTGCAGGCGCGCGCCCAGCAGCGCCAGGATCGGCGCGATGTCCTGCAGCCCTTCCCGCGCCTGCGCCGCGCTGCGGCTGGCCAGATACTCCAGATACAGCGGCAGGAAATCCGGCAGCTCGCGGCTGTCGATCTCGAGCCCGGCGGCGCGGTACTGCGTCATCAGGTCAACCATCGCCTGACCGCGATCGCGCGACTCGCCGTGCACGTGCTCAAACAGCAGCAGCGAGGTGGCGCGGCCGCGATCGAACAGCTCGCAATAGTCGGCCTGCACGTCCAGCAGCGGGCGGGCGCACAGGCGGCGGATAAACAGAATCAGCTGCGCGCTGTGGTGCAGATCCAGCTCGCTGGCCGGCTCCAGCGCTTCGATGAGCGCCTGCTGATGGTCAAACAGGACCTGCTCCGGGTAATCCAGCAGGCGGGCGATCACTTTCAGGCTGATCATGAGGCATCCTCCGGCCGCGCGGTTTTCGCGGTCACGTCGATGGCGTCGATACGGCGGCTGTTGAACAGGTTGAACTTGCCGTCGCTGCCGTGGCAGCCGTCGCCGAAGCTGAAACCGCAGCCTTTGCTTTCCGGGAAGGCTTCGCGCGCCAGCTCGCGGTGGCTCGACGGCACCACGAAGCGATCTTCATAGTTGGCGATCGCCAGGTAGCGGTACATCTCCTGCGCCTGCGCTTCGCTCAACCCGACCTGTTCCAGCGCACTGGTGTCCACCACGCCGTCGACGGTTTCCGCCCGCTTGTAGTGGCGCATCGCCAGCATGCGCTTCAGCGCCAGCAGCACCGGTTCGGTATCGCCGGCGGTCAGCAGGTTCGCCAGATACTGCACCGGAATGCGCAGGCTTTCGACGTCCGGCAGCACGCCGCTGTGCGCCAGCTCGCCGGCGTCGGCGGCGGACTGAATCGGCGACAACGGCGGCACGTACCACACCATCGGCAGCGTGCGGTATTCCGGGTGCAGCGGCAGCGCCAGCTTCCAGTCCATCGCCATTTTGTACACCGGCGACTGCTGGGCAGCTTCAATGACGCCCTGCGGCACACCGTCCGCCAGCGCCTGAGCAATCACCTTCGGATCATGCGGATCGAGGAAGATATCGAGCTGGCTCTGGTACAGATCCTTGTCGTTCTCCACCGCCGCCGCCTGCTCGATGCGGTCGGCATCGTACAGCAGCACGCCGAGGTAGCGAATGCGGCCGACGCAGGTCTCCGAACAGACCGTCGGCTGCCCGGCTTCGATGCGCGGGTAGCAGAAGATGCACTTCTCGGACTTGCCGCTCTTCCAGTTGAAGTAGATTTTCTTGTACGGACAGCCGGTCAGGCACATGCGCCAGCCGCGGCACTTGTCCTGGTCGATCAGCACAATGCCGTCTTCGCCGCGCTTGTAGATCGCCCCGCTCGGGCAGGTGGCGACGCAGGCCGGGTTGAGGCAGTGTTCGCACAGGCGCGGCAGGTACATCATGAAGGTGTTTTCGAACTGGCCGTACATCGCCTTCTGCAGGTTGTCGAAATTCTTGTCCTGCGAGCGTTTTTCGAACTCCCCGCCGAGGATCTCCTCCCAGTTAGGGCCGCTTTCGATCTTGTTCATGCGCTGGCCGGTGATCAGCGAGCGCGGGCGAGCCACCGGCTGGTGCTTGCCCTGTTTGGCGGTATGCAGATGCTGGTAGTCGTAATCGAACGGCTCGTAGTAGTCGTCCAGCGCCGGCACGTCCGGGTTGGCGAAGATTTTCGCCAGCACGCCGACGCGGTTGCCCATGCGCGGTTCCAGCTTGCCGTTGATTTTACGTATCCAGCCGCCCTTCCATTTTTCCTGATCTTCCCAGGCGTGCGGATACCCGACGCCGGGCTTGCTTTCCACGTTATTGAACCAGGCGTATTCCATACCTTCACGGCTGGTCCAGACGTTTTTGCAGGTGACCGAACAGGTGTGGCAACCGATGCACTTGTCCAGATTCAGCACCATGCCGACTTGCGAACGAATTTTCATTTGCTGTTCTCCTGCTGACTGCCCTGCGCGTAGTCGTTGCCTTCGTCGTCCAACCAATCAATGCGGTTCATCTTGCGCACCACCACGAACTCGTCGCGGTTGGAGCCGACGGTGCCGTAGTAGTTGAAGCCGTAGGCCAGCTGCGCATAGCCGCCGATCATGTGGGTCGGCTTCGGACAGGCGCGGGTCACCGAGTTGTGGATGCCGCCACGCTGGCTGGTGATCTCCGAGCCCGGCAGATTCACGATGCGCTCCTGCGCGTGGTACATCATGGTCATGCCGGCCGGGATACGCTGGCTGACCACCGCGCGCGCCGTCAGCGCACCGTTGGCGTTGAAGGCCTCGATCCAGTCGTTGTCCGCGATGCCCAGATCTTTGGCGTCGTCTTCGCTCAGCCAGACGATCGGGCCGCCGCGCGACAGCGTCAGCATCAACAGGTTGTCGCTGTAGGTGGAGTGAATGCCCCACTTCTGGTGCGGCGTCAGGAAGTTCAGCGCCTTCTCCTTGTTGCCGTTCGGCTTGCTGTTGAGCAACGGCTGCGCGGCGCGGGTATCGATCGGCGGCCGGTATACCAGCAGGCTTTCACCGAAGGCGCGCATCCACTCGTGGTCCTGATACAGCTGTTGACGGCCGCTGAGGGTGCGCCACGGGATCAGCTCGTGCACGTTGGTGTAACAGGCGTTGTAGGAAACGTGTTCGTCTTCCAGACCGGACCAGGTCGGGCTGGAGATGATTTTGCGCGGCTGCGCCTGAATGTCGCGGAAGCGAATTTTCTCGTCTTCCTTGTTCAGCGCCAAATGCCGGTGATCGCGGCCGGTGACGTTGCTCAGGGCCTCCCAGGCTTTTACCGCCACCTGGCCGTTGGTTTCCGGCGCCAGCGACAGGATCACTTCCGCCGCGTCTATTGCGCTCTCAATCTTCGGCCGCCCCGCCGCCGGGCCGTCGGCCTTGACGTAGTTAAGCTGCTTGAGGAAGTCGACTTCGGTTTGGGTGTTCCAGCTGATGCCCTTGCCGCCGTTGCCCAGTTTGTCCAGCAGCGGTCCCAGCGAGGTGAAACGCTCGTAGGTGGCCGGGTAATCGCGTTCCACCGCGATGATGTGCGGCGCGGTTTTGCCCGGGATCAGATCGCACTCGCCTTTCTTCCAGTCCTGCACGCCGTAAGGCTGCGCCAGTTCGGCGGCGGAATCGTGCTGGATAGGCAGGGTCACCACGTCGGTTTCCTGACCCAGATGGCCGACGCACACCTCGGAGAAGGCCTTGGCGATGCCCTTGTAGATCTCCCAGTCGCTCTTCGAATCCCAGGCCGGATCGACCGCCGCCGACAGCGGATGGATGAACGGGTGCATGTCGGAGGTGTTCATGTCGTCTTTTTCGTACCAGGTGGCGGTCGGCAGCACCACGTCGGAGTACAGGCAGGTGCTCGACATGCGGAAATCGAGCGTCACCACCAGATCCAGCTTGCCTTCGCCGCCCTGCTCGCGCCATTCCACTTCCTGCGGCTTCACGCCGCCCTGCTGGCCGAGATCTTTCCCCTGAATGCCGTTTTCGGTGCCCAACAGGTATTTGAGCATGTACTCATGGCCCTTGCCGGAGGAGCCCAGCAGGTTGGAGCGCCAGACAAACAGGTTGCGCGGGAAATTCTGCGGATTGTCCGGCTGCTCGGCGGCGAAGCCCAGCGTGCCGTTTTTCAGGCTATCGACGGTGAACTCGACCGGCGACTGACCGGCCGCACGGGCCTGCTCCGCCAGGCGCAGCGGGTTGGTGCCCAGCTGCGGCGCCGACGGCAGCCAGCCCATGCGCTCGGCGCGCACGTTGAAGTCGATCAGGCTGCCGCCGAAGCGCGACTTGTCCGCCAGCGGCGACAGCAGCTCGTCGGTGCCGACGGTTTCATAGCGCCATTGGCTGGAATGGTTGTAGAAGAACGAGGTGCTGTTCATGTGGCGCGGCGGGCGCTGCCAGTCGAGGCCGAACGCCAGCGGCAGCCAGCCGGTTTGCGGCCGCAGTTTTTCCTGGCCGACGTAGTGCGCCCAGCCGCCGCCGCTCTGGCCGACGCAACCGCAGAAGATCAGCATATTGATCAGGCCGCGGTAGGTCATGTCCATGTGGTACCAGTGGTTGACGCCGGCGCCGACGATGATCATCGAACGGCCGTGGGTTTTCTCGGCGTTTTCCGCGAACTCGCGGGCAATGCGGATGATGTTGTGACGCGACACGCCGGTGATCTGCTCGGCCCAGGCCGGGCTGTAGGCCTTGACCTCGTCATAGTCGGCGGCGCAGTTGGCGTCGCCCAGCCCGCGTTCCAGACCGTAATTGGCAAGCTGCAGGTCATACACGCTGGTCACCAGCGCTTCGCTGCCGTCCGCCAGCTGCAGGCGTTTCACCGGCAGCTTGTGCAGCAGGATCTCGTCCAGCGCCACGCTGTTGAAATGCTCGCTGTCCGCGCCGCCGAAGTACGGGAAGCCCACCTCGGCCACGTCGTCATGCATGCCCAACAGGCTGAGCTGCAGCTCGACTTCCTGTTGCGACTTGCCCTCGCGCTGTTCCAGGTTCCACTTGCCCTTCTCGCCCCAGCGGAAGCCGATGGAGCCCTGCGGCGCCACCAGATCGCCGCTGCGGCTGTCGATAGCGACGGTTTTCCACTCGGGGTTGTTTTCCTGGCCCAGCCCGTCCACCAGATCGGCGGCGCGCAGCAGGCGGCCGGCGGCGTAATGGCCGCCTTCACGCGCTTCCAGCAGCACCAGCATCGGCATGTCGGTATAGCGGCGCACGTAGTCGCGGAAGTAGCCGACTTCGCGATCGAGATGGAACTCTTTCAGCATCACGTGGCCCATCGCCAGCGCCATCGCGCTGTCGGTGCCCTGCTTCGGATTCAGCCAGTGGTCGCACAGCTTGGCGACTTCGGCGTAGTCCGGCGTCACCGCCACGGTTTTGGTGCCCTTGTAACGCACTTCGGTAAAGAAGTGGGCGTCCGGAGTGCGCGTCTGCGGCACGTTGGAGCCCCAGGCGATAATGTAGGAGGAGTTGTACCAGTCGGCGGATTCCGGCACGTCGGTCTGCTCGCCCCAGGTCATCGGCGAGGCCGGCGGCAGATCGCAATACCAGTCGTAGAAGCTCAGGCAGGCGCCGCCGATCAGCGACAGGTAGCGGGCGCCGGCGGCGTAGGACACCATCGACATCGCCGGGATCGGCGAGAAGCCGATGATACGGTCCGGGCCGAAGGTTTTGGCGGTATAGACGTTGGCGGCGGCGATCAGTTCATTGACCTCCTGCCAGCTGGAGCGGACGAAGCCGCCGCGGCCGCGCGCCACCTTGTAGCTTTTGGCTTTTTCCGCATCGCCGACGATAGAGCCCCAGGCCGCGACGGGATCGCTGTGCTGCGCTTTCGCCTCGCGCCACAGCTTGAGCAGACGCTTGCGCATCAGCGGGTATTTCAGCCGGTTGGCGCTGTACAGGTACCAGGAGTAGCTGGCGCCGCGCGGGCAGCCGCGCGGTTCATGGTTGGGCAGATCGGGCCGGGTGCGCGGGTAGTCGGTTTGCTGGGTTTCCCAGGTCACCAGGCCATTCTTCACGTAGATCTTCCAACTGCAGGAACCGGTACAGTTCACGCCGTGGGTAGAACGCACCACTTTGTCGTGCTGCCAACGGCTGCGGTAGCCGTCTTCCCAGTCGCGGTTGGTGTTCAAGGTCTGGCCGTGATCGCCAGAAAAAGGCTCCGCCAACTGCTTGAAATAGCGGAAACGGTCTAAAAATTTGCTCATCCGGAATGCTCCTGAAGGCTCTTGTCGTTATAAGAAGACATGCTCAATCTGCCGCCAGCCTACTGACGGCCAACCGGCGGCAAATTGATTGCGATCAAGAGAAAGCGGGAGGCGACGCGCGTATCGGGTGAGAAATACCACCAAAGTATAGGTGCGGGATATGATGTTAATCGATTGAATTTAAATGAATAAAAGAGGCTGTCATGACAAAGGCTGGCGGAAGGGAGGCAAGGCGGGGTATTTGGGGGTAGGACGCGGGAGAGACCTCCCGCGTGACGTTAACTCGACGCATTCAGCGCTGGAGCCACAGCGTCGCGGTGCCCACGGCGGGCAACGCCAGCGCGATCTCCGCCCCCCCTTCCTGCTGCCGCCAGCCCGCCGGAAGGCGCAACCGGGTGCTTCCCTCTCGATAGTAAGGATTGGCTACCAGCAGCAAGGCGCGATCGCCCAGAATAAACATCCGCGCCGGCATTTGCGGATCGCTTCCCGCCAGCGGCGTCGATTTTCCCGTCAGCAGATAAGGGGTGAAAGCGGCGATTTGCTGCGACACGGCAGCCACACCGCGCCAGGTGGCGTCAAACTCCCGTTGGTCGAAGCGGCCGGTTTTGCGCTTGTAAAACAGATCGGTATAGGAATAAAACAACAGCCCCTTGGCGCCGCCGATCAACGCCTGCCAGGCCTGGTTGCGGATTTCCGCCTCTGACGGCGGATGTGGCTTACGGCGGGCGTCATAAGCGGCGTGATCCATGATTTGCATCACCACCCAGGCCCCACGCGCCTGGCGGGCGGCCTGCACCGTGAGTTCGGTATAACGCGTGGTGCGCGTCAGATCGCTATCGTTCCCCACCGGGTAAGGGTCGGTCGCCAAAATGTCGCTGCTGTTGAAGTGAGCGTCCAACTCCCCGGTTTTGTTCAACACCTGGAAGGTGGGATGATCGCCGTCAAGCTGCTTTATTTGCAGGTTTTTTTCCTCGATCTTATCGAGATATTCCGGCCCCAGCTCATCGTTGATGTACCAGGCGAGCAGGTTGGGCTGAGAGCGCAAGCGCTGCACGTACCAGGCCGTCAGCGCCGCGTAATCGCCACCGCGCGCGGGCGGCGCGAAGCGGCTGCCGCGGTACTGATCTTTGACGGAGTAAATCACCAGCAGCCCGCGCTGGCGTGCGTTGCGGAAAAAGGCGTAAGGATCTTTCTTCTCCCCATATTCATAATTCAGCACCGTGTTGAATCCCGCCGATGCGATGCGCGCCAAATGCTCATCGGTAGCCACGTTGGCGTAAATACCCAACGGGAAAAGCCGTTGACCACCGCGTACGGTAAAGCCTTCGCTGTCGATCGCCACTTTGGCCGCAGGCTGCCCGACGCGAAAAGACAGCTCGCTGCCCTGTGCCGGCTGGGATTGCTGCCCGGTGACCTGCTGACGCAGGCGGTATTCCCCCTGGGCCGGGCCGGTCGGCAGTGGGTATTCGATCCGGCGCTGCCCTTCAACCTGATAACGGTCGCGGCTACGGTGAACAACCTGCCCCTCGGCATTGAGCAATTCGCTGTCGACTTGCAAACGCTGCGGCTGCGGAGTGACCAACAGCGTGTCGACCTTCCCCTGCGCCGACGCGCCGAGCTGATACAACGCCGGCGTAGACGCTCGAGCACACGCATAGGCGTCGTCAAACCAGGCGGTACCGGTGCTCCCCTTGCGCAGATAGACGCCAAAAGTGACTCGCGCCGCCTGCGGCGGCACGGTATAGCTGGCGCTCACCTGCCGCCAGCCGCTGTCGCCGGTCACCCCTGCCGGATAGCTGCCTTCCAGAAAGCGCCCCTGCGCATCGAAGCTCTGCAGATAAACCCCGGCGCCGCCGTCGCGGCTTTGCCCGCGTACGCCATGGGTCTTGAGCCAGACGCCGAAATCGATCGTCTGCCCGGGCGCAACCCGCAGCATCTGACTGAAGGTGCGGTACTGCGCGGCATCTGCATTGTCATAACGCAGACTGCCACGGCCGCTGTGCGCATCGCCGTCGGCCTGTGCGCCCTGCGCACGCCAGCCGCTAAGCCCCTGCTCAAAGCCGGGGTTGGCCAACAGATTGGGTTGGCAGCTTTGCGCCAGAGCCGAAGCGCTCCACCAGGCGCAACAGCCCAGAGCCGCCATCTGATACATCCCCTTCATGGTCATTTCCTTTTCACCACGGCGTTGAACAGATAAGTGGCGAACAGATAGCAGGATTTCTGGTAAGACAGCCCCAAATGCTGACGGTAAATCCGCCATTGCCAGTCCGCGGCGCGGATTTTGTTGCCCGACAGCGAATGGGTAGACAATCGGTAACAGGCCAGCGGTTCGGGAATGCAGTAGGCCAGGCCGTTACGCGCCTTCTGCAGCACCGCCAGCCACATCAAATAGTCCTCATGACCCACTTTTTGCTGATACACCTTACCGATGCGCTTCTGGTTGTAAATGCCGGTGAGATTGCCGATCCAGTTGCTTTTCAACATGTCCTGATAGCCAATAAGCTCATCCGCACCCCGGGTGTTTTTGATCAACTTCAGGTCGTCTTCGAAGGTGTAATAATGGGAACACACCACGTCGTAGCGGCGGGTTTGCAAAATGCTCGCCTGGCGCGACAGCTTGTTGGGGAGCCATACGTCATCGCTGTCGCAGAAGGCGATATAGTCACCCTTCGCCGCCTCAATGCCGATGTTGCGCGTTTCCGCCACGCCCTGGTTATGCTCATTGCGTATGTAGGTGAGGCGATCGTGGATAAACGGCCGCACCACCTCAGCAGTATCGTCGGTGGACGCATCATCGATCACATACAGGTGATAATCGGTAAATCGCTGATTCAGCACGCCTAGAATCGACTCTTTAATAGAGTGCGCCGCATTGTAGGCCGGCATTATCACGGATATCTTTTCCATTCTGTCCTCACTCGGTGAGCTGTTGCCACTCGGGATAAATACGTTCGGGAGAAAAACGACGGGACTTCTCTAACGCGGCGAGAGAAAAGTGCTCGCGCAAACCCGGATCGAGCATCAGTTTGATCACCCCTTCGCTGAAGGCGGCGGCGTCGTCATCGGGCACCAGATAGCCGTTGACGCCATCGTCTATCAACTCGGCCGGGCCGGTCTTGCAGTCGTAGGCCACCAGCGGCAGGCCGAAACTCATGGCTTCGATCAGCACCATCGGCAACCCTTCATAGCGAGAAGTCATCAGATACAGGCTGGCTTGGCGATAATAGGCCGCCACGTCGGCGGTGGCCGGCAGCAGGTTCACTTGCCGCTCCAACCCGGCGTCTTCAATCTGCCGCCGCAATGTGTCGCGCTCCGGACCGTCGCCAATAATCAGCAGCCGCCAATCCGGCGCCTGCGCCGCCACTCCTCGCCACAACGCGATCAGACGATCGAAGCCTTTCTGATTGCTCAATCGCCCCACCGCCAGCGCCACTTTTTTCTGCAGCGTCGGTGTCGGCGCCTGCGTGCCGAATGGTGAAACGTTCTCGATCACCCGGCATTTTCCGGCCCCCACCCAGCGAGCGATGGCGTCGCTATCTTGCCGCGTCAGGAAAATCACGCGGTCACACAGCCGGTAAACCAGCAACTTCAACCACTTAAATACGCGCGGGTACTGGTGAAAGCTGACGTGTTCACTCAACAGCAGCCGGCTGCGGGCACAGAACAAACGCAGAAAAGGCGTCATCACCACCGACAGTTTCCCCATGGAAACGGTAATGATCACGTCCGCGCGTTCACGCCGCAGGGCCATCGCCAGCCGCCATGGCCAGAACAGCGAATCGCCGCCGCCGCAGCGCAGCCGGACGTCGTTCGCCAGCGGAAAGAAGCTCCGCTCGCCAAACAGCGAAAACAGCGCCACCTCGTAACCCGGCAGACGCGCCAGCGCATTGGCCAAACCGCTGGCGACCCGTTCAGTTCCGCCCTTTCCCGCTATATTTTCGATAACGATGATTACCTTGCGTGGTTGCATATCATCTCCTGAATCCCTGGCGTACATTGCGCAGCAGCCGGCCGCCCACCGAGAACAACCCCAACCGCGCCAGACAATCGCCATACCATTTGATCATCTTGAACTTGCCGCTCAGGCTGCGCCGCACGATGCGCGACGAGTAATAATTGAACGCCTGGGCGTTCTCCGAATACAGCGAGGCCAGCAGGTGCTTGCAGGCGAATCCGCTGATATGGCGATCGCTGGGGCTGAGGAAGGTATTGATAAAGCGATCGCTGGCCTCCAGATTAAGCTTCGCCGTCATGCGCCCGTAGCGCCCTACGTCGAGAAACACCCCTCCGCCGGCGTCGTGCGCCACATGCGCGCCCAAATTGGTGGCATTGACCAAAAAGCCCCAATCCTGATGCTTATTGAGGAACTCGGGAAATAAAAAGCGGCGATCGCTTTTTTTACGTATGCTGATGGTGGATGAACGAATATCGCCCATTTCCAGAAAAAGAAAATCTTCGCCGGAAGAACCGGATTTGTAGTGGAAGTTGAAGTCACGTACCGAATCGCCGCTCACCTCCGCATAGTTACCGAAGATAATATCAATATGGCGATCTTCATGTTTATTCATGCGGCGGATAATATAGTTGGTTGTGAAGTAATCATCGGAATCGAGAAAAAACACGATCTCCGATTGCGCCAACTTGATGCCTAAGTTACGCGATACCGCCGCATTGCTCTTCTTTTTTTTCTCGTGCAGCATCACATTGCTATTGGTTGCTGCTATCTGGCGAATATATTTGATATCATCCTCGTCAGAGCAATCATCAACCAAAATCACCTGATAGTCGAACCCCTGGCAAGCGTTGAAAACCCGCTTCAGAGTTTTAGGCAGATAGCGTGCACTATTGTAAATAGGGATCACGATCGAGAAATCCATTTCTTAACCCTCTAATTTAGAATTTATCATTTCTTTTCCACGGCAAAGCAACAATAACGACACGTTAAATACCGGGACCAAAAAATAGGTTTCCGTCAACGTTGTTAACAGGAAAACCGCCACCACCCAGCGCATGAACCGACTCAGCTTGCGCATGTTACCCAACAGGTGAAAATAACAGAAAAGCATGACGACAGAGGCGAGGCCACCGGCCGAATAAAACATGGCAATGAAGAAGAAATCGACGGGTTTATAAGGTTCTATATTCATGCCGAACAGCGGATTGGGTAGCCCCACCGCCTGAAACATCTGCCAGGAGAACCAGACTCGCCCGGTCAACGCCTGGTTCAAGAGGACGTCCAATGCCGGATTGCTGCCCCAGAGCATAACGCTGGCGAATTGAAAGCCGACAATAACCAACGTCAGCACGATGCAGACTTTTCTATTGGGGGCGACACGCAGCAGCGGCGCCAGCCAAAATAGCAATAACATCAACAACGCCAGCATAAAACAGGTGCGAGAATAGGAATACATCAGCACCGGGAGAATTAACGCCGACACCGCCAACGACGCGATATTTTTCATTCCACGCGTTAGTTTCGCATGGTCGATCAGGCACAGCAGCGTGGCGAACAAGGCAAAAGAATAATACGCCAGGGTATTCGGGTTATCGAAACCCAGCGTTAATCTGTTGCCGTAACGTTCATCAAGATAAACAAACCCATTGGTGTAAAAGCTATAGGGAATGACCATCAGCAACCCTGCCACCACAAAGGCGATGGCAAACATTTCAGCGCCACGTCCCATGTCGATGCGGCGAAATAAAATGATCACCGCCGTGCTGAATACCGCGCCAAACAGATAATCCCCATGCCCGGTGGCAATATTAACCAGAAACAACAGAGCCAAAAAACCCGCAACCGTTTTTTCCGCCAGCGTAGCGATAAAAAATGCATAACCGACATAGAGCAACATCAGGCCATTAAGCCCCATCACGGTTTTATTAATCAGCTCGCTGTTGAACGATCCCGAGGTCAGGAAGGTTTTCACGAAAAACAGCAGCAGAAAGGTCAATACGATGGATTGATTGACTAAATCCCGCGACTGATTATAACCGGCGTTGGCATGCATTTGAAAATTGGAGGCGACTCTTTGCATAAGTGTTTACTCAGTAAAATAACTGCCCCATTCCTGCTCAATGTTTTTCGGCATCAGCTTGCTTAACCCCGCGCCAGGCGTAAACGTTAACTCACCGAAATACACCTTCTCGCCGACCTGGTAGAAATCCACGCGGACATAAGAGAACTGCTGCGCTGTCTGGCGTGCCAAACGCGTCATTTCGTCCAGCCGCGTAGGGCGCGGCATCGGTTCGTCGGCATTCGGCAAGCTGATACGGATTTCGGTGCGGTTCCAGTCGATATCGAAAATATCGCGCCGATGAGTGCCGAAACGCTGATAGTCCACCTGGATGAACATGCGAATTTCATGATTGTCGTTAAAACAATGAAACTTGATATCGTTCGGCACCTGCTCGCCATCCAGCAACAGGCGCTCCACCATGATGCAGGGTTCGATATCCAGATAATGCTTTTCGCGACTCTGCTCGTAAAAGTTGCTGCGCATCCACGCGTTGCTGAGATCGTACAACTCCGCGTAGCTCACCTGCTGCTTGTCGAACACCAACCGGTTATAACCGCTGCCGTGGTTGGCCTTCAGCACGAAGGCGTTGGGCAATTGCCTGAACATGTCGTAGCTGAGCTCAGTGCCATGCGCATACAGCTCCACCAGATACTCCTCGCCCCACAGACCGGCGATAAATTCACGTACCTTGAACTTGTCCGACAAGGTGGTGTAGATGCTGCGCGGATAAATTTTGCGACGCATGATCTTTTCGCTGAAGCCGGTCGGTTTTGACAGGTGCGGCAGCTTCTTGAAATAGAGCGCGTATTTAACCTGATGGTGCCAGGCATCGGGCAGGCGTTTGGAAATGTTTTTAACCAGGATGTTTAACATGTTCTCTCCTTAATTTGCTGACAAGACGCGGCAAGCAGTAAAAACAGGTCAGCTGCAGTCGGGTAATTTTTCCGCCACGGAATAAACTGTTCAGCACGAAGAACGAAATGAATTCCGCCAGCAGCGTAGACACCGCCGCACCGATCAGGCCGTAGCGCGGGATCAGCAGCAGATTCATCACCACGTTCGCCACGGCCACCAACGGCATCTTGATGGCGATAAAGCGATAGCCGGCGAACAGCACGATGCTACGGTACGAAACCGTCCCCATGACCGAGAACAGCGAGGTCAGCGTACAAATGGCCAGGATGCTGGCGGCCGGTTGGAAAGCGGCACCGTACAGCAGCGCAATGGCCGGGTGGGCGAACCACCACAGGCCCAGCAACACCGGCAACGACAGGCCCAAGACCACCAGATAAAGCACCCGGATACGGTATTCCTGCTCCAACGGATCGCGACAGCTGGCAATGCCCGGCATCAACGAGGTGATCAGCGCCATCGGCACGAACACCCAGCCTTGGCTGAGGGTGGTGGCGGCACTGAACCAGCCTACCGCCTGCTCGCCGACCAGATTGCCCAGCATGATTTGATCGATGCGGGTATAGATCACTATCGACAGGCTGGAGATGGCCAGCGGCAGGCCCACCTTGAGCAAATAACGGCCATAGCGCCCGGCCTGGCGCGGCGTAACCCGCGGCGAGGCCGCAGCTTCGCCACGGAATAACCAGAGGCGCGCCAGGTAAGGGACGGCGCTGCTGAGGATGTAGGGCACCGCGAACCACACCAGCGGCAGCGCGGCGCTCACCAGCGCCAGCCGCAGCCCGATCGACAGCAGCAGCGCCAGGTTGTTGATCAGCGTATTGCGTTTCGACTGCAGGCGGGCATCGTAATAAATCTTGTACACGTCCTGAATCGAGAAATAGGCGCTGACAAGCAGCAACAGCGTCATCAGTTGGCTGGCGGGCGATTGGCTGAAATAGCTCCATGTCAGTATCGGCAGCGTCACCGCCAGGAACAGCCAACGGCGCAGGCGTATTGACGCCAGCATCAGGCGAATGCCGCTCGGTTGTCGGCGGGCGACGCGGTTGAAAATGATGCTGTCGGCGCCCAACTGTACCAGTGGCACCACGATGGCAATCGTCGCCAACAGATAGTTGAGCGCGCCAAACTGCGCGGGCCCCAGATAGCGCGCAACGTAAATGGAGACGAAGATGCCGGACAGGCTGAGCGAAACGCGTTCGAGCATCAGCCACAGGGCATTGGTGATAATGGCCTTCACCCGCTTATTCCCCTGCCTGCGGGCTATCTTCCCGATGGCTTGGGTAGGCGAAGTTGTAGTAGCTCATGTCGGTTGCCGCCTTCTTCACCATACCGTTGAGGATCACGCCCTTGATCCCCACCCCATTCTGTTCGAAACGGCGCATGCTGGTTTCGATCTGCTTGACGGTGTTGACTTCAAAACGCACCACCAGCAGCGAGGTGCCGGCGTGATTGCCGACGATCGCCGCATCCGTCACCGCCAGAATCGGCGGCGTATCGATCAGCACCAGATCGTAGTTTTGCCCGGCCCAGCGCAGAAAATCGGCGAAACGGCGGTGCATCAGCAGTTCGGACGGGTTCGGCGGCACCTGGCCGCGTGGCACGAAGTCCAGATTGGCGATGGCGGTTTTCCGCACCGCCTGTTCCGCCATCACGTTGCCCACCAGCAGGTCGGACAGGCCCTGATGCCCGTCATCCGCCAGCCAGCGGTGCAGGAAGCCTTTGCGCATATCGGCGTCGATCAACAGCACCCGCTGCCCGGCCTGCGCCACCACCACCGCCAGGTTGGTACTGGTAAAGCTCTTGCCGCTTTCCGGGCTGGCACCGGAGACCATCAGAATGTTGTTCTTGGCCTCCATCATGGCGAAATGCAGGCTGGTGCGCAGGCTGCGGATCGCTTCCACCGACAGATCCGTCGGTTCGGCCACCGCCAGGATCGGCAAGCGCCGGCCGCCGGATTTAGGCAGCAAATGACGCTGTTCGCGGTTGCGCTTCACCTGCCACGGCGACAGCGGCACGGTGGCGTAGACGTTGATGCCCCGTCTCTCCAGGGTATCGATGTCATTGATGCCGCGATGGAAAGCCGCGCGCAACAGCACGACCGAGGCGGCGCCCGCCGCGCCCAGCAGCAGCGCCAACAGCACGATCAACGCCTTTTGCGGCTTGATCGGCCGGATAGCGGTTTCCGCCTCGTCGATGATGCGAACGTTGCCCACCGTGCCGGCCTTGCTGATGCTCAGCTCCTGCTGCTTGTTCATCAGCTGCATGTAAACCTGCTGATCCACCTGCACGTCGCGGGTGAGGCGCAGGATCTCCTGCTGCATTTTCGGCAGCGTCTGCACCTGTTTACCCAGCCGCGCCTTTTCCGCCTCCAGCGTGGCGCGCTTTTCCAGCAGCGCCCGGTAAGCCGGGTGCACACGGGTATAGAGCTTGGAGATCTCCGCTTCCTTGAAGGTCAGCTCGTTGAGCTGGGCCTCGAGCTGCACCTGAGTATCCAGCACCGATTTGGCTTCCAGCGACAGATCCACCGAGTCGTTTTGCTGGCGGAATTGATTGAGCTGAGTTTCGGCGTTGTTCAATGAGGTTTGCGTTTGCGGCAGCTGCTCTTGCAGGAACGCCAGCATACGCTGCGTCTCTTCCGTTTTGCGATCCACGTTCTGCTGCAGATAGTTGTCGGTGATGTTCTTCAGCATCGCCTCGGCATTCTGCGGATCTTCGCTCGGCAGCGTAAAGGTCATGATGCCGCTGTCCTTGCCACCCGGCACCACGTCCAGGTATTTACGCAGATCGTCCACCGCTTTTTGACGCGCGACTTTGACCACGGTAAAGCTGGCGCCCGGCGCCGCGTCCAGCGCCGAGACGGTCATGTTCCAACCGCCCTGCGCCACCGGCTGCCCGACCACACCGCTGAACAGTTTGTCGCCGTCATGGCTCAATTCGTAATGCTGTCCGTCGCGCACCGTCAGCGTCAGCGTTTCGTCCAGCATGTCCTCCGGCGTCGTCAGCGTGGCAATGTCCAGGACCGGCGGCTTTTCGCCGCTCAGCCGGGCAAAGCCTTTGCCGAACACCGGGAAATAGTCCGGGCTAACGCGCACCGTCAGACCGAGGGCGTCCACCGTTTTGCCCAGCACGTAGCGTGACTTGACCAGCGTCACCTCATCCTCCGTCGCCGAACTTTGCCCCATCGAGCTGTCCAGCGTTTCACGCAGCAGCGAATCGCCGGACAGCTGCTTCTCCACCTGCACCACCGCCGTGGCCTGGTATACCGGGGTGGCCAGCAGGGCGTAGGCAACACCCAGCACGCCGGCCAAACCGGTCACGGCGGCGATCCGCCAACGGTTATCCCACAGCGGCCCGATCAGGCGCTCCCACTCCAGCTTTTCATCTTGTTCGGCCACCATCACGGACAGCGCATTGTTTTTCATCTTCTGTTCCTTATTCACCCTGCGGAGTTACCAGTTGCGCACGCGCAAGGTAGCCTCGCTGAGATCGTTAAAGCTGCTGATGGTCGGCACCAGCTGGCTGATCAAACGGTTCCAGCGCGCGACCGGCGCCGCAGTGACGTACACGACGTCGTAAGGTTGCAGCTGAAATTCAGCGCCCATCGCCAGCGCGCTGGCGTCGGAGAGATCGAACTGATACAGCGTCGCCAGCCGCTGCGGCGTTTTACCGCCGCTCGGCCGGATCACGAACACCCCGGTCGCATCCGCCACCGTCTGGCTGATCCCTTCGGAAGATCCGAGGGCTTCGGTCAGGGTCATGCCGCTGCGATCCATCTTCAGCGTCGCTTGCTTACCCACCTCGCCCATCACGAACACTTTCAGTTCGTCATTGCGCGGGATGTAGAGGATGTCGCCCGGCTGCAGCAGCGCGTTCTGGCTGATGTCGCCGCGCTGCATCAGCGCCTGCAGCGAGATAGCCCGCTCCTTGCCCTGATGGGTCAGCACCACGTTGCGCCAGTCGGCGTTGTCCGTCAGGCCGCCGGCGGCGTTGATCGCGTCCAGGATGGTCAACGGCACGTTGGTGATCGCCTGTTGGCCGGAGGTTTTCACTTCGCCGGTCACGTAAGCCTTCTGCGAGCGGAAAGCGGCGATGCTGACGTCCACCTGCGGGCTTTCCACATACTGCGCCAGACGGCCGGCGATCAGGCTGCGCACTTCGGTGACGGTCTTGCCCACCACCGCCACGCGCCCGATATAGGGATAAAAGATCGTGCCATCCGCATGCACCCAGTTGCCGGTGTCGCTGGCGCTGCGGTACTGCCCGGCCGGCGTGGTCAACTCGGGGTGATCCCAAACCGTGACGTTCAACACGTCGCCGACGCCGATGCGGTATTGATAACTCTGCAACCGCTGATCCAGCGCCGGGTTCGGCCGGGCGACCGGTTCTATGCGCCGCATTTTCTGCAGCAGCATCGGCGACATGCGATAGACCTGTACCTGGTTATTCAAATCGAAATCGTCGTCCTGCTGCACGACGATGGCTTTTCCACTGGTCGGTAAATGCGAGCCGGGGACCACCGTACAACCGCTCAACAGCGCGGAGGTGCAGACCAACGGCATCAAAAGGGCCAAATGAAGATTCATGGAGCTACCGTGATAGACGGGCTGCTGCCGCAGCCCGAGAGAGGATTATCGGCCAACGCTGGGGTTGTCGCGGAGTACCGTTGCCTGGCGCGGTTCACGCAACATGGCGAAATAACCGCAGAAACAGAGCAGAAACGCCACCAGCATCAGGCTTTCCTGCAGCTTCAACACTTCGCTGCAAATGCCGACGCAGGCCAGCGTCACCGCCAGCATGGTGCTCATTGCCAGCGCCTGGCGTGCATTGAGCCCGCGGCGCATCAAAATATGGTGTAAGTGATCGCGGCCCGCTTTGAAGGGGCTTTGGCGGCGCAACAGGCGGCGCACCATCACGGTCACCATGTCCATCAGGGGAATGGCGATCAACCACAGCGCGGTGACCGGGCGCATCACCGACTGCGGCCCCTGCGTCGCCAGCAACACCAGCCACAGCACGCTGAAGCCGATCACCATGCTGCCGGCGTCTCCCATAAAGATCTTGTTGCGCGCACCGAACAGGCTCAGGTTAAACAGCAGATAAGCCGCCAGCGCGACGATCAGGCCCAGACACCACAGCGCCAGGTCTTCCCGGCCGCCCAATCCGAACAGGATGGCCAACGCCACGAAGGTGACGCAGGACAAGGCACCCAGTTGCCCATCGATGCCATCAACCATGTTGTAGGCGTTGATCGCCCCCCAGACCGCCAGCGGCGTAAGCAGCAGCGCGCCATAACCGAGCATCACTTCCTGATGGCCCCAGACATAGCCCAGCGAGGAAAGCTGCATCCCTGCCGCCAGCATCATCGCCAGCGCGATCCCTCCCTGCACCATGACGCGCGGCGCCACGGGCAGATCAAAGCGGTCATCCAGTACGCCCAACACCACCAGCGCCGTGACACACAACAGATAGACGGCGCTGTCGGGCAGCCAGGCGGGTTGCCACAGCGTCATCAGCGTCAGCGTCAGGTACACGGCGATGCCGCCGACCAGCGGAATATGCCCCAGATGTTGCTTGCGCGCATTGGGCTTATCAACCAACCCCACCACCAAAGCGGCCCGGCGGGCAATAAGCACCCAGGCGACCGCCAGCACAAATATCACGCTCAGTTGATATAACATCGTTCCTCCAGCGAATAAGCACGCTACCGCCCTTGAGTTACAGCTCCCAATGCGCTATTAACAAAAACAAAATTGATCCTGCCAGGATATAAGTCAGCATGAATTAATCCTGAAAAATGCAGATTTATCCGCTTGTCGGCGGAAATAGGTAAATAACGCCAGCGTGCGGTTAAGTTATCTCTTAGAAAACTCATGCTTAATGGTTCTTTCGATTGCCGAATCAAGTTCTACCGGCGCCACGAAATTATTCCGCACACTACTTTTAAATTGCGTTCTGGCGCAGAATTTCTGCACTCTTACGCGGCTGATTGGGAATTTTTTGCGACTTATTTTACTGACAACATCTAAGGCGGTTGCGCCGCATATGCCTACGGCATAGGGAATGCGAATCGTCTTATTTTCTCTGCCCAGCGAAGAGGAAATAACGTCGACCAACTGATTCATCTTAAAGTCCGGTTTATCGACGTAGTTGCTGACCTGATACGTTGACTGTTGATCCAGCGCATGTTCCAGCCGCGCGGCAATATTTTCAACGTAGGCCATCGACTTCATATTATTACCGCTGCCAATCATCACGAATCGGCCGCTGGCGATCTGGCGGAACAGGTTATACACGTTGCCGCGGTTGCCTTCCCCGAAAACCACCGTTGGGCGGATGATGGTCAATTTGTTTGCGCTATCCGCCTTGCGCCAGGCTTCATAAACATATTCCGCTTCGAGCTTGGATTTGCCGTAATGGTTGAAGGGCTCGAAACGCCCCCCTTCATCGGTTTCCTGTTCAACGAACCCGTAAACGGCAACCGAGGAGGTGAAAATGATTTGGCGGATATTCAATGCGGAGGCGGTCATGCAGACATGGCGTGCGCCTTCGACATTGACCTGATAATAGAGCGAAATAGGATCGACATTGTCCTGATGCTCCGCCGCCAGATTAATGATGGCGTCACAGCCCGCCAGCGGTTCTTGCAAGGTCTGGGGCTGCGTCACATCGCCATACTGATAGAGCGCCGGAAAATGTGCGCTGGGTTGCTTGTCAACGATGACCAACGTCAGGTCGTCGCGCTCACTGAGACGTTTCGCCAGGCGTGTTCCGATAAAACCGGAACCCCCGATAATAGCTACTTTACGCTTATCCATAATTTGTCACTCAGCAGGTTTCTCATTATTCCTGTCACCGCAATGGAAACAGGGCGCTAATATGCGTTAGGTAATGAGTTCCAGACTGGACAAATCGAACCTGGCTTTCAAATAACAAATAATGAAATAAAAGATTTCATCAAATGTAAAATTATCGCTAAAGATAAAACCTCATTCAGCGTTAATTTTTAACATCGTAAGCAACTTGATATTGCAAGGTTTTATTCGGCAATATGAGATTAATCCGACCTTTACCCGGCGTAGAAGAAGTCTCATATTTTACCGGCAATTTAAGCTGCCCTTGCTTAGGGTCGACGCATTCGATGGTCGCCTGATCCATGCTCTCGCCCTGGTACAGGCAGAACAGGGTTTGCGGGCTGTTGGTATGGGGATTATTCAGCGTCAGCGTCAACACAACGCGCGTGTTGTTCTGAATATCATTGATCACCGGCGGGCGAGTTTGGTTACCGAGCACATATGAAAAATGTGAAATAACCAGCAACGAAGCGAATACCGTCAGGTATTTCACTACGCGGCTGGCAGGCATGCTGAAAAAGCGACGCACTGCCGCCGGCTTCTTTTCCTGCACCGGTGCTTTGGCTGATTCCATCGTTGCGACAGGCGCAGCAACAAGGGGCGATTTACGCGGCTTATCTATTTTCTCTTCGTTGATTTCAGGCGATTCACTTTCATTTTCGGAAAGTTCCGCTTGAATATCAGCGCCAATATCATTGCCGTCATTTAATATATCGTCGTCAGCGTAGTCCTCATCTTCGGATATAAAGTGAAAAACGGCTTGATTTTCCACCTTGTAACCCAAACGAGGAATGGTTCTGATAAGCGTATGTTCCGCATCGCTAATTTTCTGACGAATAGATTTAATTGTTTGATTTATCGTTGAATCTGAACAATACGTTCCTTTCCAGATATTTTCTATAATTTCCGTTCGGGTAACCAGTTCTGGTGATCTGGCGACAAGCAGCGAAAGAATTTGATACTCCTTCCAACGCAGACGGAATTTCTCCCCGGCAGGAGTCAGAACATCGAGATTCCTAATCTTTATTCTTTTATCAAGATTCACTTTTAATTTCCTTAGCGTGCCTGTCCTGCACACTTTGTATAGAAATATCAAAAAATGTTCAAGAAATTAAATGTAAACTCAACAGGTTGCATCCATTGGATATTGGCTTTTATAAAAATTTTCTGATTTCATTTTTTACATTAGGCCTGATTAAGGATGTTATGTTTATCCAAACGACTCTTTTTCCCTGTTGGCAACATGGATTTCTTTCATGATTACCGTAAAATTCAAACTAGCACCCCATTGATTTTAAAAGAAAAAGCCAGCAGTGTTGTTTGATTGTTAATCGAATAAAATTGTGAAATTTCATTCCGCCACGTGAATTCATCCTGTTTTTCCACCTAATCTGATTGCCAGATAGACTACAAAAAGCCGGAAAAAACAGAATGAGAGTTGTCTGATTTAACCCCAGCGTTCATTCCAGTGGATGGGCGCAGCATCTAAGACAAAACCCTATAGATGATCTTATAACAATCGCACTAATTATGCCTCACCCTCCCGGAAATTTCATTTAACCTGCGGGAAAGGCATTAATGATTTAATGCAGGAATACTCTCAATAAAAAGAAAAAACCGTGCAAATAATATAATCCGTTTACGCGAAAGCATTCTGACATTGAGAGATAGTGCTATAAAAAAAGAAAAAACGGTAATCGGGGATGAGAATTTTACCTAAAGACAGAAAATTTCACTGAGGAGGAGAGAAGAGATGACTCGGAATGAACGAAATATCCCTCCCCTGCCGGGAAGGGATAGAGAAAGCCGTTTGACACTCAGGCCTTTTTCTTGCGGCCATACACCGCCCAGGTGATCACCACGCACAGGATATAAAACACCAGGAACACTTTCATCGCCCCCGCCGGCGAACCGGTCATCGCCAGCGAAGTGCCGAACGCCTGGGGAATGAAGAAACCGCCGGCCGCGCCAATCGCCGAGATAAAGCCCAATGCGGCGGCAGAATCCGTCACCGCTTCACGCTGCGCGCTTTCATCGCTGCCGCCGGCCGCTTTGACGCGATCGACAGTGATTTTACGGAAAATGACGGCAATCATTTGGAAAGTCGAGCCGCTGCCCAGCCCCGCGGTGAGGAACAGCACCATAAAGATGCCGTAGAAGGCGATGAACGAACCGCCCTCCCCCGCACTCGGCAAGGTCAGGAACAACAGCGCGGCGAAAACGGCCATAACCACAAAGTTGATCAACGTCACCCGCACGCCGCCGAAGCGGTCAGACAGCGCACCGCCAACCGGTCGCGCCAGCGCCCCAAGGAACGGCCCGAAGAACGCGTAATGCAGGATCACCACGTCCGGGAACTGCGTCTTCGACAGCATGGCGAAGCCGGCGGAGAAACCGATGAAAGATCCGAAGGTCGCGAGGTACAGCAAACTCAGCATCCACAAATGCCCGCGCTTGAGCACCGGCAGTTGCTGACGTAACGATGCCTTGGCCGCCGCCAGATCGTTCATGCCGAACCAGGCCGCCAGCGTGGCCACCAGCAGGAACGGCACCCAGATCCAGGCGGCGTTTTCCAGCCACAGCTGGCCTCCCTCGGCCTGATTTTGCGCCGTGCCGCCAAACAGGCCGAACAGGCTGAAAGAGATCGCCAGCGGCGCGACCAGCTGCATAACGCTGACGCCCAGATTTCCCAACCCGCCGTTAAGCCCCAACGCACCGCCCTGACGCGCTTTCGGGAAGAAGAAGCTGATGTTGGCCATGCTGGAGGCAAAGTTGGCGCCGGCGAAGCCGCACAGCAGGGAAATGATGACGAACACGCTGTACGGCGTGCTGCTGTCCTGTACCGCGAATCCCAACCACAGGCACGGCACCAGCAGGAAACAGGTGCTGATGGCGGTCCAGCGGCGGCCGCCAAACAGCGGGATCACGAATGAATACGGCACGCGTAAAATGGCGCCCGAAACCGACGGCAGCGCCGTCAGGAGGAACAGCTGGTCGGTGGTGAAATTGAAGCCCACCTTGTTCAGGTTGACCGCGACGGCGCTGAACAGCATCCAGACGCAGAAGGCCAGCAGCAGACAGGGAATGGAAATCCACAGGTTGCGGGTGGCGATACGATGGCCACGCTGCTGCCAAAAGGCGCTGTCTTCAGGACGCCAGTCCTGAATCAGCGCACCGGTTTTCTTTGATGAAGGCGTTGCAAGTTGCGACATAAAAACCTCAGACACGGGGGATCATTCCGCACACCCTAGGGGGCGGCCCCGGCGGCAAAGTTGATGTATATCAACCCGAATGCAAGTAGTTGGCGCCGCAAATAGCGCCCTCATCCCCTTAGGGGTACGCCACAATTAAAAATTAAATCAATTAAAATCAATACATTGGAAATAAAACCCGCATCACTTTCATCGTCCTGCTCCCCCGCCGGAAACTAATGGGTACTTCATTCGAGGTATGGGGTTATGCTCAGGGATAATCAAAAATACGGCTGAATCGTTACTTGTTTACCCCCGTCGCCGCCTTCGCCCCTGAGCCTCAGCGGCGCCAAACGCCAGGAATCCGCGCTTATGAAACGCCTGTTGGCCCCGCTTTCGATCGTGAATCAGGTCGCCCTGCTGATGTTGCTGTCGGGCATTCTGGGCGTGGCCGGCATGGGGATTTCCGCCTGGATGTCGCAGAGCATTCAGGGCAATGCGCACGCCATCAACAAGGCCGGATCGCTGCGTATGCAAAGCTACCGGCTGCTGGCGCAGGTGCCGCTGGATGAGCGGCATGAAACGTTGATCCGCGAACTGGAGCGCGACGAAAACAGCCCCGACCTGCAGCGTTCAGTGGAACAGGAAGGGCTGACGCAACCTTTCGACGCCTTGCGCGACTATTGGCAACAGACCCTGCAACCTCGCCTGCGCAGCGCGCAGCGCCCGGCCGATGCCGCGCCGCAGGTGGCGCACTTCGTGCAGCTGCTGGATAAGCTGGTCTCGGATATCGACAGGCAAACCGAGCGCCGCCTGCTGATGGTGACGCTGGTGCAGGCCGGTTTCATCGCGCTGACCCTGCTGCTGCTGATCGGCACCACCTGCTACCTGCGCCGCCGGTTGCTGCATCCGTGGCGACAGCTGGTGGAGATGGCGTTGGCGGTGGGCCGCGGCGACTTTAGCCGCCGCTTCGCGCAGCGCGGCCACCAGGATGAAATGGCGTCGCTCGGCGGCGCGTTGAACACCATGTCCGACGAGCTGTCGGCCACCTACAGCGGGCTGGAGCAGCGCGTGGCCGAGAAGACCGCCGACCTGCAGCAGAAAAATCAGGTGCTGAGCTTCCTCTATCGCGCCAGCCGCCTGCTGCACGCCAGCGAACCGCTGTGCAGTCGCCTGACGCCGCTGCTCAATCAACTGCAAACCCTGACGCCGCTGCGCGCCATTCAGGTACGGCTGTATGAAAACGACAGCCGGGAGCCGCTGCTGCAGCTGAGCGGCAACCAGCCGCTGCGGCCGGAGCATTGCCATAATCCGGTGTGCAGCGCCTGCCTGAACGACAGCGACCGCCAGCATCCCGACAACCCGTCGCTGAGCTGGAGCCTGAGCGACAAGCTCGGCGACTACGGCGTGATCGTGGCGCAACATGCGCCGCAACAGCCGCTGAACGATGAGCACCGCCAGTTGATCAACACCCTGGTGGAGCAGTTGACCAGCGTGCTGGCCATCGAGCGTCAGGTCGACCACCAGCAGCAGCTGATGCTGATGGAAGAACGGGCGGCGATCGCCCGCGAGCTGCATGACTCTATCGCCCAATCGCTCTCCTGCCTGAAAATGCAGATCGCCTGCCTGCAGATGCAGGGCGAAACACTCTCGTCCGCCAGTCAGGCGCTGGTGCAGCAGATGCGCGAAGAGCTGAACGGCGCCTATCGCCAGCTGCGCGAGCTGCTGACCACCTTCCGCCTGCAGCTGACCGAGCCGGGCCTGCTGGCGGCGTTGCAATCGACGGTCGCGGAGTTCAATCCCAAACTGGGCCTGACCATCCATCTCGATTACCAACTGGGGCCACGTACGGTGCCCGCCTACCAGGCCATTCACCTGCTGCAGATCGCCCGCGAGGCGCTCAGCAATATCCTTAAGCATGCCGCCGCCAGCCAGGTGAGCATTCAGGTCATCAATAAACGGGGCGAAGTGACCCTGAGCGTATGCGACAACGGACGCGGCCTGCCGGCCGAGACGTCTCGCCCCGACCATTACGGCTTGATCATCATGCGCGATCGCGCCAAGAGCCTGCACGGCCGCTGTGACATTTTACCGCGCAGCGGCGGCGGCACCGAGGTGCGAGTCAGCTTCACGCCGGATAACCACGCCATCGACTAACGGAGACACCATGACGACAGAAACCGCCGCCACAATCTTACTGATCGACGACCACCCGATGCTGCGCAACGGCGTAAAACAGCTGATTGGCATGGACGCTCGCCTGCAGGTCATCGCCGAAGCCAGCAACGGTGAGCAAGGGGTCGCGCTGGCGGAACAGCACGATCCGGATCTGATCCTGCTCGATCTGAACATGCCCGGCATCAACGGGCTGGAAACGCTGGATCGCCTGCGCCAAACCGACCTGTCAGGGCGCGTCGTGGTGTTCAGCGTGTCCAACCATGAAGACGACGTCGTCAGCGCGCTCAAGCGCGGCGCCGACGGTTACTTGTTGAAAGACATGGAGCCGGAGGATTTGCTGAAGGCGCTGCATCAGGCCGCGGCCGGGCAGATGGTGCTCAGCGAGACGCTGACGCCGATCCTCGCCGCCAGCCTGCGGGAAAACCGCCCCAGCGCCGATCGCGATATTCAGCAATTGACGCCGCGCGAGCGAGATATCCTGAAGCTGATCGCTCAGGGGCTGCCGAACAAGCTGATCGCCCGCCGCCTGACCATCACCGAAAGCACCGTCAAGGTACACGTCAAACACCTGCTGAAGAAGATGAAGCTAAAATCCCGCGTCGAGGCGGCCGTGTGGGTGCTGCAGGGTAAAAACGGTTAATCGCCACCGTACAGCGGCCCGGTTTGCGCCGGAATGGGCGGCGGCGTCAGGGTTTTGATCGGCGGCAGGCCCGCGTCTTCCCCAGAGGTCGCGGTCAGCGGCGGCGCCACTTTCAGCGCTATCCAGTTCGAGGTCACGCGCTGCTGTTTATCGTCCTCCAGCGTGACCGCCAGCCGGTAGCTGTTGACGGCGTCCGGCGCGTCGTCCCACGGCGGCACGATCGCCGTCCAGCCCTGCGGATCGTTGGCGTTGTGCGGCGGCGTCAGGCTCAGTGCCTGCGTATCCCCCTGCCAACTGACATGAGAAATCCCGTTCAACGCCTTGATTTCCAGCACCAGCGGCACGGTTTCTCCCGCCTGCAGGCTCCACGGCGGCGTGGCCAGGAACACCTGCAGCGTCTTGCGCTGGCGGAACTCCAGCACCGGCACGTTCTTGCGTTCGATAGGATCGTAACGGCTGCCGCGCAGCGACTTGGCCTGCGCCACATACTCCGGCGAAATCTGCTTCACCAGCGGCACCCCGAGCCGATAGCTCAACGCCAATTCAACCTGCTCCTGGCTCTGCCCGCCCGCGCCAATCTTGTGCAACGCCTTCATCGTCACCAGCGGTACCGGGGTGTAATTGAGCCCCAGCTGCATGGCGCGCGGATCGCTTTGCTTTTTGCCGCTGCCGAACAGATCGACATTGTCGCCCAGGTACTGCTCATAGCTGAGCGAACCGCCGATCTGGCGGTAAAACGGCAGGTAGCCTTGCGTCGTGATGTCGTAACCGCGTGCCGGGCGGCTGAAAAACACCCCATCGCCGGGCTGCTGCGACAGCGCCGACAGCGGGTAGTAATAGTTGGTGGAGAAACGCAGGTAGTCTCCCCAGGCTTCCGCACCGACGCTGCCACGATTGCGCTGCCGGGCGAAATCGCTGTCTAGCGCCGTATTGTAGCCCAGCAGCCAGTCGCCGACGATCCAGCGCTGCCCCAGCGCAAAATTGCCCAGCGCCCCAGCGCTTTGCTGCAGCCAGCCGATCTGGCTGTAGGTCAGCAATCCGTCGACGTCGTACAGCGGGCTGAATAACTGCCCGTTGCTGCCGGTAAAGTCCCCCTCCCCGGTCATTTTCAACGATAGCCGCGCGGTACCCAGTGGCGACAACAGTTCCTGCGCCTGTTGCTGCAGCGTGTCGGCCGCCTGGCCCAGCAAATAATCCTCGGCGCGGCTGCGCATCTGCTGACGTGAAACGTTGTTCAGATCTTTCTCGCCGAGCTGTTTGGCCATCTCGGCCCACTGTTTTTCACGCGCGGCGTCGTCGGGCGCACCGCCCAGATCCGGCAAGTTCTCGGCCGGATCCGCGGCTTGCTGTTCGGAAGAAATAACGGCGTCCGGCGCCGGCGGGGATTCAGCGCACACGGGCTCCATGCCGGCCAGCCACATCAGCGGCCCAGCCAGCCAGGCCGCCTGGCGACGGCGCCAAAATCGTTTTTGGGTCTTGATAAATCCTGTCTGAATCACGTCTGTCATGACACCGTTGGCTTCTCTCCCTCCTGGATCGCGCCAACCCACTGCTTGGCTATCGCCTTTCCCGCGACAGATCTGAAAAACCTTACGTCCCGGCCTGGCGGGGACGCCTCTCCCTTAAAGCCTAACGGCTTGGCGAACAGAAACAATAGGATAAACCCCAATCGGCCAGAGTGACGCCGTCACATCACATCCTTGACTCGTCCCCCTTCCGAACGCAGGTGAATTCACACTCTTTTAGCGCCGATTTTGCCGATAAAACGTGCAGTAACGCTGCGAGCCGACACGTAGCGGCTTGTTTTGCCATGCAATACGTAAGGCCGTGCTGCGCGCAACCGCGCATATCCCGCAGGCCGCCGCATTTCACCCCGGTGAAATACGCATTTTGCCGTTATTTTAAACATCTTTTTCACGACTGACGGAACCCTGATGTTTCTTTCCTCACTGTGGCACGTGCTGTTTTTCACCGCGCTGTTGTCGGCCGGCCTGCTCGCCTTCTCACTCATCACCCGGCTGGAGCGAACGGTAGCCGTACGCGCCAACCTACCGAGATTGCGCCGCCGCAGCCTGCTGTTGACGGCCCTGGGATTGGCGTTGGCGACGCTGCCTTTCGACCTTTCGGCAGCGCACCGGCTGTGGTTGCCACCGGCTGCGGCGCTGCTGATCGCCCTGGCCTGGCTCGACGGGCGCCACCGATGGCTGCCGGACCGGCTAACCCAGCCGCTGCTGTGGGGCGGGCTGCTGTGCAACCTTGACGCCCGCTGGGCACCGCTGGATGATGCGGTTATCGGTGCGGCAGCCGGCTACGGGGCGCTGTGGCTGCTCAACGCGCTTTATCGGCAGGTGCGGCGGCGTAACGGCATCGGCCAGGGCGATTTCAAACTGTTGGCGGCGCTGGGCGCCTGGCTCGGTTGGACGACGTTGCCGCTGTTGGTCTGCCTGGCGGCGGCGTTCGGGTTAGGCCTGGCGGTAGCGCACGGCCGGCACCCGCGCCGCGGCTGGCGAACGCCGCAACCTTTCGGTATCGCCCTGGCGGCGGCCGGTTGGCTGCAGCTCTTGATGGGCGCCGACCAAAGCGCGCTGACGTTGTTCGGTTAGGTCTTCAGCGCCTCGATCAGCCGATTGAGTAATCCGGCCACTTCTGCCGTGCTGGCCGTTGTCGGATTGGCCAGTGGCTGGACCGCCGTGAGCCTGGTCGTGGATAACATCTCGTCGCTACGGATTTCCAACGCATCGGAGGGGGGCGCGCTCAACGAAGCGCCGTCCGGCCGCCAGTAACTGCCGCGCGTAGTCTGCACCTGATAACTGCCAAAGCCGAAATCCTTCTCGACGCGATAATATATTTCGCAGCTCAACGGCCCGGCGCGCCGCAACATAAAGGCGCTTTTCGCACTATAGCTGCCTCTATTGACGACAAAGGCGGTCGCCTGCGAAGACAGGTCGAACGTGATATATAAATCGCACGCCAGCACCTTGGTGTTGACGCCCTGCTGAAGCGTAATGTGCGTTGTGGGTTGCCGATCCGGCGCGGTCAGGGTGCCTAACAAAGTCCACGATGGCTGTTTCGAGATATTGCGCGGCAAATGATTGCTGGTGGAGGAAGGGGCAGTAGCCCGCTCACCCAGACTGTACATCGCTTCGACCCCGCTTAAAAACGACGTAACGTCGACGGTGCTTTTGCCGGCCACCGGGACACCGCCGTTATAGACGTTACTGAAGGTTACCTCGGTATTGTTGTTGCAGGCGGCGATCGCCACCGGGAAAGGCGTTTTCGAACCGCTGTAAAGATTCAACTGACCGATATCCCAACGGGATTCGTTGATGAACCGGCACAGCACGCCCCCGCTCTCCACGTTCTGCGCGTCCTGGATATTGATATTGCCTATCGTGCCCTGGGCAAAGTTGGTGGACAGCACGCTGACACTGGCGGCGCGCTGCGTATTGCGGTTCTCGCAGCCCAATGAATTGATCGTGCCGTTAAAATCTTTGAAATTGTAGATATCGCCGATGCAGTCATCCGCGGCCAACGAGCCGACCGTAGAGTAAAACCCTGAAATTCTGAACGCGGTGCCTTTGGCGCGAGCGGCGTAGAGCCCGTCGATAAAATTGGTGGTACCTGACTTGTTCATCCACAGCACCCCATCGCCCGGGCGATTGGCGTTAGCTTCCATCTGCACGTTCACCAGCCAGTTAATGAACATGTCGCCCGACACAAACAGCGAATAACCGCCAACCTTGGTGTAGATGTCACGGATATCAAACTTCGTCATATTGAGATCGCTGAACCATACGCCGTGGGTATCGTCTGCGCCGGTATCATCCCGCAACGTCAAGCCGTGCAGCGTCAGATTGGCGAAGCCTTTCACCACGATCACCGCTTTCTTGGTTTCGCCTTGTTCATTGGTATAGCTGCTGTCTGCGGTCTTGACGATTTTGGTCTCCCGCCCCAATCCGACCACCCGCAAACCGATGCCGCCGTAGATGTCCGTTGTCGTCTGAATGAGTACGTGCCCGGCGACCGTATACACCCGTTTGCCCAGGGATAACGTATCGCCGGCTTGCAGCGCCGCCGCCGCCGCTTTGTTGATCGCCGGCCCCCAGTTGCTTCCGTCGCTGTCCTGATAAAACTGTTCCGGCGTCACAACCTCGCCGGTGGCGAGCCAGGTTGCGGCGCGCTCCACTGAAGCGTTTCCGTTATTGTCCATAATCTCTCCTGACGTGATGTGTCCGCATCATTGCGAACGACCGCGCTGAAAGGCGTAAACAACGCCGCCTTTCAGCGCCAATCTATCACCGCCACATGAGCTCGTTATGAAATTTCATTTTATTTCACCTTGATACAACCTCTCACGCTTCGCGGTTGCAACAGCACGCGATTTCACACGCTGTCGGCCTTTGGCACGCCAGAAGCCCGGCCAGGCGCGCGGCGCGGTCGCTACTTACTCACCCGGTCCAGATACAGCATGCTGTTGGCGATATCCACCCGGGCATCTTCAACGTTGTCCCGCAATGCCACCAGCGTTTGCCCCTGCAGAGCCACCACATAAGGTGAACTGACCTGCAGTTCACGTTGCAACGTGACGTAACGTGCGCTGCGCGCGGCGCTGTTGCCCTCCGCGGCCGCGGCACGCGTTTCCGCGCTGATGGCGGGAATGCCCCACTGGGTGCGCCAGGCCAGGGTTTTCGGCCCACCGGGCACGTTGTAGGCAAAGGCGCTGGCGTTGGTGTTTGGATCCAGGTAGTCGGCGCCCCAGTAGGTGAAGATTGCCTGAAAATCTCGGCCGCGCATCTTGCCCCACAGATCGCTCTCCACCACCGGCTGGATATCCAGCCGCAGCCCGGCCTGCGCAAAGCTGGCCTGCAACGCCTGCGCGATGTCGGTATACGGCGGCTGGTTGATGACGATCAGACTGATACGCGTCCCTTCGGCGATGCCGGCCTCGCGCAGGATCTGTCTGGCTTTGTCCACGTCGAGCCTAAACGGCCGATCGTCGAGCGCCCCGTCCAATCCCTGCGGCAAGAAGGCCTGATGCACCCGATATTGCCCTTTCAACAGCTGCTCGGCGATGCTCTGATAATCCACCAGCCAGCGCGCCGCCTGCCACAGTGCCGGATTGCCCAGCGCCGGGTTGTCTTTGCTGCCGGTGTTGAAACCGAGGTAATAGACCCGGGGCGCATCGGCCTGCTCGATGCGTACGCCCGGCACATTGCGCAGCGAGTCGAACTGATCGGCCCCCAGATCGTAGGCCACGTCGGCATCCCCTTTCAGCAGCAACAAACGGCGGGTGCCGGCGTCGCTGACGTTCTTGAACAACACCGTTTTCAGTCTGGCCGGCGACGGCGCAAAGTCGTTGCGGCCGAACAGCAGCGCCTCGTGCGGCACATAGTTGTTTACCCGATACGGGCCGCCGCCGGCGGAATGGCTGCGCAGCCAGGCATTGCCGTAGTCCCCCTGCTGCGCGTGCTCGTTCAGCAGCTTCTCATCCACGATCGAGGCCACGTTCGCCGTCAGCAGCCGCAACGCCAGCTCGCTGCCGATGTTGGCGGGCCAACGGAGCTGCACCTGGTTATCTCCCACCTTCTTCAGCTGCTGTTCAACGTTATCCGGCGTCCAGCCAAACTCGCCGAGAATAAACGACGGCGCCTTGTTCAGCTTCACCGCGCGGACCAGCGAGAAAATGACGTCTTCGGGCCGCAGCGGATTGCCGGAAGCGAAGCGTTGCTGCGGTTTCAGGGTAAAGGTCAGGCTGCGGCCATCGACGCCCGCTTGCCAACTGCCTGCGGCGTCCGGCGCCAGCTTTTGCGGCGCGGCGCGATCCGGCGCCACCAGGCGCTGATAAAGGTTGACCAGATTGGCCGAGCTGACGGTTTCAAAACTCTCCGCCGGATCGAGGCTGATAATGCCCTCCAGAGAACTGACCACCACCAAGGTATCCTGCGGGGTGGCGGCCTGCGCACCGAAAGCGGCCGCCAGCGCGCCATACAATAAAGTTGGGATTAACCGTTTCATCGATACACTCTCCACAATCACGCGGTTGCGCTGTTTGTCGAGTGTAGGGGGTAAGAATTAACGGAAGAACGACGATAAATTGCTTTATTTATTACCAAGATGGATATGCCCGCCGCGTTGGCGGGTATAGGTTCAAACGATGATGCGGCCGTGCGCCATCGCCACCGAACGATCGCACATGTGGTCAATCACGTCCGCATCGTGGCTGACCAGCACCATAGTCAGATCGCCCGCCTGTTTCAGCTCGTTGAGCAGGTTGAGGATCTCCGCCTGCACCGACATGTCCAACGCCGAAGTCGGTTCATCCAGCAACAGCAGCTTCGGCCGCAGCAACAATGCGCGCACGATCGCCACGCGCTGCCGCTGGCCGCCCGACAGCTGATGCGGGTAGCGATCCAGCAGGCGCGGATCCAACCCCACCTGGCGAAAGCCCGCGCTGATTTTACGTTCGATGTCGCTTTCCTTCAGCAGCTTGAGCGGCTCCGACAGCGTACGCAAAAGCCGGTGTTTGGGGTGTAGCGAAGCATAGGGATCTTGAAACACCATTTGCACCTCGCGCCGCAGTTCGCCGGTAAACGCCTGCCCCGGCTGCAGCCGCCGCCCCAGCAACTCAAAGTTGCCCTGCCAGCTGCCGTTCAGCCCGGCCAGCACCCACAGCAAAGAGGACTTGCCGCAGCCGGAAGGCCCAACCAGCCCGAAACACTCGCCCGATTCGATGCGCAGGTTAACCTCATGCACCACGGTGCGCAGTTCGTAGCCCTGGCGGTGACTGACGCTCAGGTTCTCCAGTGCAATCACGCTCATTTCAACGTCTCCAACAGCGCGCGATCCAGCACCGGCAGCGGTTTGCCGCGCGTCTCGCGGCTCGGCCGACACGCCCACAGCGTGCGGGTATAAGGGTGCGTGGCCTGCGCCAGCTCTGCCGCCGGCAGCTGATCCAACAGCTCACCTTTGTACATCACCAGTACCCGCTCGCAGTGGTGCGCCACCTGCTGCAAATCGTGGCTGATCAGGATCAGCCCCATATTGCGTTGCACCACCAGATTGTCTATCAGCTGCAGCACCTGATCACGCATCTGGTGATCCAGCGCCGAAGTCGGTTCGTCGGCAATCAACAGCTGCGGATCGTTGATCAGCGCAATGGCCAGCATCACCCGCTGCCCCATGCCGCCGGAGAGCTGATGCGGATAGTGGCGGCACAGCGCCGCCGGATCGGGCAAGCCCACCGCCGCCAGCATCTCCAGCACTTTTTCACGCCGCTCGGCGCGACTCAGCTTTGCATGCAGCACCAGCGGCTCCTCCACCTGACGGCCGATCGGCTGATTGGGATTCAACGCATGCTTGGGATCTTGCATCACCATCGCCACCCGCTCGCCGCGCAGCCGGCTCCACTGGTGCTCGCTCAGGCACGTTAAGTCTTCACCGCCCAACGTCAGGCGCTGCGCCTGCAGCTGTAACGGCGGCGGCAATAGCCCCATCAGCGCACGCGCGGTCAACGACTTGCCGGAGCCGGACTCACCGACCAGCGCCAGCCGCTCCCGCCCTATGCTGAACGAGATATTCTTCACCAGCGCCACCGGCTGTGGCCCCGGCACGCCGATCGCCAGGCGTTCGACGGTCAATAAGGTGTTATCAGTGCCCATGACGAGGATCCATTTTGTCGCGCAGGCCATCGCCCAGCAGGTTAAACGCCAGGCTGGCGAACAGGATCGCCCCGCCCGGTGCGGCGGCGACCCACCATTGGTCGAAAATCACTTTACTGCCTTCGGCCACCATCGAGCCCCATTCCGCGGTCGGCGGCGCGACGCCCATGCCGAGGAACCCCAGACCGGCAGCGGACAGGATGATGCCCCCCAGACTCAGCGCCGCGCGCACCACCGCGCTCGGCAGGCATAAGGGCAAAATGTGGCCGACCATCAGCCGCAGCCCGTTGATGCCCTGCATGCGCGCCGCCGCCAGATAGTCGCTGCGGCGCAGCGCCAGGGTTTCGGCCCGCGCCTGGCGGGCAAAGGCCGGCCAGCTGGTCAATGCCAGCGCCAGCGCGCCGTTCATCAGCCCCGGCCCCATGACCGCCACAAACGCCAGCGCGATCACCAGGCTCGGCAGCGACAGGAAAATGTCGGTCAGGCGCATCAAAATACGCTCTACCCAGCCGCCGAGATAACCGGCGCCAATGCCGACCAGCAGGCCGATGGGTATGGTCAACACCAGAATCAGCGACACCAGAATCAGCGTCGGCCGCGCGCCGTAAATCACGCGGGAGAGCAAATCGCGGCCGAAGCCGTCGGTGCCCAGCCAATGTGCGGCGGAAGGCGGCAATAGCCGCAGCTCGATATGCTGCAGATTGGGATCGAAAGGCGCCAGCCACGGGGCCAGCAGCGCGGTGACGATCAAAATCGCCACCAGTGCCGCGCCCAGCGTCAGCGTGGTCAGGCGCCGACCGCGGCGGTAACCGACGGCCGGCTCGCTTTGCGGTTCGTGTTCAGAGAGATATTGGCTCATCGGGTTCGCGGATCCACTAAATAGGTCAAGGCGTCGGCCAGCGCATTCAACAGCACGAAACAGGTGCCGATCAGCAACGTGGCGCCGAGGATCGCCGGCGTGTCGGCAGCAAACAGCGCCGAGGTCAGATAACGCCCGACGCCGGGCCAGGCGAACACCGTTTCGGTCAATACCGCCCCTTCCAGCAGGCTGGCATAGGAGAGAGACAGTACGGTGATCAGCGTGCCCAGTACGTTGGGAAACACATGGCGCAGCAGAATGCGCAGGCGCCCGGCCCCCTTGGAACGCGCCAGCGTCACGTATTCCTTGTTGCACTCTTCCAGCATCGCCGCGCGCAGCAATCGGGTAATGCCCGCCATCGACAGCAGCGCCAACGCCACGACCGGCAGCCACAGGTGGCCGATGGCGTTGTAGAACATTTCGCGATCGCCGGACAGCCAGCTGTCGATCAACACGAAACCGCTGCGCGGCTCCATGCTGTACAAGTAGATGTCGTCGAGCCGCCCCGGCCCCGCCGACCAGTGCAGCGTGGCATAGAACAGCAGCAGCCCGAGCAGGCTCAGCCAGAAAATCGGCACCGAATAACCGATCAGCGACAGCAGACGCGCCGCGTTATCCAGCCAGCTGCCCGGCCTGAGCACCGCCAGAAACGCCAGCGTAATGCCGCCGAGGGCGCCGAGGATAATGGCGCAGGTGGCCAGCTCCACCGTCGCCGGGAAGGTACGCAGCAGATCGCTCAACACCGGCTGGGCGGTGATGCGCGAAATGCCCAAATCGCCGTGCGCCAGGTGCACCAGATAACGCCAAAACTGCATCGGTAACGGCTGATCCAATCCCAGCTCGTGCCGCACCTGCGCATAGGTGGCTTCACTGGCGTGATCGCCCGCCACCTGCAGCGCCGGATCGATCGGCGCCAGGTGCGACAGCATGAAGGTGAACAGCAGCAGGCCAAGCAACGTCAGCGCCAGCGACAGCGCGCCGCCGAGCAGCCGCCCGCCCCAGCGCCAATACCGCCGGGCCGCCCCGGCGCTGGCGGACAGTTCAGCGGCCATTACTTGCTGACCTTGCTGTAGAACACCATGTCAGGGTTGATGCCCTGCACATAACCCTTGAGGTTGTCACGCACCGCGATCAGGCTGCGCGCCTGCAGGCCGATGACGAACGGCGAGCTTTGCTGCACCTGTTTTTGCAGTTGCTGGTAGTCGGCCACCCGTTTGGCGGTGTCGTTTTCCGCGGTGGCGGCCAGCGTCAGCTTGCTCAGCGCCGGGATCTGCCAGTTGGCGCGCCAGGCCAGCGTCTTGCTGCCGTCTTCCGGGTTGTAGGCGAAGGCTGCGGCATTGGTGTTAGGGTCGAAATAATCCGGCCCCCAGGAGGTCAGCGTCGCATCGTAGTTAAGCGCTTTCACCTTGGTAGAGACCTGCGAACTGATGCCCGGCACCAGTTCCACCTTCACGCCGCCCTGGGCAAAGCTGGCCTGCAGCGCCTGGGCGATATCCAGGTACGGCGGCTGGTTGTTGACGTCCAGACGGAAACTGACGTTGCTGAGCCCCGCTTTGGCCAGTATCTCTTTGGCTTTTTGCGGATTGAAGCTGTACGGCTGATCCTTGAGCGCCCCCAAATAACCGTCCGGCAGGAATGCCTGATGGCTCTGGAACTGCCCTTTCAGCAGATCGTCGGCGATGCCTTTGTAATCGAACAGCCAGCGCGCCGCCTCCCAGAACGCCGGATTGCCGAGCGCCGGTGACGCCTTGGCGTTGAACTGCAGGAAATAAAGCGAAGCGTAAGGAATCGCCAGGGGTTTGACGCCCGGCTTGCCCTTTAAGGCCGCCATCTGGTCTGCCCCCAGGTTGCGCGCGATATCGGCATCGCCCTGCTCGATCAGCAAGCGGCGCGCGGCCGGATCGGGCACGTTTTTGATCAGGATGGTTTTCAGCGTCGGCGCCCCTTCCGGCGAGCCTGGGTTGGCGTCCAGCACCACCACTTCGTGCGGCACATAGGTGCGGATTTTATAAGGGCCGCTGCCGGCGGAGTGGCTGTTCAACCATTGGTGCCCCAGATCGTCGCCCTGCTGGTGCGCCAGCGCCTCTTTGGCGTCGACGATCGACGATACCGGCGCCGACAGCAGGCTGAGCACGAAGGCCGGGCTGACGTTTTCACTCCAGCTGATTTTTACCTGGTGGTCATCCACCTTGCTCAGGTGTTGCTCCACGTTCTTCGCGTTCCAGCCCAGCTGCGTCAGGATAAACGACGGCTCCAGATTCAGTTTCACCACCCGCGAAAGCGAGAAGATCACGTCTTCCGGCCGCAGCGGATTGCCACTGGCGAACCTGGCGTCCGGGCGCAGGCTGAAAGTCAGGCTGCGATTGTCGGCGCCGGCCTGCCAGCTGCTGGCCAATGTCGGTTTCAGATCGATAGGGTTGTGTGGATCGGACTGGATCAAACGCTGATACAGGCTGTTGAACGACTGCACCGTGGTCAACTCAAATCCCTGGGCCGGGTCAAAGCTGACCACGTCATCGATAGACTGCGCGATCACCAGCGTGTTGGCCGGCGTCGCCGCCTGCGCGTTAACGCTGGCCGCCACGGCCAAAAACAGCAAAGAAGGAACGAGCGCTTTCATCTGAAACTCTCCAAGCAGATGGAATTTATAATAATTTCGCGAGTGTATGCGAGCACGATCGGCAGCTGAAGGTACTTAAATCACTATAGATATTCTTTTTATGTATATAGATGGGGTTTTGATTATTAGAGAGAGTATTGCACGCCAGATCGCACTCTCACGGCACCTGGCCGCAATGGATAACTGTCTTTGCGGCGCAGTTCGCAGCGGTGAAACGCGGGGTTTGAGTCTGTTTCATTGGGTGATTAACGTGAGCTCGGTCACCCAAGGGACGGGAAAATGGAAAACCATCCACCAGAAAATGGCGTCTTACACCGGCATGAGAGAGCGATAGAGCAAACACTGGCAGACATGAACAGCGTCCTGCTTGAGTCGGATCTGTTTATGACTCGTCTGACGGTAAAAGACCGGCGCTGGCAAAAAGGCAGAAAAAACGGGCATACGTTAAATTGGCGCTCTCTTTTTAAATATCATGCCCAAACGCCGATGAGTTTCGCTTTCGTCTATCGGCAAATGGCCAGCCCGCTGAGCCGCGCCGGCTTTTGCCTGTGCCGTTATCTCCAGGCAGAGAACGTTATCGAACTTGTCGCGTTGGAGAATTTCTCCCTGCGTGAAGCGCAACATCCCCTGAAAGGCAATATGCTGCGCAACTGCTTGCAGGTGCTGTATCTGTATGGCCTGAACCTGCAAGAGCAGAGGCTGACGCCGGTGCCTCCGCCGGACATACTTATCAGCCACGCAATCAATCACCGCGTGTTGGCGCTGTATACTCGTCAGGCTGCCTTTGAAGTAATACCCGGTACCATGACATGTAAAACCAGCTTCAACGCACTGAAAAAGTACATACCATCGCTGGAAAAGTACGGGGCCAAATGTGATAAGGTGCGTATAAATAACGAACAGAAAGGAAGCCAAAATGGAAAATAAGGATCTGACCGACCCTACGCTCTCCATTCAAGAGCAAAAACGCATCGCCATCGAGATTTTGCGCCAACACCATCGCTGGGAGATGGCCAACCCGCGTCCGCCTGAAGAACTCCCGGAATGGGAAGCCATCGGCCCGTTCAGAAAAAGTAAACGTCACCTGATCGAACGTACCGACGACTAATCCCCCTTCCCTGTGGCTATCCGGCGGGGCCCAGCTGTCCGACTAAATCTGGTAGTCAATCACCGCATCCAGCTGCGATGAGAAGACCTTGTCCTTGATTTCGGTCAGCGACAGCGTCGGATTGCACAGCTGGATAAAACGCCAGGCATAGTTGCGCTGCAGCTGGCTGCGTTTCAGGCCCAGCCATACCGTATTGGGTTCAAACAGGTGCTCGGCGTTGAGGCTCACCAACCCGCGATCGCGCTCTTTTTCATACGACATGTCCGCCAGCACACCCACGCCCAACCCCAGCTCGACGTAAGTTTTAATCACGTCGGAATCCTGCGCACTGAGCGCGATGTCCGGCGTCAGGCCCGCCGCTTTGAACGCCGCATCCAGCTTCGCGCGCCCGGTAATCCCCTGACGGTAAGTGATCAGCGGCAAGGTGCTGAGCATCTCCAGCGTCACCTGCGGCTGACGCGTCAACTCGTGCCCTTCCGGCACCAGAATGGTGTGATGCCAGCGATAGTAAGGGAACGCCGCCAGCGATTCGTCGCTCATCAGCCGTTCGCTGGCGATGCCGATATCGGCTTCGCCGGCGGCCAGCATCGAGACGATCTCCTCCGGGCTGCCCTGATTGAGCACCACCCGCACCCGCGGGTAAAGCGCGCGAAACTCTTTGATGACCCCCGGCAGGCTGTAGCGCGCCTGGGTATGCGTCGTCGCGATATGCAGCTGCCCCGAATCGTTGCTGCTGAAGACGTCCGCCAGGCGACGGATGATATTGGCGTCGTTGAGAATGCGTTCCGCTACCACCAGCAGCTCTTTGCCGGGTTCGGTCATGCCCAGCAGCCGCTTGCCGCGACGAATGAATATTTCAATGCCCAGCTCTTCTTCCAGCTCGCGAATATGCCGGCTGACGCCGGACTGCGAAGTAAATAAGGTATTGGCGACCTCGGTCAGGTTGTAGTTGCAGCGCGCCGATTCGCGAATAATTTTTAATTGTTGAAAGTTCATCCCCGTCTCCCTGTTTCTTGCGGTAGCGTTTGCCATATTGATACGGAGTCCTGCGGGGCTGAACAAATAAAAAATAGCCTTTAGTTATGCAATTTAATACTAAGTGAATTATTTATCGTTACTCTTGGGGGATGACGCCGGGGGAAAATGATGAATGGCTTTAAAAATAACGAGATAAATAACCATACAAAGAAAGCGCCTTAGATAATCATGCAGAATAAAGTTATTAAATAGAGGTATTAGATATATGAAAAAGGGCTCAGCGTGCTGAGCCCTTCACTGTTTGCCACCCTGCCAACGCCTCAGGCCGTGGCCTCCGCCCCGAAAGCGCCGGGCCGGTTCTGCTGCAACCATTGCTGTACATAGCGCACCAGATCGCCGATGCAATCATCCTGCATGCCGTGGTGCTTCAGCTCGTTATCCAGCGCAAACAGGTATTGCGCGTTGGTGCCCAGCGGACCGCTGGCGCTGGCGATCAATGGCGCGATCACCTGGTGGCTGGTGTCTGCTTCAAACAGCGGGTGCTGCGCGTTCATCACGAACACCAGCGCAGTGACAACCTCACCGCCCTCCAGCTGCAGCTCACACCAGGTCGGCACGTAGCAATCGGTGATCATTTCGCGCTTCCACAGCAGCTCCAGCTCTTCGCGCAGCTTGCTTTCCGGCAGACGGAAGGCCAATCCGGTGGTCTGGCCGCCCTCTTTCAGCGCCAGCATGCGCCCCGGCTGATGCAGCGTGCCGCGCCCGGCGGTCAAGCGCATGCAGAACGCCCGGTGCCAGCCCTGCAGCATGGCAGGCCGCACTTCTTCCGATTCAAAAACCGGGTTCCACATCAGCGAACCGTAACCGAATACCCAAACCGGGCTGTGATCCGGCCGGCGCGATAACGTGCAATCCAGCGAGGCTGCGCGCTGTTCAGGCGTCAGCAACAGCGACTCCTCAATAGCGCCGAATGCGGTTTTGCAATCCGCTTTTTGCAGAAAATCTCGCGTTAACACTGTTACAACCTCCCGGGAATACGATTTCTCGTCCTCCCTCGCCACTACTGAACCTTTGCAATTATATTTTTAGGTGCGGAATTTTATTAATTCAATAACCGCGCCGATTAATAATGACCATATTCTTTTCCCGCCGCGCAATCAAGTTGCAAAGCGGTGTTAACGTGGAAAAGTATTTGTACTGAGCAGCAATAATATTAATTGCCGGGTCAGCATAACGTCTGCGCGATTTTATCAGGCCATAAAGCGTTACTTTTTGTGCCAACGCTCATCGTCGCCCTTGCGATAGCTTTGCTTGACCGCCGCCCAGGCCACCTTGTGCGCCGTCTCCTCCCGGCTGTCGTCACCGCGTCGGTCTTCAGGATCCCGGTATTGTTGCCAGGCGCTGTTGAACGCTTCTTTATAGATCGCCTGAGCATGGGCCGGCAGTACATGCTTCACATTGTCCGGCAAGTCGTTCGTGTCTTGGTATGGCATCACGTCCTCCCGTGCGTATTCCGTGAACCTTAAGCCTAGCTCACACGCCGTTGCGCCTCAATGAGCAAACAATTCTCATTATCAAACGGCATGATATACTCACCGCCAAACGAACTATAAGGAGATCCCCGTGACTACCGAAGCCCCTCGCTCACGCGCCCCCTACCTGATCGCCGTCAGCGCCGTACAGGACATTACGCCGCACCTGCGCCGCATCACCTTTACCGCACCCGATCTGCGCTACTACCCGGCCAACGCCGCCGCTGCGCACATCAAGGTCTTTTTGCCGCTCGCCGGCCAAACCCAGCCGGATCTGCCGACGCTGACCGAAAACGGCCCCCGCTGGGCGGCGGACGCCGTGCGCCCGATCGTGCGTACCTATTCCATTCGCGCCGTGCGCCCGGAACAGGCGGAGGTGGACATCGAGTTCGCGATCCACGATCACCAGGGCCCGGCGGTCGACTTTGCGCGCCAGGCGAAGGCCGGCGATAAAATCGGCATCAGCAACCCGGGCGGCCCCAAACCGATGTTGCCGGCGGCCGATTTCTACTGCCTGGCGGGCGATCCCTCCTCACTGCCTGCACTGGCCGCGCTGCTGGAGAATCTGCCGCCGCACAGCGCCGGGCGCGCTTTCGTCCGCGTCGACAGCACCGCCGACGTGATTGATCTGAGAAAACCGGCCGGCGTTGAGATGAATTGGATCGTTGGCGGCACGGAGAACACCGACGACCTGATCGCCCGCTTCCGCGCGCAATCCCTGCCGCAGGGCGAAACGCACTTCTGGCTCGCCGGTGAAGATCGCCTGGTGGTAGAGCTGCGCCGTTACCTGCGCCGTGAACGTCAATGCGATCGTAATCGTCTTTATGCCGTACCTTACTGGCGTGAGGGGCTAAATGAAGAGGGTTACCACAATAAACGGCATGAAATCATGGATAATATTGACGACTAACGGCTGTATTTTCCTTGATTAACCGCATGCTAAATAAGTAAACACGACTTTTCTCATATCTAACGTTAAAAATTGGCGTTATTGCGTAAAAGTAAGTAAATAAAACCGCACCCCGTGCGGTTTTTTTGTTACCCTGATCACATAAAGCAAGCAATTGCTTTCTCAGATAAAAACAACATCACACCGGCGCCGTGGGTGTATCCTAATATAAAATACCTACTGGAAACGCAGAGTTGCCGCATCACGGCGACCGGCGCTGACGGGCTACGCTGTTTGAGAAGGAGTGCCACCCTCATGAAGTCGCAACACGATCCTGGCCGATCCACCAAATCTCGCCACACCGAATACTCGCTGATCTTCCCCATCGCCGCGCTGGTGGTGTTGAATCTGTGGAGCAGCACCACTTACTTTCCGCTGATCGTCGGCATCAATATTCTCGCGCTGGTGGGGATCCTCAGCAGCGCCTTCAGCGTGGTGCGCCATGCCGACGTGCTCGCCCACCGTTTGGGGGAACCCTACGGCTCGCTGATCCTCAGCCTGTCGGTGGTGATCCTCGAGGTCAGCCTGATCTCGGCGCTGATGGCCACCGGCGACGCCGCGCCGGCGCTGATGCGCGACACGCTGTATTCCATCATCATGATCGTTTCCGCCGGCCTGGTCGGTTTCGCGCTGCTGCTCGGCGGGCGCAAGTTCGCCACCCAGTACGTCAACCTGGGCGGCATCAAACAGTATCTGATGGCAATTTTCCCGCTGGCGGTGATCGTGCTGGTGTTCCCGAGCGCGCTGCCGGGCGGTAACTTCAGCACCGGGCAGGCGCTGCTGGTGGCGCTGATCTCCGCCGCCATGTATGGCGTGTTCCTGGTGATCCAGACCAAAACCCACCAGAGCCTGTTCGTGTATGAGCATGAAGACGACGATGGTGACCCGCATCACGGCAAGCCCTCTTCGCACAGCAGCGCCTGGCATGCCGCTTGGCTCGTCGTGCACCTGATCGCGGTTATCGCCGTCACCAAGTTCAACGCCAATCCGCTAGAAGGCCTGCTGACCAAGATGAATGCGCCGGCGCAGTTTACCGGTTTCCTGGTGGCGCTGCTGATCCTGTCGCCTGAAGGGCTGGGCGCGCTGCGCGCCGTGTTGAACAACCAGGTACAACGCGCCATGAACCTGTTCTTCGGTTCGGTGTTGGCGACCATCTCCCTGACGGTACCGGCGGTCACCATCATCGCCACCCTGACCGGGCAGACGCTGATCTTCGGGCTGCAAACGCCGCATATCGTGGTGATGCTGACGGTGTTGCTGCTGTGCCAGCTGTCGTTCTCGACCGGCCGCACCAACGTGCTGAACGGCACCGCCCACCTGGCGCTGTTCGCCGCCTACATGATGACTATCTTCGCCTGATCAAAAAGGGGCGCACACCGTGCGCCCCTGTCTTCGTTATACCGAGAAGAATATCGCCGCGGCGATCCCCCCGAACAAAATCCACTTGATGATGTAATAACCGGTGCGGTTCCAGGCCTTCAGGCGTTTCCCCACCCGGCGTATCGCATAGATGTATTTGAACATCTAGTTGACGCCGCCGGTGCGATCGCCCTCTTCGTTCGGCGCGGTGGCGGCGCTCATCAGATTGCGCCCCAGCCAGTGGTTCACCGCCTGCGCCCAGCGGTAGCGCATCGGCCGTTCGATGTCGCAGAACAGGATCAGACGATTCTGCCCGCTCTGATTTTCCGCGTAGTGCAGGTAAGTTTCATCGAACATCACGCCTTCACCGTCGCGCCAGCTGTAGCGCTCGCCGTCCACCTCAATAAAGCAGCGGTCATCGTTGGGGGTAATCAGCCCAAGATGATAACGCAGCGAACCGGCGTAAGGATCGCGGTGACGCGGCAAACGGCTGCCGTCCGGCAGTTCGGCGAACATCGCCGCCTTGACCGAAGGCAGGCTGCGCAGCAGTTCCGTGGTCTGCGGGCACAGGGTCATGGCGGAAGGATGGCTGTCCTCATACCATTTCAGATAAAAGCGTTTCCAGCCGGTCTTGAAGAACGAGTTGAACCCGGCGTCGTTGAACTGATCGGACGCTTTGATCTGCTGGATCTCCATCAGCTTCTGTCCTTCGTCGCGGATGGTTTCCCAATTCTCCCGCAGTACCGCCAGCTCAGGGAACTGCTCCGGCTTCAGGTACGGCGTGGTCGGCACGCGGGAAAACAGGTACATAAAGACGTTCAGCGGTGCGGTAAAGGTGGAATGGTCAGACAGCTGTCGCCACACGTTGTAGCGAACCCGCCCGCGGTAATGCACATAGACGACGCATAAAATAAGCAAAATCAGAATGATATATTTCATGTTTGAATCGCATCAAGGAACTCACGCTCAATGCGCCGCGCGGCGCACACCCCAGATAGTGTCCTTTTGGCGGCGCACGCAAGTTGCGCGCCAATCTGGAACCCATTAATCATTAACGCTAACTCAACGAAAATCCATACAAAAAACCACAATAATTTACACAAAGGTTAAACGAGAGGGGAAATTGCGGAGATAAAAAAGGCCGCCGAAGCGGCCTTTCCATTAGCGGATAGGTTAACTGTAAGCGTTGAGCGTGCGCTGGCACAAAGCAGAGCGCACACAGTCCTGTTTCTCAAAGCGGATAACGCCGATCATCTCGTCCTCTTCGAAGCGCTCCAGCGCGTCGCTGAGGCCGGATTTCACGCCGCGCGGCAAGTCGCACTGGGTCACGTCACCGTTAACGATAACCGTCACGTTTTCGCCCAGGCGGGTCAGGAACATTTTCATCTGGCTGGCGGTCACGTTCTGGGCTTCATCCAGGATAACGACCGCATTTTCGAAGGTGCGTCCACGCATATAAGCGAACGGCGCAATCTCTACCTTGCCGATTTCCGGGCGCAGGCAGTACTGCATAAAGGAAGAGCCTAAACGGCGCACCAGAATGTCATACACCGGGCGGAAATAAGGCGCGAATTTCTCGGAGATATCCCCCGGCAAGAAACCGAGGTCTTCATCCGCCTGCAAAACAGGACGGGTAACGATAATCCGATCCACCTCTTTATGGATCAGCGCCTCCGCCGCCTTGGCGGCGCTGATGAATGTTTTGCCACAGCCGGCTTCGCCGGTGGCGAAGATCAGCTGCTTATTCTCTATGGCTGATAAGTAATGACCCTGAGCTTCGGTTCTAGCCTCGATGGGTGAGCTATCGCGCTTGTCTCGCGCCATGCCGATAGACTCGACTCCCCCCATTTGCACCAGCGAGGTCACAGACTCTTCTTCCAGCTGGCGATGACTACGAGCGTCACGACGAATAACGCGTTTCGCTTCACGACGTGCTTTGATCACTGCTTTCTGTCTACCCATAGTGGCACCTTACAGTTTGTTTCACCTACCGCAACGGCCAGGCCGCGCGATTATGTTTCACACACGTATTAGGTTTTGGCCTCCTCCGAGCCAATAAGAGCCAAGGGACAAGGTGAATCGACGGCAACGCTTAAGCGCCGTGTCTTCACGGGACAACGCGGACTGCATTAAAAAACGTGGAGTAAAAAGTGATGAGGTTCGATAGCGATAAGAGTGCGGGGTTGCCGGTAAAAGAGAGTCGGAGAGAGAACCCTCGTTACAACGAGAAATCAGGGGAGATGTGTTATTTTTTCTTTCCAGCCCAACCAAGGACTTTACCATTAGCGATCCCCGCAGTGATATTTACAGCTTCAAGCTGTGCACCGTGTGAAAACTACCGCCAGATGATTACAGTATAATGACATTCAATCCTGTCGCGTTACTAAAATGTAAAAAAATTTTATATCTTTTGTTTTCAGTTAGCGCAAAAACACTATATCACGCTCGGCGCGTCATTCCAGAAAAATTTTTATCCTATTAATATCAATTAATTACAATTAAAATCCGCGAATGACACTTTAGTTTCTCGATTAAAATTTGCACACCCCAAAGTCGGCGGGCCCTTCAGATTTTTTAATCCGCAGGCGACGGATTGAATTGAACTCCGTCGCTTAATGTCCAGCACAATAGGCAAGCCAACGTAAAACGAGGCGGAAGATCCCGCCTCGTCATTGCGTGCTCAGGCCTTGAGCAGGCCGCTGGCCAAATAGTCGCCGCCCTCTTTCACACCCGGCAATACGAAGAAGTATCCGCCGCCGATCGGCTTGATGTATTCTTCCAGCGCTTCGCCGTTGAGCCTTTTTTGCACCGTCAGGAATCCTTTTTCCAGATCGGCCTGATAGCAGACGAACAACAGCCCCATTTCCAGCTGCCCGGCATTGGAAACGCCAAGGGAATAGCTGTAGCCACGCCGCAACATCAAATTGCTTTGGCTTTCCGGCGTGCGGGGGTTAGCCAACCGGATGTGCGCGTCCATCGGGATCACCTTGCCGTCGGGATCGTTCGCGTAGTTCGGCTCGTCATGTTCATGCTTCATGCCGAGCGGCGCGCCGCTGTGCTTTTCGCGGCCGAAAATGGTTTCCTGCTCCTGCAGCGGCGTGCGATCCCAAAACTCCACGCGGAAGCGAATAATACGCGCCGCCTGGTAGCTGCCGCCCGCCGTCCACGCCGGCTCGCCGACGTTGTCGCCGACCCACACCACCTTATCCATCAGCGGTTTGTCGTCGGTTTTCGGGTTTGCGGTGCCGTCTTTGAAGCCCAGCAGGTTGATCGGCGTCTCTTTGCCTTTGCTGCGCGCCGCATGCGCGGAGATAAACCCTTCGCGCTTCCAGCGCACGCTGAGCAGATCCGGCGAATGCTTGATGATGTCGCGCAGTGCGTGGATCACCGTTTCATTGGTGTTGGCGCAGATCTGCAGCAGCAGATCGCCGTGGCAAAGCCCGGCGTCCAGCGCATCGTTGGGGAAGCGGGTCATTTTCTGCAACCGCAGCGGCTTTTGCGCCTGCAGGCCAAAGCGTTCGTCGAACAGCGATGCGCCGACCGAGACGGTGATGGTCAGGTTGTCCGGATAAATCTCCGGCCCCATGATCCCCGAATCGAGCGGCGGCAATTTGGCGTCCACCTCCGGCGCCTTGCCGCCGTGGGTCAGGAACGCGATGCGGTCAGTCAGCAGCCGGAACAGGCGCTCCAGATCCGCTTTGCTGGTCGCCAGCACGTCGAACGCCACCAGCATCATCGCCGCCTGTTGCGGGGTCAGCACCCCGGCCTGATGACGGCCATAAAACGGCTGTTTCTGCCAGCGCTCATCCTGCGGCGCCGCCAACGGCTCCGCCGCTTTGTCCGCCGCCTGCACCAGGCGGCTGCCGCCCAGCGCCAGCGCGCTCAGCCCCAGCCCCTGCAGCAAACGGCGGCGTGAAGGGGATGCCGCCTCCTGAGAGTGCGGGTGAGGCCCGTTATTCGGGCCTGCCTTGTTGCTCATAACCGTATGCCTCAGTCCAGACCCAATACGCCGCGCAGTTGGGAAAGGTCTTCCGCCAGCGTGGTGATCGGCCCTTTCAACGCATTGCGGTCGGCATCGGTCAGCTTCTCATAGGACTCATACCCCTCTTTGGTTTGGTACTTCGCCAAAATGGTGTCGACGGTTTTGAAGTTGGCGTCGATTTTGTCCAGCAGCGGCTTGTTGGCTTTGACCAACAGCGGGCGCAGCAGGTTGACGATCTTCTGCGCGCCGTCGACGTTGGCCTGGAAATCCCACAGGTCGGTGCGGCTGTAACGGTCTTCTTCACCGCTGATCTTGCTGGCCGCCACTTCTTCGATCAGCCCGGCTGCGCCGCCCACCACCTTGCTCGGCGGGAAGGTCAGTTCACCCACGCGTTTTTGCAGTTCAACGGTGTCGTGATACAGACGATCGGCATATTTGCCCATGTCTTTGGTCGAGTTGTCGGCAAACAGCGCCTTCTCCAGACGGTGGAAGCCGGTAAAGTTCGGATCCGCCGATTTCTTCTCGTAGTCGTCTTCACGGGCGTCGATGCTGCCGTCCAGATCGGAGAACAGCTCGGCGATCGGCTCGATGCGCTCATAGTGCTGGCGGGTCGGCGCGTACAGCTTGCGCGCTTGCTCCACGTTGCCGGCCTTCACCGCGTCGGTGAACAGCTTGGTCTGTTTCACCAGCCCGTCGACTTCTTTGATGACGTAGACTTTGTATTCGGCGATCGGGCTAACCAGATCCAGCGCATTCGGTTTACCGTCGGTGGCGCCGTTGGTGGCTGCGGTGACGATCAGTTTGCCTTTCGGGTTGCTCAGCAGCCCGCAGGTCATGTCGTATTCGCCCGCTTCCAGCGTGGCGGTCATTTTCTGGGTGAAGCCCGGCGCGATGTTTTCGCGCTCTTCCACCACCATCACCCCTTTCAGGATTTCCCATTCGACGTTTTTCTGGCTGGTGTTATGCACCACAAACTGCGTCTTGCCGGCCGGCACCGTCAGCTGCATCGGTTCGCACTGCTTGTCGTTGACCGTGACCTTGACCTGCGGCACGTCCGCCGCCAACGCGTCGATGCTCAGCGCAAACGCCGGGATAGCCAGTAATGCTGCGTGCAACGCCTTGCGGCGAAATAACGGAGTAGACATACGAGATTCCCTATTAAACATTAATGATTGATTTTACGTTGCGCCGGGGCCGCTGCCGGCTCCGCGCGCTGCGGCAGGAAAAAGAAAATCAGCGCCGGGATCAGATACAGGAAATAGACGGCCACTTCGCTGACCGTCGGCGCTTCCTGATAACCGAGAATACCTTCCAGCAGGGTGCCGAACAGCGAATGGGTCGACAGGGTGCTGCTGAAATCGAAGGCGATGTCCTGGAAGTGGTTCCACAGGCCGGCTTCGTGGAAGGCACGGATCGCCCCGGCGGCCAGGCCGGCGGCGACGAACAGAATGAACAGGCTGGTCCATTTGAAAAACTTGGCCAGGTGCAGCTTCACCCCGCCCCAATAAATCATCATGCCCAGCACGATGGCGGCCACCAGGCCGAGCACCGCGCCGATCGGCGCCGCGGCGCCCACGTCTTGCTGGAACGCCGCCAGCAGGAAGAACACCGACTCCAGCCCTTCGCGCGCCACGGCGAAGAACACCATCGCCACCAGCGCCCAACCCTGCCCTTTACCGGCGCTGAGCGCCTGATCGATCGCCCCTTCCAGATGCACCTTGACCGACTTGGACACCTTACGCATCCAGAACACCATATAGGTGAGGATCACCACCGCCACCACCGCCACGATGCCCTCGAACAGCTCCTGCTGTTTCTGCGGGAACTCGCCGGTGGTTTCATTGATGAAGATGCCGAGCGCCAGACACAGCGCCGCAGCGACAATCACGCCGATCCACACCGCGCCCAGCCATTGGCTGCGCTGCGTGCGCTTCAGGTAGCTGGCGATCAGGCTGACGATCAGCGCGGCCTCCAGCCCCTCACGGAACATGATAAGAAAGGGAACGAACATAAATAATCACCCCTGAAAAGACCGCGGCGGCAGAGACGGTGGTTGCGAAATGAGCCGCGGCGACTATGTAAAGAAACGTAAAAACCAACGAGAGTGATTATCATTCTGCCAAGAATAAATACAAGAGGCATGACGGTGATTTTTTCTAATCAAATGTCGCCAGGTGTTACAGCCGGATGACGGCGATCGGCAGGCAAAAAAAGGGGCGCTCTGCGCGCCCCTTACCGACTGACATCGAACGGCGTTACACCGTTTTGTACTCGGCTTCCGCCTGATCGAAACGCTCGGTCACGGTGGTGGAAGGCTGGCGGCCCATCAGGCTCACCGCCACGATGGCAAGGCAACCCAGGATGAAGCCCGGGATGATTTCATACAGCCCCAGCCATTCGTACTGTTTCCAGACGATCACCGTCACCGCACCGACCAGCATACCGGCCAGCGCGCCGTTGCGGGTCATGCGCGACCACATCACCGAAATCAGCACCACCGGACCGAAGGCGGCACCGAAACCGGCCCAGGCGTAGCTCACCAGGCCCAGCACGCGGTTCTCCGGATTGGCCGCCAGCGCGATGGCGATCAACGCCACCACCAGCACCATCACGCGGCCGACCCACACCAGCTCGCGCTGGCTGGCGCCTTTACGCAGGAACGCCTTGTACAGGTCTTCGGTGATCGCGCTGGAGCACACCAGCAGCTGGCAGCTCAGGGTACTCATGACCGCCGCCAGAATCGCCGACAGCAGCACGCCCGCTACCCATGGGTTGAACAGCAGCATCGCCAGTTCGATGAACACGCGTTCCCCGTTCTTCGACACGTTACCGGCTTGATCCGGGTTGTTGGCGAAGTAAGCAATACCGAAGAAACCGACGGCGATGGTGCCGGCCAGGCACAGGATCATCCAGGTCATGCTGATGCGACGCGCGCTGCGGATGGTGCGGTGAGAATCCGCCGCCATGAAACGCGCCAGGATGTGCGGCTGACCGAAGTAGCCCAGGCCCCACCCCAGCAGCGACAGGATGGCGACGAAGTTCAGCCCTTTCAGCATGTCGAGGTTGGCCGGGTTCTGCGCCTGGATCACCAGCATCGAGGTATCGATGCCGCCGACAGCGAAGATCACGATCACCGGCGTCAGGATCAGCGCGAAAATCATCAGGCTGGCCTGCACGGTGTCGGTCCAGCTTACCGCCAGGAAACCGCCGATAAAGGTGTAGAGGATGGTCGCCGCGGCGCCGGCCCACAGGGCGGTTTCGTAGCTCATGCCGAAGGTGCTTTCGAACAGGCGCGCGCCGGCTACGATGCCGGAGGCGCAGTAAATGGTGAAGAACACCAGGATGACGATGGCCGAGATCACGCGCAGCAGCTTGCTGTTGTCTTCAAAGCGGCTGGTGAAATAATCCGGCAGCGTCAGGGCGTTGTTGTTGGCTTCGGTATGTACGCGCAGCCTTCCTGCCACCAGCTTCCAGTTCAGGTAAGCGCCGATGGTCAGGCCGATAGCGATCCAGCTTTCGGAGATGCCGGAGAGGAAGATGGCGCCCGGCAGGCCCATCAGCAACCAGCCGCTCATGTCGGAAGCGCCGGCGGACAGCGCGGTCACCACGCTGCCCAAACTGCGGCCGCCGAGAATATAGTCATCAAAGTTGTTGGTTGCCCGGTAGGCAAGCAGGCCGATCAGCACCATCCCGAAAATGTACACCAGGAAGGTCACCAGCATAGGTGTGCTCATTGTCATTTAATTCTCCACTTTCATTATTATTCGCGTTTCGCTCCGGCCAAGCCGGCGCCGGTAAATCCACGCGCAATGCATTTCACTGGCCGCCGCGCCGGAACGTGGCGCAGCCTGCGAGCAAGTGCAGGTAAAATAGTTTCTGCCCGTAATTGTTGACCGTCGGTTATCCTAGATGAGCCTTTCATCAACCAACAAGATATTTAACAACAAAGTTACACAAAGTTTACCCTGCGTCACATTTACCGGGCCCAAAGGTTGCACTCACGACAAGCAAAATGAGTTGCACCTGGTTATTACCCTTATATAGCGCAAGGTAAAGCGTCTGCGGCAGCATAAACCCCGCCGCATTCGCTCAATAACGCAACATTCGTGCCAACTGGCCATGTTAAAAAATCGATGAAACTCACACTTCGCTCATCAGCCTGATTTAACAAGGTTGCACAAAGTTGCAACATGCAGGATATTGTCTGCATTCTTGACACCACACATCTCACGAACCTATCCCAACAGGCTTTCCGGCCTGCTGTTTGTCTAGCCTGATGGGATAGGTTCTAAACACAGGAGTTGGATTGGCATGGGCACTACCACAATGGGCGTGAAACTCGACGAGGCAACACGCGACCGGATCAAGAGCGCCGCACAGCGCATCGATCGCACGCCGCACTGGCTCATCAAGCAGGCCATCTTTAATTACCTCGAGCGTCTCGAGAGCGGTTCCGATATTCCTGAAATTCCAGCGCTGGCCGCTGCGGGCCAGCCTGAAGCGGACGACATTATGCCGCAAGCGCAGGAAGAGTCACACCAGCCATTCCTCGATTTTGCCGAACAAATTCTGCCGCAGTCGGTTACCCGCGCCGCCATCACCGCCGCCTATCGTCGCCCGGAGACCGAAGCGGTGCCGATGTTGCTCGAACAGGCGCGATTACCCGCCGATCTTGCACAGGCCACTCACAAAATGGCCTATGGTATCGCCGAGAAGTTGCGTAACCAAAAAAGTGCAAACGGCCGCGCCGGCATGGTGCAAGGCCTGCTGCAAGAGTTCTCCCTCTCTTCGCAGGAAGGCGTGGCGCTGATGTGCCTGGCGGAAGCGCTGCTGCGCATTCCAGACAAACCGACCCGCGATGCCCTGATCCGCGACAAGATCAGCAACGGCAACTGGCACTCGCACCTCGGGCGCAGCCCGTCGCTGTTCGTCAACGCCGCGACCTGGGGCCTGCTGTTCACCGGCAAGCTGGTGTCCACGCATAACGAAGCCAATCTGTCCCGTTCGCTGAACCGCATTATCGGCAAGAGCGGCGAACCGCTGATCCGCAAAGGCGTGGACATGGCGATGCGCCTGATGGGCGAACAGTTCGTGACCGGCGAAACCATCGCCGAAGCGCTGGCCAACGCGCGCAAGCTCGAAGAAAAAGGCTTCCGCTACTCCTACGACATGCTGGGCGAAGCTGCCCTGACCGAAGCCGACGCGCAGGCCTACCTGGTTTCCTACCAGCAGGCGATCCACGCCATCGGCAAAGCCTCCAACGGCCGCGGCATCTATGAAGGCCCCGGCATCTCCATCAAGCTGTCCGCCCTGCACCCGCGCTACAGCCGCGCGCAGTACGAACGCGTCATGGAAGAGCTCTACCCGCGCCTGCTGTCGCTGACCCTGCAGGCACGCCAGTACGATATCGGCATCAACATCGACGCCGAAGAGGCCGACCGCCTGGAGATCTCGCTCGATCTGCTGGAGAAGCTGTGCTTCGAACCGCAGCTGGCCGGCTGGAATGGCATCGGCTTCGTGATCCAGGCCTACCAAAAACGCTGTCCGTTCGCCATCGACGCGGTGATCGACATGGCGCAACGCAGCCGCCGTCGCCTGATGATCCGTCTGGTGAAGGGCGCCTACTGGGACAGCGAAATCAAACGCGCCCAGATGGACGGCCTGGAAGGCTACCCGGTCTACACTCGCAAGGTCTATACCGACGTTTCCTACCTGGCCTGCGCCCGCAAGCTGCTGTCGGTGCCGAACCTGATTTATCCGCAGTTCGCGACCCACAACGCCCATACCCTGAGCGCCATCTATCATCTGGCCGGCAACAACTACTACCCTGGCCAGTATGAGTTCCAGTGCCTGCACGGCATGGGTGAGCCGCTGTACGAGCAGGTGGTGGGTAAAGTGGCCGACGGCAAACTGAACCGCCCTTGCCGCATCTATGCGCCGGTCGGCACCCATGAAACGCTGCTGGCATACCTGGTGCGCCGCCTGCTGGAAAACGGCGCCAATACCTCGTTCGTCAACCGCATCGCCGATGCCACCCTGCCGCTCGACGAGCTGGTGGCCGATCCGGTCAGCGCCGTGGAAGTGCTGGCAGCCAGCGAAGGCCAGATTGGCCTGCCGCATCCGCGCATTCCGCTGCCGCGCGAGCTGTACGGCGAGAAACGCACTAACTCCAGCGGTCTGGATCTGTCCAACGAACAGCGTCTGGCCTCGCTCTCCAGCGCCCTGCTCACCAGCGCCAGCCATCCGTGGCGCGCGGAACCTATCATCGACGCCGAATTGGATCAGGGCGTGGAGCAACCGGTGATCAACCCGGCCGAGCCGGGCGATGTGGTCGGCTACGTGCGTGAAGCCACCGAAGGCGAAGTCAGCCGTGCGCTCGACGCCGCCGCGGCCGCCGGCCCAATCTGGTTCGCTACGCCGCCGACGGAGCGCGCCGCGATCCTCGAACGCGCCGCCGAGTTGATGGAGAGTCAGCTGCAAAGCCTGCTGGGCATTCTGGTGCGTGAAGCGGGTAAAACCTTCAACAACGCCATCGCCGAAGTGCGCGAAGCGGTGGACTTCCTGCACTACTACGCCGGCCAGGTGCGCGACGATTTCGCCAACGACAGCCACCGTCCGCTGGGCCCGGTAGTCTGCATCAGCCCGTGGAACTTCCCGCTGGCGATCTTCACCGGCCAAATCGCCGCGGCGCTGGCGGCGGGCAACAGCGTGCTGGCCAAACCGGCCGAGCAAACGCCGCTGGTCGCCGCGCAGGCGGTGCGCATCCTGCTGGAAGCCGGCATTCCGCAAGGCGTGCTGCAGCTGCTGCCGGGCCAGGGTGAAACCGTCGGCTCAACGCTGGTCAACGATGCCCGCGTCCGCGGCGTGATGTTTACCGGCTCCACCGACGTCGCCGGCATTCTGCAGCGCAGCATCGCCGGTCGCCTGGATCCGCAAGGCCGTCCGACGCCGCTGATCGCCGAAACCGGCGGCCTGAACGCCATGATCGTCGACTCTTCGGCCCTGACCGAACAAGTCGTCACCGACGTAGTGGCCTCCGCCTTCGACAGCGCCGGCCAGCGCTGCTCCGCGCTGCGTATCCTGTGCATTCAGGAAGACGTGGCCGAGCACACGCTGCAAATGCTGCGCGGCGCGATGGCCGAATGCCGCATGGGTAACCCGGAGCGCCTGTCTACCGACGTAGGCCCGGTGATCGACACCGAAGCCAAAACCGGCATCGAACGCCACATCCAGGCGATGCGCGCCAAAGGCCGCAAGGTGTACCAGGCCGCCAAAGGCAGCGCGCAGGATGAGAAAGAGTGGGCGCGCGGCACCTTCATCAAACCGACGCTGATCGAACTCGACAGCTTCGACGAGCTGCAAAAAGAGATCTTTGGCCCGGTGCTGCACGTGGTGCGCTTCCAGCGCAACAATCTGGACGCGCTGGTCGATCAGATCAACGCCGCCGGTTATGGCCTGACGCTGGGCATTCACACCCGTATCGATGAAACCATCGCCCGGGTGACCGAACGCGCCAAGGTCGGCAACCTGTACGTCAACCGTAACATGGTTGGCGCGGTGGTCGGCGTGCAGCCGTTCGGCGGCGAAGGCCTGTCGGGCACCGGCCCGAAAGCCGGCGGCCCGCTGTACCTGTACCGTCTGCTAGCTAACCGTCCGGACGACGCGCTGCAGCGTACGCTGCACCGTCAGGACGACGAGCGCCCGATGGAAGCCACCGCGCGGCCGCAGCTGTTGGGCGCGCTGCAATCGCTGGAGAAATGGGCGGTCACCAGCCAACACAGCGAACTGGCGGCATTGGCGCAGCGCTATGCGGAGCTGGGCCAGGGCGGCACCGTACGTCCGCTGCCGGGCCCGACCGGCGAGCGCAATACCTATGCCCTGCTGCCGCGTGAACGCGTGCTGTGCCTGGCGGATAACGAAGCCGACGCGCTGATCCAGTTGGCCGCCGTGCTGGCGGTCGGCAGCAGCGCGCTGTGGCCGGAAGCGGAACTGCAGCGCAATCTGTTCCGCCGCTTGCCGAACGATGTGCAGGCGCGCATCGCCTTCAGCAAAGACTGGCAGCAGGACAAGGTCGAGTTCGACGCCGCCATCTACCACGGCGATGCCGACCAGCTGCGCACCCTGTGCGAGCAGATCGCGCAGCGCGGCGGCGCCATCGTCTCGGTGCAGGGCTTCGCTCACGGTGAAACCAACATCCTGTTGGAACGCCTGCTGATCGAGCGTTCGCTGAGCGTCAACACCGCCGCCGCCGGCGGTAACGCCAGCCTGATGACCATCGGTTAACGCATCGTCAAGGCGGCCATGCATGGCCGCCTGATTGGCTCACCGCTACGCAAACCCTGCACGTGTGCAGGGTTTTTTATTGCCCGCAGCCCGGTCAGCCGTTAGCGTCTTGCTATCCTGGCATGAGGATGTGGCGCCTCATGGGCGATAACAACAGGGTGAACTCAGAACGAATTAGTCTGCTTGCAAACCGTGGCAGAACGCTACTCGTCGCATTGACTCTCGGGTTCAGTAACATCCGGGATACGGTAGCCGCAGCGGATTTCTCGCCGCCGCCGCGCGAAACGCATTGTTGAAAAAGGAGTGAATGCGAACGGGGGAAGCTCCCCCGCCGTCTTATTGATTCAAGAATTTGTCGAGGAATTGCTGAGTGCGCTGGTGCTGCGGGTTGGCGAACAGCGCTTTGGCCGGGCCCTGTTCAACGATGCGGCCGTGGTCCATAAAGATAACCCGGTCCGCCACGTCGCGGGCAAAGCTCATCTCATGGGTGACGATCACCATGGTCCGTTTCTCTTCCGCCAATGAGCGCATGGTATTGAGCACTTCCCCCACCAGCTCGGGATCGAGCGCCGACGTCGGCTCATCGAACAGAATCACCTCCGGCTGCATCGCCAGCGCGCGCGCAATAGCCACCCGCTGCTGTTGGCCACCGGACAGCCGCCGCGGATACGCCTGCTCTTTGCCGCTTAGCCCCACCTTGGCCAGCAACGCGCGGGCGCGCTGTTCCGCGCTGGCTTTCGCCTCGCCCTTGACGACCACCGGCCCTTCGATGATGTTTTCCAACACCGAACGGTGCGGGAACAGGTTGAAGTTCTGGAACACGAAACCGACCTGCTGGCGCAGCGCTCGCACCTGATTTTTCTGTTTGCTCAGCGGCTTGCTGCCGTCGATCAGGATATCGCCGACGCGAATGGTGCCGGAATCCGGCTCCTCCAGCAGGTTAATGCAGCGCAATAAGGTGGTTTTCCCCGAGCCGCTCGGCCCGATGATCGCCACCACTTCGCCGGCGTCCACCGCCAGATCGATCCCATGCAGCACCGTCTGACCCTTAAACTGCTTGGTCAATTGCTTAACTTCGATGGCACTCATGCGCTACTCCTGATCCTGGCGATTAACGTGGGCTTCCAGACGGTTTTGCAGCGCGGAAAGCAGGGTCGCCATCACCCAGTAAATCAGCGATGCCGCCAGGTACATGGTGAACACTTCCAGCGTGCGCGAGGTGATCAGCTGCGCCTGACGGAACAGTTCCGGCACCTGAATGGTGGCGGCCAGCGAGGTGTCTTTCACCAGGCCGATGAAGCTGTTGCCCAGCGGCGGCAAGGCGGTGCGCGCCGCCTGCGGCAGGATCACTCGGCGCAGGGTTTGCCAACGGGTCATGCCGATGCTGGCGGCAGCTTCCCACTGCCCTTTGTCGATCGACGAAATCGCCGCGCGCAGCGTTTCCGAGGTGTAGGCGGCGGTATTGAGCGACAGGCCAATCAGCGCCGCCGGGAAAGGATCGAACTCGATGCCGAACTGCGGCAGACCGTAATAGATCATAAACAGCTGGGCGATCAACGGCGTGCCGCGGAACAGCGACACGTAGATACGCGACAGCCACGACAGCGGCCACAGCGGCGAAAGGCGCATCAGCGCCAGCAGAAAACCGAGCAGCAACCCCAACGCCATGCCGCCCAGGCTGAGCTGAAGCGTCAGTATTGCGCCCTTCAATAAAAATGGCGCTGAATCCAGCGCCAGTTGAATACTTTCGTGCATTATTTAGTTACGTCCGCGCCAAACCATTTCTCGGAGATCTTCGCCATCGTGCCGTCTTTTTGCATCTCGGCGATCGCCTGGTCAATCGCGGCCAGCAGCTCTGGGTTGTTCTTGCGCAGCGCCACGCCGGACTCCTGGCGAGAGAACGCCGGGCCGGCTACCGCCAAGGTATCGCCGGTTTTCTTCACCAGATCCAGCGCCGCCAGGCGATCCACCAGAATGGCGTTGATGCGGCCAACGCGCAGATCCTGATACTTGGTCGGGTCGTCGTCGTAGGTACGCACGTCCACGCCCTGCACGTTCGCGCGCAGCCATTGCTCATAGTTGGTGCCCAGGCCCACGCCGACCTTCTTGCCCTTCAGGTCTTCCGGCTTGGTGATGGTGCCTTCGTTGCCTTTTTTCACCAGCGCCTGAATACCGGAAACGGTGTAAGGGGTGGAGAAGTCATATTTCTTCTTGCGCTCATCGGAGAGCGTCACCTGGTTGATGACCACGTCGATGCGCTTCGAATCCAGCGAAGCCAGCATGCCGTCCCACTTGGTCGGGTTCAGCTTGGCCTTCACGCCCAGGTGTTCCGCCAGCGCGTTGGCGAAATCCACTTCGAAACCGGTCAGCTTGCCGTCTTCCCCCTGGAAGCTGAACGGCGGATAGGTGCCTTCCAGGCCGACGATCAGCGTGCCGCGCTGCTTCACCTGCTGCAGCAGATTGTCGGCAGCGTAGGTTTGGGTCGCCAAACCGGCGGCCAACGCGACGCCCACCACGCCCAACAGCCATTGACGACGAACTTTTGCAAACATCATAAACACCCCTGTGTGTTATTTATCTTTTTTGATATCAGCACTTTAACAGTGCGACCGCCCGCATAAAGGAATATAACTTTATAAATATAGTTCAAAATGGAATAACAAGCGGTGTTTACACCTGTGGATGGTAGGCGAACAGCGCCGGCGCGCCGCCGGTGTGAACGAACAGAATAGGGCCTTCATCGCGGAAGCGCCGCTGGGCGATGCCGTCGATCAAACCGGCCATCGCTTTGCCGGTGTACACCGGATCCAGCAATACGCCTTCTTGCTGCGCCAGCAGCTGCACCGCCGCCATGCCCTCTTCGTTCGGCATGCCGTATTGCGGCGCGAAGTAATCGTCCCACAGCGCGATCGGCGCCAGTTCGTCGATATTCAGCGAACAGGCCAGAGCTTTCTGGATCTGCTCCACCTTCGGAAGCTGATCGATCACGGTACGCGAGACGGTCACGCCGATCAGTTCGGTTTCCGGCAGCAGCTGCTGCAGCCCCACCGCCAGCCCGGCGTGGGTGCCGGCGCTGCCGGACGCCACCACCACCGAACTGAACGCCACGTTGCTGCGTTGGCTCTGCTCGGCGATTTCCAATGCACACTGTACGTATCCCAGCGCGCCCAGGGCATTGGAACCGCCCACCGGCACCACGTAAGGCCGGAAGCCCTGCGCCTCAAGGCGCGTCGCCAGCTCCGCCAGCTGCTGCTGCGGATCGTGCAGCGCTTCGCACATCACCACCTCGGCGTTGAACAGGCCGAGCAACAGGCGGTTGCCGTTGGTCAGGTAGTTTTCCGCGCGGGTGTCGATAGGGTTTTCCAGCAGCGCGACGCAGTGCAGACCCAGTTTCGCCGCCACCGCCGCCGTCTGGCGCACGTGGTTGGATTGAATGGCGCCGGCGGTGACCAGCGTATCGGCACCCTGACGCAGCGCGTCGGCGGCCAAAAACTCAAGCTTTCTCAGCTTGTTGCCGCCCATGGCCATAGGAGTGACATCGTCACGTTTAAGGTAGATTTCGCGGCCGAGGTAATCGGAGAGACGGGACAGCTTTTCGAGCGGTGTGGCGGTGCCAACCAGATCCAGACGCGGAAATTGCGCCAGTTGTTGTTGCAGGTTCACTACTTCCCCCCAGGGAATCGAATATCAACATCTGATAACCGATAGATTTAGCAGATGTGAACTGAATAATCATCCTTTATCACGGGGGAAACAGCAGGCCCCGGCCCAGCGGCCGGGGAAAAGTCTCAGTAGCTGCGCTGCCAGGCGAGATACTGATCGTATTTGCGCAGCGCAATGCGGTAGTTGTTGTGCGCAGCGGTAGGCAGATCGTCGATGATGCGCTGATGGCTGGCGCTGCTGGCGAATTTATCCGCCGGGTAGTTGCGCGCCACCAGCATTTCGTCCAGCCGGCGCAGCCGCACCACATACTCGCGGATGGTGCTGTGGCTCATCTCGGTCTGCTCGAACAGATACTGTTTGAACGCCATGATGTCGAAATAGCTCGGGTGGCTGTTGCAGGAGATCTCGCTGCAGAAGCGGCACAGCGCGGTCAGCTCGTGCTGCACGTTTTGCCAGACCGCATCGTCGATCGGCTGATCCATGCGCGCGATGGCTTCTTTATTGATAATCTTGCCGCGAAACACCAGCGCCATGCGGTCCAACAGTTTGCCGCACTGGGAGCAATGGGTTTGGCTGTGCTTGTAGTCTTTCAGGTAACGGCTAAGCGGCCGTTTCTTCAACAGTATTCCTGGCATAAAGGGCAGTCCGATTGTCGCATGAGTCATCGAGTTGAGGGGCGGTGGGCCGCCGTCAGGTATCGTTCGCCAGCCGCGCGCGCAGCCGTTTGATCGCCTGACTGTGCAGTTGGCTGACGCGGGATTCCCCGACGTCCAGCACGGCGCCGATCTCTTTGAGATTCAACTCTTCCTGGTAATACAGCGTCAGCACCATTTTTTCGCGCTCCGGCAACGCCTCGATGGCGTCGATCACCCGCTGGCGCAGGCTACCTTCCAACAGGTGATGCAGCGGGTTGGCCTCTTCATGCCCTTCCAGCATCGGTTCCGCGTTCTCGCCATGCTCCTCGCGCCATTCGTCGTAGGAGAAAAGCTGGCTGTTATTGGTGTCCAACAGAATTTGACGGTACTCATCCAGCGAGATGTCTAGCGCCTGCGCCACTTCCGTCTCGCTCGCCGGACGGCCGTAACGCTGTTCCAGTTGCCGCATCACCTGCGCGACCTCGCGCGCATGGCGCCGCACGCTGCGCGGCACCCAGTCGCGGCTGCGCAACTCGTCGAGCATCGCGCCGCGAATGCGTTGCACCGCATAGGTGGTAAAGGCGGTTCCCTGTAGGGCGTCATAACGCTCAACGGCGTTCAATAGCCCGATTCCCCCGGCCTGCAGCAAGTCGTCAAGCTCCACGCTGGCGGGCAGCCTGACCTGCAGGCGCAACGCCTCGTGGCGCACTAACGGGACGTAGCGCAGCCAGAGAGAATTTTTGTCCATCACGCCTTCGGCGGTATACAGATCGCTCACTATGTCTTAAACCTGCGGATAAGAGAGTCAGCGCTATTATGCGTAGGGGGCGGAATGCCAATCGGCTGAACAGTCGCACAAAACGGGCTTTATTTGCGCCATGTAATAACCGCGCGATGCGCGAGCATAAAAAAACCCCGCCGAAGCGGGGTTTCTTTGCGACAGTTAATCGGGAGAGACGATTAACGCAGCAGGGACAGCACGTTCTGAGTAGACTGGTTAGCCTGTGCCAGAACAGAGGTGCCAGCCTGTTGCAGGATGTTGGCACGGCTCATGTTGGACACTTCGGTCGCGTAGTCAGCATCCTGGATACGGGACTGAGAAGCAGACAGGTTGTTAACGGTGCTGTTCAGGTTGTTGATAACAGAATCGAAACGGTTCTGTACCGCACCCAGGGAAGAACGCAGGGAGTCAACCTGAGACAGCGCTTTGTCCAGGGTTGCCAGCGGATCGGCAGTTTTAGGACCGGTCTGGATTTGTTCACCTTTACTTACTTTACCTGTTTTCTCATCAACATTAGCTTTGAAATAGGCCTCTTTGCCATCTGCATCCTTACCTTTGATGGCATAACCATTTGCATTGCCTTTAGCGTCAGTCAGAGTACGCAGTTCTTCACCCGCTGCAGTATCCAGACCAGTAACTGTCTGCCCGCCAGTAGTAGTTGTCACTGGAACAGTTGGTACAGAAGTTTCGGTGCCTGACAAAGTGATTTTGGATGTTGCGTCACTAACATCGTAAGTATATTTACCGGTAGCTGCATCTACAGTCGCTTTGAATGCATCACCACCCTTTTTGACATAAAAATCACCAGTGCCACCGGCATCTTTAAACAAACCACCAGCGTCTGCACCAGTGCTAGTCGTTGACACTGCGGTATCAGTTGTTGTTGTAGTTCCGCCAACTTTCGTTACTGAAGCTGTACCTACTTGTTTTGCAGGGTCCATTGGGTCTGCCACGCTGAACTTATCCAGACCCAGAGTTTTAGCGTTGATGTCTTTCAGTTCGATATCGATGGTTTCGCCGTCGTTCGCGCCAACCTGGATGGTCAGTTTCTGATCTGCGCTCAGTACTTTCACGCCGTTGAAATCAGTCTGCTCGGAGATGCGGTTGATTTCAGACAGACGCTGAGAGATCTCGTCCTGGATGGACTGCAGGTCGCTGGAAGAGTTGGAACCGTTCTGAGACTGTACGGTCAGACGACGGATGTTCTGCAGGTTGTCGTTAACTTCGTTCAGAGCGCCTTCAGTGGTCTGCGCCAGAGAGATACCGTCGTTGGCGTTGCGAGAAGCCTGAGTCAGGCCCTTGATGTTCGCGGTGAAACGGTTGGAGATAGCCTGACCCGCAGCATCGTCTTTCGCGCTGTTGATACGCAGACCGGAAGACAGACGCTCAATCGCAGTACCCAGAGAAGACTGAGATTTGTTCAGGTTGTTCTGCGCCATCAGCGACAGGCTGTTAGTGTTGATTACTTGTGCCATTGTTTGCTTTCCTTACGAGTCAGTTGCGTTCTTCGCAACACAGTTAAAAGGTTCGGGCTTGTTTGCCCACGGCGTCAACCACCGTCCCCTCAGGTATCGGCCCTCCCCTAACAACCTTTAGCAATTTTTTAAAATTTTTTGCGCCAGGGGCAATGGCGGAAATAACGCGGTTTTTCCCTCCTCTATTACGCCATCGTTTTTTTGTTTTTTTCGGTAAACTTTTTCATCACTGGGCCGATAACGCGTAAAGCGAATAAAGTCATTATCAAGGAGAAGCACGAATGGCATCGATCAGTTCATTAGGCATCGGCTCAGGAATCGACCTTAACGGTTTGCTCGACAAGCTGACCAAAGCGGAACAGCAGCGTCTGACGCCGTACACCACCCAGCAGACCAGCTACAACGCCCAGCTAACCGCTTACGGCACGCTGAAAAGCTCGCTGGAGAAGTTTGACAATCTGAGTAAAGACCTGGCCAAGCCAGAGTTCTTCAACAACACCACCGCCACCAAGCACGATCAGTTTACCGTGACCACCACCGACAAGTCGGTACCGGGCAACTACTCGATCGAGGTGCTGAAACTGGCACAGCCGCAAACACTGACCACTCAAACGCCGATCGCCGACCAGCAGGCCAAGCTGGGCACGCCGGGCAGCAGCGATCGTTCCATATCTATTACGGCAGGCAACCCGCCGAAAGAGACCAAGATCCCGCTCGGTGACGATCAGACCTCGCTGGTCGAGATGCGCGACGCCATCAACAAATCGAAATCCGGCGTTACCGCTAGCATCATGCGCGTCGGCGACAATGACTATCAACTGGCATTGAGCTCCACCACGCCAGGCGAAAAAAACACCATTGCGGTATAGGTCAATAACGACGACAAGCTCGGCGCCATCCTCAACTACGATCCTAAAAATCCGCCGAAAGATGGCAGCACCGCGATGAAACAAACCGTGCCCGGGCAGGATGCGGAAATCGTCGTCAACGGCACGAAAATCAAGCGCAGCACCAACTCGATCGCCGATGCCTTACAGGGTGTCACGCTCGATCTGAAGAGCACCACCAAGTCCGGCGAACCGCAAAACCTGGTGATCGGCATCGACAAGAGCGGCAGCGCCGACAAGATTAAAGAGTGGGTGGATAACTACAACTCGCTGCTGGACACCTTTAATTCGCTGACCAAATACACGCCGGTCAAAAGCGGTGAAGCGCAGAATGCCAAGAACGGTGCGCTGCTGGGCGACAATACCCTGCGCGGTATCCAGTCCTCGATCAAAAGCGCCCTCAGCTCGGCGCAGGACAACCCGGAGTTGAAAGGCCTGGGCAACCTCGGCATCACCACCAACGTCAAAACCGGCAAGCTGGAAATCGACAGCACCAAGCTGAACAAAGCCATCGACGAAAAACCAGACCAGGTCGCCAACTTCTTCGCCGGTAACGGCAAAGACACCGGTATGGCCACCGAGATCCACAACGAGATCCAGAGCTACATCAAATCCGGCGGCATCATCGAGAACTCGACCAAGAGTATCAACACCAACCTCGATCGCCTGAACATCCAGATCACCACGGTCACGGCCAGCATTCAGAACACCATCGACCGCTATAAGCAGCAGTTCGTTCAGTTAGATACCATGATGTCTAAATTGAGCGGCACGGGTGACTATTTAAAACAGCAATTCTCGGCAAAGTGATCCCTTAACCAAGTAACAGGTAAAGAAACAACATGTATAACAGAAGCGGCACTCAGGCCTATGCACAGGTCAGTCTGGAAAGCGGCGCCATGAGCGCCAGCCCGCACCAGTTAATCGTGATGTTGTTCGACGGGGCGCTCAGCGCCCTGCTTCGCGCACGCATCCTGATGAACCAGGGCGATATCGCCGGCAAAGGCCTGGCGCTGTCCAAAGCCATCAACATCATCGACAACGGCCTGAAAGGCGGCCTGGACCCTCAGCAGGGCGGCGAGATCGCCGAAAACCTGGCGGCATTGTACGACTACATGAAGCGTCGGTTAATGCAGGCCAACCTGCATAACGACGAGGCGGCGATTGCCGAAGTGGTCAAACTGCTGGAGAACATCGCCGACGCCTGGCGCCAGATCGGCCCTAACTACCAACCTTCGCAGGACGCCGTGTAATGGAACGTCAACAGCAGCTGTTAGCCGCTTATCAACAAATTTACAGCCTGAGCAGCCAGATGATCGCGCTGGCGCAAACCGGGCGCTGGGAAGAGCTCGTCGAACTCGAATTCGCCTACGTGACGGCGGTGGAAAAAACCGCCGCCTTTACCGGGCAAGCCGGCCCGTCTATGGCACTGCAGGAGATGCTGCGCAATAAGCTGCAACAGATCCTCGACAACGAAACCGAGCTCAAGCGTCTGCTGCAGCAGCGCATGGATGAGCTGAAAACGCTGATCGAGCAGTCCACGCGCCAGAACGTGGTCAACAATACCTACGGCCAGTTTCATGACCGCGCGCTGTTGCTGGGGGAACCACAGGTCCGATAAGATCGACAATACTGACGAAAATGGATTAAATAGCACCATGCGCTATTACTCTCGGGTTACGTTAGGATATTAATCTATGGCATTTGAATTATTCAGTTTATGGGTAATTGGTAAAATGCGCGCTTCGAGCCTGGCTCTCACTTTAATGGATAAGCATCATCCCGACACGGACGTTTTCTGTTCAGCAGGAAATTGATTTTTGATAGATAAAACACGCCGCTGTGTTTCACAGCCCATGGAAAAATGTTGCTCCAACGCGGATCAAAGCGTAAAGATATTCCCAGATAATGGCTGCGAAATGAATATCGATGGAACGTACAATTAATCTCTGTCCAGGAATTGGTGCCTCAGCGCACATCGTTCAGCATACTGAATTATTATTCCCTTCAGTCTATTTTGAGCAACCACATCTGTATCTGATACAACAAGGCCATAAGCGCGTACGCTGGCAACAACACGAAGTGGTGGCTCATCCCGGCGAGCTGTTGATTATCGACGGGGGACAAACGGTGGATATTATTAACGGCCCCTCCGAAGAGGGCGTGTTCAGCTGTCAGTTGTTGACCTGCGACCCTCTGCTGCTCACTCTTCAGCCTCCGGCCGAGGAAACGCCGGCGCCGATGCCGTTCGATGCCGTCCTGGCGCTGCGCAATCTGCCCTGCGCCCTGAAGCACAGCTTTGAGACCACCAGCCTGGCGCTGGCGCTCCGGCAGCGTTTTCCCACCATCATCGTGCGGCACAAAATGCTGGAAATTCTGCTGTGGCTGGCCCAGTTCGGCATTCGCTTCATCCACAACGAAGCCAAAGACCTGACGCAGCGCGTGCGCCGCTGCCTGGCAACCGATCCGCACAGCATTTGGACCGCGGCCAAAGTCGCGGAGAGCCTGTCGATGAGTGAAGTGATGCTGCGCCGCAAACTGTCGATGGAAAATACCGCGTTGCGCAACCTGATGATCGACGTGCGCATGAGCAGTGCGCTGGCCCTGCTGCAATCCACCGACTGGCCGATATCCGCCATCGCACAACATGTCGGCTATGAAAGCGCGTCGCGTTTCGCCGAACGTTTTCGCAAGCGCTTCGGCTTTGCGCCTACCGCCATTCGCGGCCACCAAAGGATTATGGAACCTGGCCCCCTGGGGGCCGAAGCGATAGCCGCTGGAGAAACATAAATAGACGCGCAACAAAATGGCTTTATTTAGCACAGGTTCCTAACAGTTGTCACAACGATGAGATAGGCTACGCAACGTCGAACCGCCGAAGAGCAAATTAAACGATGCGTAATGAAAAGCGATTATTTTCTCTGTCAATAATGTTGTTGGGGCTGTGGCTTTTAGCATTGCTGTATGAAGAAGACATGATGCGCTTACTTGCCGCACAATAAAATGGCCAGGCTTTTATCGCCTGGTCAGACTTCAGTCCAGTTTGACCAGAATGCCAATTAATACGGCGAGTACCATCAGCATTAAAATACTGATCAGACGCCATCTGGATTCACTTTTCGTGCTCATTGACCTGCCTCGAATAATAACCCTACTAATCAGGCCATAATAAACGGTCACCTGGGCATTCAATAAGCCTGACAGCGCCGTTTTCGTCCCTCTATTCGGTACATTAGCGTCCGTTTCCTGTCAGTTGTGGCTCCGGCCCTTAGCGTTGTGATACCGACGGCGCCACAAGCGCCAATTTCCCCGGCAGCTCCGCCACCAGTTTGTCCACCGCCAGCCGCACCTTGAGCGGCTGGTAAGGCATATAGGGCCATACCGCATTCACCGGAAAACTGAGGCTGGACTCACCGCGCATGATCTCCACCAACGTCCCCGCCGCCAGCCGATCGCGTACCAGCCACTCCGGCAGCCAGGCAATACCGGCACCGGCGGAAACGGCATCGACGATCCCCTGCATATCGTCCATCATCATCTTGGCCGGTGGCCTGAACGGCTGCAGCTCGCCGTTTTCGCCGCGAAGTTGCCAGGGCAACACCGCGCCCGCGTGCAGATACCCCACCGCCTGATGTCGGCTTAACGCGTCCACCGCGCTCGGCTCACCGCTGCGCCGCAGGTAGTCGGGCGAAGCGCACAGGAGCATGCCGTGTTCCCCCAGGCGCCGGGCAACCAGACTGCCGCTGTCCGCCAGCTCGCCGATGCGTACCGCCAGATCGAACCCCTCATCGACCAGATCGATCCTGCGGTCGCTGAACGAGATTTCCAGCGTCAACAACGGATGCTCATTCGCCAGCGCCGTCAGCAAGGGGGCGATGCACAGGTGGCCGAACAACACCGGCACCGAGACCCTAAGCCGGCCGCTGACCTGCATCTTGCCGCTGTCCAGCTGATTTTCCGCCGCCTGTATGTTCGCCAACGCCTGCCGGCAGTGCTCGTAGTAAAGCACCCCTTCATCCGTCAGGCTCAGGCTGCGCGTAGTGCGCATAAACAACATCACGCCGAGCCGCGCCTCCAGCCGCGACACGATTTTGCTGACCGCGGAGCGCGTCAGATGCAGTTTTTCTGCGGCGGCGGCAAAACTGCCGCCTTCCGCCACGGCGACAAAAGCCGGCAGCGCGCTGAGATCGCTTTTCATTTTACCGTTTCCAAATTGGAATCAATTAAGTGAAAACCTATCACCACTGGTGAACATCAAGCAATGATAACCTGCAGTCATTCCGGAATTCCCGGTGAAAACCACAGATGATCGTCAGAGGACAACCACATGAAAAAAATACTGGTGCTCAAATCCAGCATTATGGGAAACGACTCGCAGACCAATAACCTGATTGACCGCTATCTGGCGGAACGTCGGGCCAAAGGGCACGAAGATAAGATCGTCGAGCACGATCTGACGGCGTTGGATCTGCCGGTATTGGACGGCGAGCTGTTCAGTGCGCTGCGCGGCGCGGAAAACACCAGTCCACGCGCGCAAGCGGCGGTGGCGCTGTCCGATCGGCTGATTGCCGAACTGAAAGGGAGCGATCTGCTGCTGATCGGAGCGCCAATGTACAACCTCAACGTACCGACCCAGCTGAAAAACTGGTTCGATCTGGTGGCCCGCGCCCGGGTAACGTTCAACTATACCGCCACCTACCCGGTCGGGTTGGTCGAGGGCGTCAATGCGCTGGTATTCAGTTCACGCGGCGGCGTACACGCCGGCCAGCCGACCGACGCCGTGACGCCCTACCTGCGGTCGGTGCTGGGGCTGATGGGGATCGGCGACGTGCAATTTATCTATGCGGAAGGGCTGGATATGAAACCGCACGGCCTCGCTCAGGGGCTGGCGAACGCTCACGAACGGATTGCGGAATTGGTATACAGATTAATGAAGTGAGGAAAGTCTTGTTCCTCAGTCAGCTATCTGAGCTGACACTCACTTTTGCAAATTATTGCCGCTTTGGTTTAATGATTAATGATATGCCAGTAAGTGTGGTACTTTTAACTATACTGGCTAATAATTTAGCATAATTATGATCGGTTTCACGGAGATCGCTGTCTCCACACTTCAGCTTACATACAGATAAGTTAATTTTAGACTAATATATTCATCATGTGGCAATGCATATTAATTGACATTAACAACCACTACGCATTACGAGTCGACACGAACTATTACTTTGTAACAAACCAAAGCTCAGAGCCTTTTTCTATACGAATGATTCTACCATCGTATTGCTCAGGTCCACCACGATAAGCGAAATCAGCTGTTAAACCCAGATTGTTTTTCCCATTCCCTGCTTTGATAATCAAACCTATAAATGTATCTTCTGCACTTTGAATCACAACATTAAAATATGTTCCTACCGGCATATTGGGCAACGCATGTATAACACATGTTCCGTCAGACGTAGAAACAGTGTAAGTCATTCCATGTTGGGGAATCCAGCCGGTACTCTTTGCGTTAATAGCATTCCCTCCTGCAGACGCAGATAAATGGACCCCATTATAAGACTTAACCTCGAGCATCTCGCAGCGGTACTTATTATCTAGAGCGTCATAAAAAAACTCAATAATTCGCTCATTTGAGATCCCCCAACCGAGGTCATACGATCCACCAACGATAGCACCGTTGAGGCTTAGCACCACAGAACGGTCCGAACTGCGCACACAAAAGTAAAAGCTACGTGGGCAATCACCACGATTTGGTGCAATCAACGTCACCTTGTATGATGCATTAGCCCAGTAGACAGTATCTGACTGAGGGATAATAGAGCAGTTTTCTTTAATTCGAATGAAATTGTTCGGAATAACTTGGGAGCTTATTGCCGCTGAAGTTGCCGTTTTGCATCTATAAAGGTCCTGAACACCTTTCGCCGTCAAGCCTTCATACCTCCCTGACTTTATAGTGCCATGTCTAAATTTTGGCAAACGCAATTTTTGTGGCTTACTGAAGGAAAAGAACCCATCCCGCGACGTTATATAAGTTATCCCATCGAAAGTATCATTCGGATCAAATATCATTGCCCACTCGCCCGTTTTTAGCTGAAACAAACAAGGAGCCTCTATGCCAGAGCGCATAAGATATTCGATTTCCGCACCACCGGCTGACATACTTACCGTGCTGACATATTTATATGGCCCTAAAAATGATGTGCTGTGAAAAACATCAATCACACCATGGTTTTCTCTTTTTGCCGCAAGTAAATATTTTTTATTTTCAATATCTTTGACAATATCGGCATCGATACGACTATATTTATTAATGCTTCCATCAGATTCGTGATAATCGATGCGTGACGGCTCAGAGAACCGCATCTCATTTATATCCGTGCATTTGGCAATATATGTACCAAAGTAATTCGATTTAGCCATTGGCGAAGACGATTGATCATAGCCTAAGTAAATACTAATAATCACATAAAGCTCATCACTCTCAACAATGAGTTCTGGAGCCCATAATTTATCTGCGCCTCTTGTTCCTTTGTCCCAGGCTTTTTTCCGGCTACAAATAGCTTCATTTCCATTAAGTTTGACATTGACACGCTTCCAATTTATTAAGTCTTTACTGGTGTATACGAGCATGTCATAGTTTTCAACCGAATTTTCCGTTATAGCGACAAACCAATTATTTTTGAAAAAACAAATCGATGGATCACGCCCTGCAATTGATTTTTTACCATCACTCAATTGAGTGGGGTCACTCCAGTTAAGACCATCGTGAGACGTAACTAAATTAACCGCATTCGTGTTTGTCTCAAAAAATGTAGCATAGTAAATATCGGCAGTGCTTTTTATAAAGCCTAATGAGTCCAACTCTTCACCTACGGTGACATTTTTATACCCAATAAAATCGGCCCCAGTAGAGGAAGATAGCTCTGACAACTTCCCGTCAATATATAAGTTAGCAATATAAGGCTCATATTGACGAACATCGGGAATATAAAACTGCTGCCCCCCCTCACGATCATGCACAGCCAAGGCATAGCTTTCCAGCGTAACAAGCCTCCCCCCTTCATTGTTAATGCGAGGAGCACTACTTTCATCGAGCAATATAGGCTGTGAAACAAGCATACGGGAGCCATCTTCCCGTTCCAGATACACAGGAATCTGGTTTGCCGACACAAGAGGATCGGTATCAGCTCTGCCTATATACATTTGGCCATTCGCACTGCCTTTGAATGAGCTTACGAGCGTGAGCAATCGAGGAGGGATCGCACTCAGTGAAGCTATGTTAGGCAAGAGAGGCCCGTTGTCTTTTGCCCAAGCCGGCGAGGTGAGCGCGCCACCGAAAAAAAAGGACACCAGACCTTTGACTACGCTTCTGCGATCCATGAGTTACTCCAAGTTAAACACGCTAAGATACAAAATAGCATATCTTCCTATTTAAAATAGAGTAAACGGGGCGAGTTTGTATCGAATTAATGCTAAAAATTGTGAGTAATATTGACTAAAATCCCTTACTCTTTATTCAGTTGATTACTGAGTGATTAAGTTTATTTTTCAATGCAGTTAGAAAAGAAAGAAAGCAACAAATGCCTATGTTGGAAAAATAGCCTCTAATTAACAATACCCGTTACAATTATGCAAGCGCAGACCACATCAATCGTCAGAGTGCCATGTTTACCCCTCTCCCCATAAAAACACGAAGAATTACACGCCAGCCATAGGGATTTCGTTCTAAAAACAAGTGAATAATAAATAAAACCAGCAAAGTGAAATATATGCATAGGATATGCTGTCGAACACTTTATCTTATGCATAAAGTTTTCATCACACCGGCATATTCATAATATCTTGGTAGGCCGCCACCAGCTTGTTGCGCACCTGCACGCCCAGTTGCAAAGAGACCGACGATTTCTGCAGATCGACCATCACATCGTTCAGGCTGATGCCCGGCACGCCCAGTTCAAAATCCTGCGCCTGCTTGCGCGCCGTATGCTGGGTCTCGCTGATCTTGCCGAGCGCCGCGGTCAGTTCGCTGGCGAAGCTGACGCCCTGTGGCACCGCATTCTGCCCCATTTTGCCGGCCTGAACCGCCATGGTCTGCATCTGCTGCAGTACCCCTTCAATGCCCTGAATCGCCATCTGGTCCTCAATCATATCGTCTCGCCGGGTGACGTTTCACCCTGCACTTCTCCAATGATGCACACCCTAGCACAGCGTTTTCAGAGCTAAAGCGGCTAATTAACTGCAAAAAACCCGGCTTATCGGGCAATCAGAATCGTCTGATAAGGCGAATAATGGCCTGCCCAGAAATGGGAGCGCCGCTATTTAGAAGATATGTGTATCAGGGAGTCTGTTTTGTCACACAACGCTAACCATACCGTTCATCAGCCTGGCAGGGAGCTGCTCAGCGGCCCGTACGGGATCGTGAGCGCCATTGAAGGACGAGACCTAAAATGAGTGCTTCGATAACCGCCGGCGAAAGCCGCGACAACGGCCTGCAGGCCATCTGGAATCGTCTGCGCGCCAACCCGAAAATTCCGTTGCTGGTCGCCGCTTCCGCCGCGATCGCGATCGTCGTCGCGCTGCTGTTGTGGGTGAAAAGTCCCGACTACCGCGTGCTGTACAGCAATCTGAACGACCGCGACGGTGGCGCCATCGTCACCCAACTGACGCAGATGAATATCCCTTACCGCTTTGCCGAGAATGGCGCAGCGCTGCTGATCCCGGCGGAAAAGGTGCATGAAACCCGCCTGCGCCTGGCGCAGCAAGGGCTGCCGAAAGGCGGCGCCGTCGGTTTCGAACTGCTGGATCAGGAAAAGTTCGGCATCAGCCAGTTCAGCGAGCAGATCAACTATCAGCGTGCCCTTGAGGGCGAGCTGTCGCGCACTATCGAATCGCTGGGGCCGGTACAAAACGCCCGCGTTCACCTGGCGCTGCCTAAACCTTCGCTGTTCGTGCGCGAACAAAAATCCCCTTCCGCGTCGGTAACGCTGACCCTGCAACCCGGACGTGCGCTGGACGATGGCCAGATCAACGCCATCGTTTATATGGTGTCGAGCAGCGTCGCCGGCCTGCCGCCGGGCAATGTGACCGTGGTCGATCAGGCTGGCCGTCTGCTGACGCAGTCCGACGGCACCGGGCGCGATCTCAACGCCTCGCAGCTGAAATACGCCAACGAAGTGGAAAACGGCTTCCAGCGCCGCATCGAAGCGATCCTCGCCCCGGTGGTCGGCAGCGCCAACGTGCGCGCGCAGGTCACGGCGCAAATCGACTTCGCCACTCGCGAACAAACCGATGAACAGTACCAACCTAACCAACAGCCTGACAAAGCCGCTATCCGCTCTCAGCAAACCAGCCTGAGCGAGCAGATCGGCGGGCCACAGGTAGGCGGCGTGCCGGGCGCACTGTTCAATCAGCCAAGCGCGCCGGCCACGGCGCCGATTGAGACCGCCAAGCCGGCCAACGCCGCAGGCAACAATGCCAACGCCAACGCCACCGCGCAAAACGCCGCGACCACCCGCAGCGCGGCGGCCAGCGGCGTACCGCAAAATACCCGTCGCGACGCGACCACCAACTACGAGCTCGACCGCACCATTCGCCATACCCAGCAAAAAGCCGGCACCGTGCAGCGTTTGTCGGTCGCCGTAGTGGTCAACTACCTCGGCGTAGATAAAGACGGCAAACCGCAGCCGATGAGCAAAGAGCAGCTGGCGCAGATCGAAGCGCTGGTGCGTGAAGCGATGGGTTACTCCAGCAGCCGTGGCGATACCCTGAACGTGGTCAACACGCCGTTTACCGACAGTCAGGTGACCGGTGGCGAACTGCCGTTCTGGCAAAGCCAGTCGTTTATCGATCGTCTGATAGACGCGGGCCGCTATCTGCTGGTGCTGCTGGTGGCCTGGCTGCTGTGGCGCAAACTGGTGCGGCCGCAGCTGCAACAGCGCCAGGCGGCGCAACAGGCCGCCGTCGCCGCCGCCAACGCCCCTGCCGCCAAACCGGTCGACAGCAGCAAACCGAGCAACGAGGAGCTGGCGCAGCGTCGTAAATCGCAGCAGCGCGTCAGCGCAGAAGTCCAGAGCCAGCGGATCCGCGATCTGGCTGACAAAGACCCACGCGTGGTCGCTCTGGTAATCCGCCAATGGATGAGTAACGAGATATGAGCCTGACCGGAACCGACAAAAGCGCCATCCTGCTGATGACGCTGGGTGAAGATCGCGCGGCGGAGGTGTTCAAACACCTCTCCTCGCGCGAAGTACAGCTGCTGAGCGGCACCATGGCCGGCATGAGCCAGGTTTCGCACAAACAGCTCGGCGAAATACTGACCGAGTTTGAAGACGACGCCGAGCAATACGCGGCGCTGAGCGTCAACGCCAGCGACTACCTGCGTTCGGTGCTGGTCAAAGCGCTGGGCGAAGAGCGCGCCGCCAGCCTGCTGGAAGACATTCTCGAATCGCGCGAGACCACCACCGGCATGGAAACGCTCAACTTTATGGAGCCGCAGAGCGCTGCCGATCTGATCCGCGACGAACATCCGCAGATCATCGCCACCATTCTGGTGCACCTCAAACGCGGCCAGGCGGCAGATATCCTGGCCCTGTTCGACGAACGCCTGCGCAACGACGTGATGCTGCGTATCGCCACCTTCGGCGGCGTACAGCCGGCGGCGTTGGCGGAGCTGACCGAAGTGCTGAACAATCTGCTCGACGGCCAGAACCTCAAGCGCAGCAAAATGGGCGGGGTGCGCACCGCCGCCGAGATCATCAACCTGATGAAAACCCAGCAGGAAGAAGCGGTCATCGACGCGATGCGCGAATACGACGGCGAGCTGGCGCAGAAGATCATCGACGAGATGTTCCTGTTCGAAAACCTGGTGGAGGTCGACGATCGCAGTATCCAACGCCTGCTGCAGGAAGTGGAAGGCGAGTCGCTGCTGATTGCGTTGAAAGGCGCCGAGCAGCCGCTGCGCGAGAAGTTCCTCAAGAACATGTCGCAACGCGCCGCCGACATCCTGCGCGACGATCTGGCCAACCGTGGGCCGGTGCGCATGTCGCAGGTGGAGAACGAGCAGAAAGCCATTCTGCTGGTGGTAAGACGCCTGGCGGAAAGCGGCGAAATGATCATCGGCGGCGGCGAGGACACCTATGTCTGATCGCATTAACACCCTGCCCTGGCAGCCCTGGTCGCTCAACGATTTGGGCGAACAGAAACCGGATGTCGAACTGCCGCAGTTGCCGGATCTCGAACTTGACGATCCGTCGCCGGACGCACAGGCCGAATTGCAGCAGCAGTTGGCGACGCTGCGCCTGCAGGCGGAGCAACAGGGCCAGCAGTTGGGCTATGCCGACGGCCAGCAAAAAGGCTATGAGGCCGGTTTTCAGTCCGGACTGGAGGAAGGCCGCCAGCAAGGGCTGCTGGAAGCGCAGCAGCAGCAGCAGCCGCTGACTGCCCACTGGCAGCAGCTGGTCACCGAATTTCAGCACACGCTGGACGCGCTCGACAGCGTGATCGCTTCGCGGCTGATGCAGCTGGCGCTGACCGCCGCCAAACAGGTGCTGGGCCAGCCTCCGGTATGCGACGGCACCGCCCTGCTGGCGCAGATCCAACAGCTGATCCAGCAGGAACCGATGTTCAACGGCAAGCCGCAGCTGCGGGTGCACCCGGACGACTACCCGCGCGTCGAGCAGCAGCTGGGGGTCACCCTCAGCCTGCACGGCTGGCGCCTGCTGGCGGACGGCGAGCTGCACCCGGGCGGCTGCAAGGTCAGCGCCGAGGAAGGCGATCTCGACGCCAGCCTGGCAACGCGCTGGCATGAACTGTGCCGCCTGGCGGCACCGGGAGAAGTCTGATGACCGCGCGTCTCGGCCGCTGGCTGAGCTCTCTGGATACGCTGGAAAAACGCATCGCGCGCGCGCCGACGGTGCGCCGCTATGGTCGCCTGACCCGTGCGACCGGGCTGGTACTGGAGGCTACCGGCCTGCAGCTGCCGCTCGGCGCGACCTGCCTCATCGAACGGCACGACGCCGGTGAGGTGCAGGAAGTGGAAAGCGAAGTGGTCGGCTTCAACGGCCAGCGGCTGTTCCTGATGCCGTTGGAAGAAGTAGAAGGCATCGTGCCGGGCGCGCGGGTTTACGCCCGCATCGCGCCGGAAGGCCAAAGCGCCGGCAAACAGCTGCCGCTCGGCCCGGCCCTGTTGGGACGGGTACTGGACGGCAGCGCCAAACCGCTCGACGGCCTGCCTTCACCGGAAACCGGTTACCGCGCGCCGCTGATCACCGCGCCGTTCAACCCCTTGCAGCGCACGCCGATCGAGCAGGTTCTGGACGTGGGGGTGCGCACCATCAACGGCCTGCTGACCGTCGGCCGCGGCCAGCGTATGGGCCTGTTCGCCGGCTCCGGCGTCGGCAAGAGCGTGCTGCTCGGCATGATGGCCCGTTATACCCAGGCGGATGTGATCGTCGTTGGCCTGATCGGCGAGCGTGGCCGCGAGGTCAAAGACTTTATCGAGAACATTCTCGGCGCCGAAGGCCGGGCGCGCTCGGTGGTGATCGCCGCGCCGGCGGACGTGTCGCCGCTGCTGCGCATGCAGGGGGCGGCCTACGCCACCCGCATCGCCGAAGATTTCCGCGATCGCGGGCAGCATGTGTTGTTGATCATGGATTCCCTCACCCGCTACGCCATGGCGCAGCGTGAGATCGCCCTGGCCATCGGCGAGCCGCCGGCGACCAAAGGCTATCCGCCTTCGGTCTTCGCCAAGCTGCCTGCGCTGGTGGAACGCGCGGGCAACGGCATCAGCGGCGGCGGTTCCATCACCGCCTTCTACACCGTGTTGACCGAAGGGGACGATCAGCAAGACCCGATCGCCGACTCGGCGCGCGCAATTCTCGATGGCCACGTGGTGCTGTCCCGGCGCCTGGCGGAAGCCGGCCACTACCCGGCGATCGACATCGAAGCGTCAATCAGCCGCGCCATGACGTCGCTGATCGACGAAGAGCATTACCGCCGGGTGCGCACCTTCAAACAGATGCTGGCCAGCTATCAGCGCAACCGCGATCTGATCAGCGTCGGCGCCTACGCGGCGGGCAGCGATCCGTTGCTGGACAAAGCGATGACGCTGTATCCGCAGATGGAAGCTTACCTGCAACAGGGCATCTTTGAACGCAGCGGCTATGATGAAGCCTGTCAACAGCTGCAGCAGTTGATTGTTTAACGTCACCAGAGGCGCACAGCGATGAAATCACAATCCCCCCTGATTACCCTGCGAGATCTGGCGCAGGATGCGGTGGAACAGGCCGCGCAACAGCTGGGCCAGGTACGGCAGGCGCAGCAGGCGGCAGAGCAGCAGCTGTCGATGCTGCTCAACTATCAGGACGAATACCGCCAGAAGCTGAATCATACGCTCTGCGACGGCATGGACAGCTCACGCTGGCAAAACTACCAGCAGTTTATCGGCACGCTGGAACAGGCCATCGACCAACACCGCCAGCAGCTGCTGCAGTGGGGGCAGAAAGTGGATCATGCGGTGAAGCAATGGCAAGACAAACAACAGCGGCTGAACGCTTTCGAGACCCTGCATACCCGCGCTCTGACGGCGGAGCAGCAGCAGGAGAACAAACGGGATCAAAAACTGATGGATGAGTTCGCTCAACGCAGTGCACAAAGGAATATCAACCCATGAATCTGAACGCCCTGCCCGGCCTGGCCTTACCCGGCGACGCCGGCGGCCTGGCCGAACTGACGTCGGCGCTGGATGAGAGCCAGCTGTCGTCCGCTTTCGCCCAGCTGCTAGGCGCCCGTTTCGCGCCCGCCGCCGACGGCAAACAGCCGCCGGTCGCGCTGAGCGCGGACGAAGAACGCGCCCCGGCCCTGAGCCGCAACCAGCTCAATCAACTGCTGGCCACCTTCGGCGAGCGCGGCGGCCTGCTGCCGGGCCAGACGGCCTCAGCCGACGCGCTTTCACCTGAGGGCGTCGAGGACGAAGCGCCCGCCGCCGGCGACAAACCGGCGCAGCCGCCGATCGCCGCCGCCAAAGAGCTGGATGCCGCAACGCTGCAGGCGCTGTACGCCATGCTGCCGGCCGCGATCGTCGCCCAGGCGCAACCGGCCGAAGGCCAACGTTCGCTGCCGGTGGATAGCGCTGACGAGGCGACTGCGCTGCAGCCCGGCAATGGCCTGCTGAACATCGCGGCGGCCGGTGATAAAACCGCCGCGCGTTCCTCGGCATCCCCCGCTCCCTCGCTAACAGGGGCGAAAACGTCGGCTACCGACGGCGATAATGCCAAGGCGGCGCTCCCACAACCGACCAACGGCGAACGGGCAAACACCGCACAGCCGCTGCCGGCGAGCGATGCGCAGCAGCCACCGACGCTCAACCACGCCGTCGCCCTGGCCGCCGCCAGCCCAACGCAAACGGCCGCTCCTGCCAGCGCACTGGTGACCGCACCGCCTGCGCCGCAGCTCAACGCGCAGCTGGGCAGCCCGGAGTGGCAGCAGGCGTTGAACCAGCAGGTGCTGATGTTCCACCGCAACGGCCAGCAAAGCGCCGAGCTGCGCCTGCACCCGCAGGAACTGGGCGCCCTGCAGATCACGCTGAAACTGGACGATCAGCAGGCGCAGCTGCACATCGCCTCCGCTCACGGTCAGGTGCGTGCGGCAGTGGAAGCGGCGATGCCGCAGCTGCGGCACGCGCTGGCGGAGAGCGGTATCAACCTGGGGCAGAGCAGCGTGGGCGGCGAGTCCACTCCGCAATGGCAGCAGCAGGCGCAACAGCAGGCTTCCAACGGCCAGGGGCGTTCCAGCTATGCTGAACATCATGGCGGTGACGGCGCAGCCGCCGAGGGCGTCAGCGCACCGGCGGCGCTGCAGCGTATGGCCAGCGCGGTCAACGGCGTCGATATTTTCGCCTAAGCCGCCGCAAACGCCCAAGCTGGCACCCATTTGCGCGTCTATTCAGGCTATTGCACGCCGCAATAGACGCGATAATACCTTTACATGTCATGCGTGCGGCCTTGCCGCGCGCTATGCCCGCCGCCTCGCCGGCCGCGGGTGGAACAACAGGAATTAGATTTCGCTATGTCTCAGAACTCCCTTCCGGCAGCACCGAAACGCCCCCTTCTGGTCATCCTGCTGGTCTTGATCAGCGTCGTCGCCTGTGGCGCCGCGGGCTACAGCTGGTGGCTGCTGCAACAGCATAAAAACGGCGCCGAACCGGCCGCCGCCAAACAGCAACCGCCGGCCGCGCCGGTGTTCATGCCGCTCGACACCTTTACCGTCAACCTGGTGACGCCGGACAACAACCCGGATCGCGTGCTGTACATCGGCCTCACGCTGCGTCTGCCGGACGAAAGTACCCGCCGCCAGCTGAACGATTTTCTGCCGGAAGTGCGCAGCCGTCTGCTGATGCTGCTCTCCCGTCAGGAAGCGAGCCAGCTGGCCAATGAACAAGGGAAGCAACAGTTGGTGGCGCAGATTAAGGACGTGCTCAGCCCGCCGCTGGTTAAGGGACAACCGAAGCAGGTGGTCAGCGACGTGCTGTTCACCGCCTTCATACTGCGGTAATCACTATGGGCGATAGCATTCTTTCACAGGCAGAGATCGACGCCTTGCTCAACGGCGACAGCGCGGGTGATGAACCCGAAGCGATAGTCGGCAAAGAGAGCGAGGTCAAGCCTTACGATCCGAACACCCAGCGCCGCGTGGTGCGCGAGCGTCTGCACGCGCTGGAAATCATCAACGAACGTTTTGCCCGGCAGTTCCGCATGGGGTTGTTCAACCTGCTGCGCCGCAGCCCGGACATTACCGTCGGCCCGATCAAAATCCAGCCGTATCACGAGTTCGCCCGCAACCTGCCGGTGCCGACCAACCTGAACCTGGTGCATCTGAACCCGCTGCGCGGCACCGCCCTGTTCGTGTTCGCGCCGAGCCTGGTGTTCATCGCCGTCGATAACCTGTTCGGCGGCGACGGCCGCTTCCCGACCAAGGTCGAAGGCCGCGAGTTCACCCCGACCGAACAGCGGGTGATCAAGCGCATGCTGCGCCTGGCGCTGGACGCCTACGGCGACGCCTGGAGCGCCATCTACAAGATCGACGTAGAGTACGTGCGCGCCGAAATGCAGGTGAAGTTCACCAACATCACCACCTCGCCGAACGACATCGTGGTCACCACGCCGTTCCAGGTGGAGATCGGCGCGCTGACCGGCGAGTTCAACATCTGCATTCCGTTCGCGATGATCGAACCGCTGCGCGAGCTGTTGACCAACCCGCCGCTGGAAAATTCGCGGCAGGAAGACAGCCACTGGCGCGAAACCCTGGTGAAGCAGGTGCAACACTCCGAACTGGAGCTGATCGCCAACTTCGTCGATATCCCGATGCGGCTGTCGAAAGTCCTGAAGCTGCAGCCGGGCGATGTATTACCGATAGACAAGCCGGAACGCCTGATCGCCCATGTGGACGGCGTACCGGTTCTGACCAGCCAATACGGCACGTTGAACGGGCAATATGCCCTGCGTGTTGAACATTTGATTAACCCTATTTTGAATGCTCTGAGTGAGGAACAGCCCAATGAGTGATCCTAAGCAACCGTCTGGCGAAGGAAAGGAATCCGTAGACGATCTGTGGGCTGATGCGTTTAACGAGCAGCAGTCGACAGAGAAATCCGGCGCGAGCACCGAAGGGGTGTTCAAGTCGCTGGAAGCTCAGGATGCGCTCGGCAGCCTGCAGGATATCGACCTGATCCTGGATATTCCGGTCAAGCTGACCGTGGAACTGGGGCGTACCAAGATGACCATCAAAGAGCTGCTGCGCCTGTCGCAAGGCTCGGTGGTGGCGCTGGACGGCCTGGCCGGCGAGCCGCTGGACATTCTGATCAACGGTTACCTGATCGCACAAGGTGAAGTGGTGGTGGTGGCCGACAAGTTCGGCGTGCGCATCACCGACATCATCACCCCGTCCGAACGCATGCGTCGACTGAGCCGCTGATGACCGTCGCGGCGCCCGTTACCGTCCAAAGTACCCAACAACCCGCCGCGCCGGCCTTGCCGGCCGGTTCGGTGTTGATGCAGGTCAGCAGCGCGCTCGGCGGCATTCTGCTGCTGATCCTGCTGGCCGGTTGGCTGTTCCGCCGGCTGGGCTTCGCTCCGCAGGCGCGCAACAACAAGCTGCTCAACCTGCGCGCCAGTTGCCAGGTCGGGCAGCGCGAGCGCGTGGTGGTGGTGGAAGTCGACGATACCTTACTGGTATTGGGCGTCACCGCCCAGCAGATCCCCCCGCTGCACACCCTGCCCGCCCCGCCGAAAGACGTGGGTGCGGCCGATACGGCGACGCCGGCGGACTTCCGCCAACTGATGCAAAAAGTTCTGAAACGCCCGGAAAAATCGGCATGACTTCGACTCTTCATACCCTCGTCCGCCGTCCGGCGGTTTGGCTCCCTGCCGCCCTGCTGTTCATCAGCCCGGCGGCTTTGGCGCAACTGCCGGGGCTGATCAGTCAGCCGCTGGCCAACGGCGGCCAAAGCTGGTCGCTGCCGGTGCAGACGCTGGTGCTGTTGACCTCGCTGACCTTCCTGCCCGCCATGCTGCTGATGATGACCAGCTTTACCCGCATCATCATCGTGCTCGGGCTGCTGCGCAACGCGCTGGGCACCCCGTCGGCGCCGCCGAATCAGGTGATGCTGGGGCTGGCATTGTTCCTGACCTTCTTCATCATGTCGCCGGTGTTCGACAAGGTCTATCAGGACGCCTACCTGCCGTTCAGCCAGGACAAGATCGGGCTGGAGGTCGCGCTGGATAAAGGCGCGCAGCCGCTGCGCGAATTCATGCTGCGCCAAACGCGCGAAACCGATCTCGCGCTGTACGCCAGGCTGGCCAATCAGCCGCCGCTGGCCGGCCCGGAGGCGGTGCCGATGCGCATCCTGCTGCCCGCCTACGTCACCAGCGAACTGAAAACCGCCTTCCAGATCGGCTTTACGGTGTTCATTCCGTTCCTGATTATCGACCTGGTGGTCGCCAGCGTGCTGATGGCGCTGGGGATGATGATGGTGCCGCCGGCCACCATCTCGCTGCCGTTCAAGCTGATGCTGTTCGTGCTGGTCGATGGCTGGCAGCTGCTGCTCGGCTCGCTGGCGCAGAGCTTCTATTCGTAACCCCCGATCGGAGAACGCGAGATGACACCTGAATCGGTTATGGCGCTCGGCACCGAGGCGATGAAAGTGGCGCTGGCGCTGGCCGCGCCGCTGCTGCTGGCGGCGCTAATCAGCGGCCTGGTGGTCAGCCTGCTGCAGGCCGCTACCCAGATCAACGAAATGACGCTGTCGTTCATCCCCAAAATTCTGGCGGTGGTGGCCACCATCATCATCGCCGGCCCCTGGATGTTGAACCTGCTGCTGGACTACATGCGCACCCTGTTCAGCAACCTGCCCACCCTGATCGGCTAACCGTGCTCACCTTCGACAGCGCCCAGCTCACCGTCTGGCTCAGCCACTATTTTTGGCCGCTGCTGCGCATTCTGGCGCTGATAAGCACCGCGCCGATATTCAGCGAAAAGCAAATCAGCAAAAAGGTCAAAATCGGCCTTGGCGGGCTGATCGTCATCCTGATCGCGCCGACGCTGCCCGCCAGCAATATCCCGATCTTCTCCGCCGCCGGCCTGTGGCTGGCGATTCAACAGATTCTGATCGGCGTGGCGCTGGGATTGACCATGCAGTTCGCCTTCGCGGCGGTGCGCCTGGCGGGCGAAGTGATCGGCATGCAGATGGGCCTGTCGTTCGCCACCTTCTTCGATCCCAGCGGCGGCCCGAACATGCCGGTGCTGGCGCGCCTGCTCAACCTGCTGGCGATGCTGCTGTTCCTCAGCTTCGACGGCCATCTGTGGCTGATTTCGCTGCTGGCGGACAGCTTCCACACCCTGCCTATCCAGACGCAGCCGCTGAACGGCAACGGCTTCCTGGTGCTGACCCAGGTCGGCTCGCTGATCTTCATCAACGGCATGATGCTGGCGCTGCCGCTGATCTGCCTGCTGTTAACGCTGAACATGGCGCTCGGCTTGCTCAACCGCATGACGCCGCAGCTGTCGGTCTTCGTGATCGGCTTCCCGGTCACCATGACCTTCGGCATCATGACGCTGGGCATGATGATGCCGATGTTAGCCCCGTTCTGCGAGCATCTGTTCGGTGAAATCTTCGATCGGCTGGCGGCGGTGATCGGCGGCATGACCTTCTAAGCCTCTGCGCAGCCCCTTCCTTCCCCCCGTTTTCGCCTGAGACAAAATGGCAATAAAAACGCTTTCTTGGGACAAAAGCCTGAGAAACGCCTTTTATCCGGATTAAGGTTCAAATGTCTCCGGCGGCTTGAATAAATAAAACCCCGACCTAGAATAGACCCGGTTACAAAAAAATATCGCCTTGCACCTCCTTATTTTTCGCAGCGATAAAGTACGTTTATCTCGAGTAAAAAAATAAGAATAACGCAGTCACGCATTGTTAAATGCGCGGCAGATAACTTACACCCAGAATAAATGCGTCCGGCAGCCTGCCGGCTGCAGGGCGCAGCATCGACCTTTGCTAACCACAGGAGCGAGATCATGATTAAAGCGAAAAGCAACCGCAAAGCACGCCGGTTATTCGGTTTGACCCACTGGAAAAGCAACAAGTTTAGAGTTTCTTTTACCGAGACGGCCGACGGCGGAAAATGGAAAGTAGAGAAGAAAAAGAAATAGCACCACTATTTATCGTCAGGGGAATAATATCCATCGCGATTTTTCCACCACTGATTTCAATAATGCCGTTGCGCATTAAACAGAGGTGACAATCGTATTATTTCTTCCCTGATGAAAAAAAGGCGCGTCACTCAGTCAGTAGTGGGAGAACGAGTGACGCGCCAAACGAGTGCGCCCGGTTTCAAGAAGCCTTCCTCCCCGCGGGGCGGAGAGGACGTTTTCTAAGCGCACTAAAGGGAAACCCGTCGCGGTCAGGCAACGGGGTCTTGCTCTTAACGATTCATCTGGAACAGCGACATGCCCTGCATATCGCTGAAGGTTTTATACGACGCCTGCAGTGCCGCCTGCTGCATAAAGTAAGACGAAATAGACTCGGCCAGATCGGCATCCGTCAACGCGCTCATCTGGACCTGGTTGGTCATGTCGCGCTCTTTGCCGATGCTGTCCAGCTGATCCATCTCCTGCAGCTGGCTGCCCAGCTCGGCGCGCACGCTCAGCACGTTGTTGTATGAGTTGTCCAGGCCGCGGTTGGCTTTCGCCAGCGCATCGTTCACCTGCTGCTTGGTAGCCTCATCGGCGCCCTGCAGCGGGGTTTTCAGCGCGTTCAGCGCGATATCGATACTCTCGAACACGTTGCTGACCGGCGCGCTGCCGTCCGGCTCAGGCTTCGGGTTGCTGGTCAACGACATGAACACCGCGTTGCCGGTATGACCGATGGTCATGGTGCGGTTGGCGTCCACTTTCTGCTGAACCGTCTTGTCACCGCCCTGATAGCTGACGGTGCCGCCGTTGTCGACGAACGGCGCCTTGTCGTTCACGTATCCGCCGAACATATAGCGGCCGTTGCCGTCGGTGCTGTTGGCCTGGTTCAGCAGCTGATCTTTCAGCCCCTGCAGCTGGGTGGCCAACGACTGGCGGTCGTTATCGCTTTCCGTGCCGCCGGCGCTGACGATCAGCGCCTTCATGTCCGCGATGGTGGACGTCGCGCCGGCCAAGACCGTTTCTTCCATCGACACGCTTTGGCGAGCGAAAGTCCGCGCCAGCGTGTATTGGCTGTTTTCCGCCTGCGACTGCGATAACATCACCGCGCGCGACGCCGCCAGCGGATCGTCGGACGGGTTGATCACCCGCTTGCCCGAGGAAAGCTGCTCGGCGGCCTTCATGAACAGCGACTGGTTGCCCGTGATGCCGTTCATGTTCTGTTGGTACATCATGCTGGTGCTCATGCGCATGCTGTGGGTTCCTTACTCTGAGCGACCGGCGCCGTTATCAGCGCCGGTTAACAATGAAATCAACGAATATTCAGCAGCGCGTCGAACAGCGAGCTGGCGGTCTGGATCACCTGCGCGTTGGCCATGTAGTACTGCTGGAAACGCAGCAGCTCGCCGTACTCTTCGTCAAGGTTAACGCCGGACATCGACTGCTGTTGCGCGCCCAGCTGCGTCACGATCTTGGCCTGCGAAGTGGCGATGGCCTTGGCGGCAGCGGTCTGGTTACCGACGCCGCTGACGATGCCGGCGTAAGCGCCGCTCAAGGTCGCCTTGCCGTCCACCAGGTTTTTGGTCTGCAGATCCAGCAGCTTCTTGGCGTTTTCGTTATCGCCTCGGCCGCTGTCGTCTTTACCGGCGGCGGCGATCTTGGACGAATCGGTGATGGCCACTTTCAGATTGCCCGCCACGTCGCTGACCGGCTTCACGGTGAAGCTGTCTTTAGCCTGCGCATTGCCGTCGATGCTCACTTCCAGCCCATCGAAGTTCAGCGTCGGTTTGCCATCGGCGCTGGTGCCCGGCGTGGCGTTGACTTTCACGTTGTCCGGCAGGCGGCTGACCTGCCAGTTGCTGCCGTCGAACTCGACGCGATAATCGTTGGCCTTCACCTTGCCGGTGTCGGTGTAAGCGACCGACAGCGACGCGTCGCCGGTGTTGCGGGTGTTATCCACCACCCGGCCGCCGCTGAAGCTGAAGAAGTCGCCGCCTGCGTCACCGTTCAGGTCGAAACCGGCGCGATGCTGCTGGTTGAAGCTGTCCGCCATTGCCAACGCCAACTGGCCCAGCTGATTGCGCACGCCGTCCAGCGTCTCGCTGCGGAATTTCAGCACGCCGCTCAGGCTGCCGCTGGTGATCTGGCCTTCCGGCACTTCGCTGGCGCCATTGCCGCGGTTATAACCGATGGTCAGGCGGGAAGGATCGCTGCTGGAAGGCATCGCCTCCACCTGATAAGTGTTGCTGCCCTGCACCAGGGTCAAACCGTTGGCGAAGGAGACGGTATAAGCGTCGCCATCCTGCTGCGTGACCTGCACGCCCACCAGCTGATTCAACTCGGTAACCAGCTGATCGCGCTGATCCAGCAACGCATTCGGCTCGCCGCCGGCGCTGCCGCGCAAACGGGTGATCTCGTCGTTCAGCTTGGCGATCTGTTGGCCGTAGCTGTTGATCTGCTGCGCCGTATCGCTGATCTGCTGATTGACGCCGTTGTCCATGTCGCGCAGGAATTTGTCGGTGTTGTTGAACTGGTTCACCAGGCCGTTGGCCTTGCCCAACACCGTCTGGCGCGCGGCGTCGTCACCGGCGTTGCTCACCAGGTTCTGCAGGTTGGTGAAGAAATCCTGCATGTTGGTCGACAGCGGGTTGGTTTTGCTCGCCAGCAGGTTGTCTATCTGCGAAATCTTCTCGTAATAGGCGTTTTGCGCCCCGAAGGCGCTTTGCGCACCGCGCAGCTGGTTGGTGATGAACTGGTTGTACTCGCGGTTGACGCTGGTGACGGTCACGCCGTTGCCGATAAAGCCGCTCATGGTGGCCATGCCGCCGTTCTGCGCCAGGATCGCGGTCTGGCGGTTATAGCCCGCCACGTTGTAGTTGGAGATGTTGTTGCTGACGGTACTGAGCGCCACCTGAGCCGCATTCAGCCCGCTCATCGCGGTATTGATTAAGCTATTGGACATCGGGATTCCTTATGCTGCGGCGCCGGTGGCCCACAGGGTTCTAATTGAGCTGCTGAGCCTGTTCGCTCAGCCTGTCTCGGTTATCGGCAAAAATGAGAAGAACTTGAGGAAAAAAAGCGGCAATGCGGTCAGCATCCAGCCAGCCTTCATTACCGCCTATCCCCTCAATAATTGGCGTCGCAGCAAGGCGACAAGCAAGGGCGTCCCCGGGAGCCTGGTTAAGCCAAGTGACCGGGGCGAGCCTGTGCAGTCAACGCCGCGGCGGCGTCAAGCCTGACGGGGATTTAGAACAAATCTTTCAGATCGTGGGTATACGCTTTGACCGCCTGTTCCCCTGCGTTCTTCATCTGCTGAATCACGCTGACCAGTTTGCTGGCGTACTGCGGGTCGGTGGCGTAGCCGGCGCGTTGCAGCGCATGCGCCGCCTGCTCCGGGCTGCGCGCGGCGGCCACGTCGGCGTAGCGCGGGTTGTTGGTCAGCAGCTTGACGTAATCGGCGATCGCCTCGACGTACGAGCCGTAGACGCGGAACTTCGCCTTCACCTTCTTCGCCGCGCCCTGTTCGAACTCGGTGGTGGTGATCTCCGTCACCGGCCCGTTCCAGCTGCCGCCGGCCTTAATGCCGAACAGGTTGTAGCTCGGCGTGCCGTCCGAGGTCGGGATCTCGCGCTGCCCCCAACCGGACTCCAGCGCCGCCTGCGCGACGATCAGCTGATGCGGAATGCCGCTCTGCTGGCTGGCGACCTTCGCCGGTATCGACAGGCGAGCGACGAAGTTGCCGTTGTTGAGCGACAGCGGCGCGGCGGCCGGCGGGGCTTTCGGCATCGCGCGACGCACCATCTGCTCCAGCGCCTGGTTCGGCAGCGTTTGCAGCACCTCGTTGTCCAGCGCCATCGGCGACAGGCCCGCCGTTTCGCTCGGCACCGTGTTGGCGTTGCTCATCTGCTTGACCATCATGTCGGCCAGCCCCAGCCCTTTTTGCGACATCTGCTGGGCGATTTGCTGGTCGTACATCGAGGTATAGAGCCGCGTTTGATCGCTGCTCAATACCCCGTCCTGCGGCAAGGCGGAACGCATGCTTTTCAGCATCATCTGCACGAACATGCCTTCCACCTGCTGGGCCACCTGCTTGAGGTTGCCCTGCGGGTCGGCCGCCGCATCGCGCTTGAGGCCATTCAGCGCCTGGGCGTCATAGGCCGCGCCCGACATCGCCATCAGATCGCCGGCCATCAGATGATTTCCAGCTTGGCGCGCAGGCAGCCGGCGCTCTGCATCGCCTGCAGGATCGACATCAGATCGATCGGCGTGGCGCCCAGCGCGTTCAGCGCGCGGATCACGTTGTTCAGGTTGGCGCTGGCGTTCACCTTCTGCAGCGATCCGCCCTGCTGTTGCACCGAGATCTGGGTGTTTGGCGTCACCACCGTCTGGCCGCCGCCGAACGGCGTCGTCGGTTGGCTGACGGTGTTCTGCCGATCGACCACCACCGACAGGTTGCCCTGGGCGACGGCGCAAGAGTCGAGGATCACATCGCGGTTCATCACCACCGAACCGGTGCGCGAGTTGATGATCACTTTGGCATCCATCGCCCCGACGTTGACGGTGATGTTTTGAATCTCCGCCAGGAAGCGCACCTGAGAGCTGTTGCCCTGCGGCACCAGCACCTGGATCGTGCGGGCGTCGAGCGGCGTCGCGGTGCCGCCGCCGCGTTGGCGGTTGATGGCGTCGCTGATCTGCTGCGCCAGCGTGAAATCTTCGTCGTTCAGTTGCAGGTTGAGAACGCCGCCGCTGCCGAAGGTGGTCGGCAGCTCGCGCTCGATGGTGGCGCCGTTGCTGATGCGCCCGCCCGCCAGCTGGTTGACCTGCACGCTGCTGCCGCCGGCCGCCGCACCCGCGCCGCCGACCAGCACGTTGCCCTGCGCCAGCGCATAAACCTGGTTATCCACGCCTTTGAGCGGCGTCATCAGCAGGGTGCCGCCACGCAGGCTCTTGGCGTTGCCCATCGAAGAAACCACCACGTCGATGTTCTGCCCGGCGCGCGAGAACGGCGGCAGTTTGGCGGTTACCATCACCGCCGCCACGTTTTTCAGCTGCATGTTGGTGCCTGGCGGCACGGTGATGCCCAGCTGCGACAGCATGTTGCTCAGGCTTTGGGTGGTAAACGGCGTCTGCATGGTCTGGTCGCCGGAGCCGTCCAGCCCCACCACCAGGCCGTAGCCGATCAGGGCGTTGTCTCGCACGCCCTGCACCGTCACCAGATCGCGGATGCGCTCCGCCGCCGCCGGCAAGCACACCAGCCCGACGCACAGCGCGATAAACCATTTTTTCAGCATCAGTCAATCCTTAGAACGGTGAAACATTTAAGAAGAAGCGCTGCAGCCAGCCCATGGTCTGCGCTTCGTTGATATAGCCATTGCCGACGTATTCGATACGTGCGTCCGCCACCTGCGTCGAGGTCACCGAGTTGTTGCCGCTGATGGTGCGCGGATTGACGACGCCGGAGAAGCGGATGAATTCCGTGCCCTGGTTGATGGCGATCTGCTTTTCCCCTACCACGTGCAGGTTGCCGTTGGCCAGCACCTGGTTGACCGTCACCGTAATGGTGCCGTTGAAGGTGTTGTTGGCGTTGGCGCCGCCCTTGCCGCCGAAGGTGCTGTCGCCGGAAATGTCCATATCGGCGCGCGCATTGCCCAACAGGCCGTCGAGGTAACGCGGCGAGGTGGCGACGCCGAACTTGCTGGCGCCGTTGCGGCTGGCGTTGGCGGAAGAGCTCTTGCTGGCGCTGACGTTTTCCTGCAGCACGATGGTCAGGGTGTCGCCGACGTTGCGCGGACGGCGGTCTTCGAACAGCGGCTGGTAGCCGTAGTTCATCGGCTGCACCGTCTGGAAGATCGAGCCGTTCGGCATCGGCGCGCTGGCCGGCGCGGGCTGCGCCGTGGTCGCGCCGTCCACCAGCGGTTTGTGCGGGATATAGGCGCAGCCGCTCAGCGTCAGCATCACCATTCCCGCCAGCCAGCGTTGTCCCTGCCGCGGCAGGATTGCCATCGAATATGTGGTTACCACGGGTATCGCCTTTGTTTCACGAAAGAGAATGACGGGCGCGGCAAGCCGGGCCCGTCAATGACAGATTACAGTTGCGTCAGCTTTTGCAGCATCTGATCGGAGGTCGATACCGCTTTGCTGTTGATCTCGTAAGCGCGCTGAGTCTGGATCATGTTGACCAGCTCTTCCGCCACGTTGACGTTGGAGGTTTCCACGTAGCCCTGATACAGCAAACCGGCGCCGTTCAGCCCCGGGGTGCTCTCGTTCGGCGCCCCCGAGCTTTCGGTTTCCTGATACAGGTTCTCGCCCACGCTCTCCAGACCGCTGTCGTTGACAAACGTGGTCAGCGTCAGTTGGCCTACCTGCTGGGCGGCGGTTTGCCCCTGCTGGGTGACGCTGACGATACCGTCGCGGCCGACGGTGATGGACAACGCGTTAGCCGGAATGGTGATCGCCGGCTGCACCTGGAAACCGCTGGAGGTCACCAGCTGGCCGTTCTGATCGATCTGGAACGACCCGTCGCGGGTATAGGCCTGAGTGCCGTCCGGCAGCATCACCTGGAAGAAACCCTGCCCCTTGATGGCGACATCTTTACTGTTGTTGGTCTGCGACAGGTTGCCCTGGCTGTGCAGACGCTCGGTCGCCACCGGACGCACGCCGGTCCCGATCTGCAGGCCGGAGGGCAGCGTGGTCTGCTCGGAGGACTGCGCCCCCGGCTGACGCATGGTCTGATACAGCAGGTCTTCAAATACCGCCCGCTGGCGTTTGAAGCCGTTGGTGCTGACGTTCGCCAGGTTGTTGGCGATCACGTCCATGTTGGTCTGCTGCGCGTCCAGACCGGTTTTGGCAATCCATAAGGATGGAATCATCGGTTATTTCCTTGCTGCTTAACTCATTGAGAGCAGTGAGTTGGCACGCTGTTCGTTTTCATCCACGCTGTGGATGACCTTCATTTGCATTTCAAAGCGGCGGGCGTTGGCGATCATGTCGACCATGGTTTCCACCGGCTTGACGTTGCTGCCTTCCAGCACGCCCGGCATCACCCGCACCAGCGGATCGTTTTGCAACTGATTGCCGCGCTGCTGTTGGGTTTCCGGCGTCAGGCGGAACAGCCCGTCGTCACCGCGCATCACTTCGCGCGCATCGGCTTTCACCAGCTTCAGGCGGCCGATCTGCGCGATGGTGTTCGGCGGATCGCCGGCGTTCAGCGCCGAGATGGTGCCGTCGGCCGCGATGGTGATCTCCGCCGACGGCGGCACCTCGATCGGGCCGCCGTCGCCCATCACCGGCAGCCCCTGCACCGTCAACCGCCCGGTGGAGGAGATCTGAATGTTGCCGTTGCGGGTATAGGCTTCACCGACACCCGGCAGGCTCACCGCCAGGAAACCGTCCTGCTGCAGCGCCACGTCCAGCGGACGCGACGTGTAGTTCAGCGCCCCCTGGCTCATGTCGGCGCCCGGCGTCGACGCGGTCACCAAGGTGCGCGTCGCCATACTCGGCCCGTCGACCGGTACCGCGCGCAACGCGGCGAGCTGGGCGCGAAAGCCCGGCGTCGACGCATTGGCCAGGTTGTTGGCGGTGATGGACTGCTGTTCCAGCGTTTGGCGCGCCGCGCCCATCGCGGTATAAATCGCGTGATCCATGACTCGGCCCTATTAGCGCAGGCTAACCAGCGTCTGCAGGATGGAGTCCTGCGTCTTGATGGTCTGGGCGTTGGACTGGTAGTTACGCTGTGCGACGATCATGTTCACCAGCTCCTGGCTCAGATCGACGTTGGAAGACTCCAGCGCGCCGCTGGTCAGCTTACCGAAGCCGCCGCCGCCCGACAGACCGACGCGCGGCTGGCCGGATGCACCGGTTTCCTGCCACACGTTATCGCCCTGCGACGCCAGCCCTTCCGGGTTGGAGAAGTTGGCCATGACGATCTGGCCCAGCACCTGGGTCTGCTGGTTGGAGTAGATGCCCACGACGGTGCCGTCGTTGTTGATTTGGAAGTTGGTGTATTCACCGGCGGCATAGCCGTCCTGCGCCACTTTGCTCACCGAGTCGCTGCCCACGTTCTGCTGCATGCTGCCGGCGAAGCTCAGGGTGAAGTTTTGCGCCGGTGCGCCGTCTTTGGCGGTCATCGGGATCACCATGCTGAACTCGCCCGGCGCGCCGTTGGTGCTGGTGGTTTTCACCAGGTTGCCGCTGGTGCTGAACTCCATGGTGCCGGCGTTCACTGGCGCTGCGCTGCCGTCCTGGGTATAGACCTGCCACTTGTTGTCTTCCGTCTTCACGAAGTAGGCGTTGATGTTGTGCGCGTTACCCAGCGAGTCGTAGGCGGTGATGGTGTTGACGTAGTTGTAGCTGTCCTGTTTGGTCGGATCGAACGTCTTGTTCTCCGGCACTTTATGGGTGGACTTCAGGTTGGTTACCATCTCACCGGAGGTAGACGCCTTGGCGTTCATCATGCCTTCAGGAATGCTCAGCGGCACCGGGTTGGCACCCTGCTGGATGGTCGGCGGGGAACCGGCCGCCGGGTAACCGGTCAGCTGCAGGCCCTGCATGTTGGTCAGATTGCGGTTCTCGTCCAGCTTGAACTGGCCGTTGCGGGTATAGAAGATACCGCCGTCTTTATCCTGCATGCGGAAGAAGCCGTTGCCGTTGATGGCCACATCCAGCGCACGGCTGGTGCCGGTGGTGGTGCCGCCCTTGAAGTTCTGGGTGATGCCGGACACTTTAACGCCCAGCCCAACCTGCGAACCGGCGAACATGTCGGCGAAGGACACGCTGCCGGATTTGAAACCCGCGGTCGCGGAGTTGGCGATGTTGTTACCGATCACGTCCAGGTTGGTTGCTGCCGCGTTCAAGCCGCTGACTGCCTGAGAAAAGGCCATGTTATTCTCCGAATAGTGGTCAGGCTATCGTCCGATTGAGCCTGATGCTTAGGGTTATAAGATCTGTCGCACGTCTTCCAGGGTGGCGTTGCCCGCCAGGCCGAGATCCAGCTTGGCGCCGTTGCCGTCGCGGATCACGCCGTTCACCAGCCCGAAGTGCAGGCTGCGCGCCACCAACTGTTCACCGTTGCCTTTGGCGTTAATCGCCACTTTGTAGGCGCCGTCGGGCGCGGTAGAGCCGTCGTCCAGCGAACCGTCCCAGGTGAAGGCGTGTACGCCGGCGGTCAGGCCGCCGATTTCGATAGTGCGCACCACCTGCCCGCTGGCGTTGGTGATGGTGGCGGTCACCTGATCGGCGGCGCGCTCCAGTTCCACGCCGAACGGCGTGGTGCTGACCTTGCCATCCTTGCTGCCGACCAGAATGTTGTTGCCCGGCACCATCACGCCATGACCGATCAGCGCCGTCGCCTGCAGCGACTGGTTGCTGTTGATCTGGCCGGAGATCGAGCCCAGCGTGGTGTTGAGTTTTTCGATGCCCTGAACGGTGTTGATCTGCGCCAGCTGCGAGGTCAGCTCGTTGTTCTGCATCGGATTGGTCGGATCCTGGTTTTTCAACTGCGCCACCAGCAGCGTCAGGAAGCTGTTGTGCAGATCCTGGCTGTTGGTATTTTTGCTGTTGTTACCGATGACGGTGTTGTCCAACGACTCGTTAGTGGTTGCGGCAATAGCCATGGGAACCTCCGGTTACTGACCCAGCGTCAGGGTTTTCATCATCATCGACTTGGTGGTGTTGAGCACCTCGACGTTGGCCTGGTAGCTGCGGGAAGCGGAGATGGTGTTGACCATTTCCCCCACGACGTCGACGTTCGGCATGCGCACGTAGCCCTTGGCGTCCGCCAGCGGGTTGCCCGGCTGGTACACCAGACGCTCGGGCGCCGGATCGTCCACCACCTGAGCGACGCGCACGCCGCCGGTCGGCTGCCCGGGCGCCGCCGCGACCTGGAACACCACCTGCTTGGCGCGGTAAGGCTCGCCGTCCGGGCCGGTCACGCTGTCGGCGTTGGCCATGTTGCTGGCGCTGACGTTCATGCGCTGGGATTGCGCCGATAACGCCGAGCCGGAGATATCAAAAATGTTCAGTAAAGACATGCGCCTTATCCTTGTTGCAGCACGGACATCATCCCTTTGATCTGCCCGTTGAGCAGCGTCAGGTCGGTCTGATATTTCAGGCTGTTATCGGCAAAGTTGGTGCGTTCGCGATCCATGTCCACCGTGTTGCCGTCCATCGACGGCTGGTCCGGTACCCGGTACAACAGATCGAGCTGCGGCGGCTGCAGGGTTTGCGCCGGGATGTGGCGCGCCGCCGTCAGGTTCAGCGACATGCCGTTGCCGTTGACGCGCCCTTGTTCCAGCACTTTGTTCAATTGGCTGGCGAAATCGATATCCCGCGCCTGATAACCCGGTGTGTCTGCGTTGGCGATGTTGGCGGCCAGAATTTCCTGCCGCTGGGCGCGCAAGTTCAGCGCCTCTTGGCCAAAGCGCAGAGCCGCGTCCAGTTTGTCGAGCATGCTCCCTCCGCGAGGTTAGAATTTGGAGTCGACAGGATAAACGTCCCCAGCGTCACCCTATCGCGGGAATAGACGCAAAATGGGGCGCTATTTATCTGCTTAGCCTGCGCGCGCTGCGGGTACACTTACGCGTATCCCGATGAAGCTTGAGAAGATGACGATGAAAGGTAAAATGCTGCTGCTTATCGGCCTGCTGTGCAGTCTGAACGCGCGCGCCGACGATCTGGCGACGCAAATCGAAAGCTTCATCAAAGGCAAGTTCACCGGCGAGCCGGTACAGGTGAAAGTGCGGGTGCGCACGCCGCCGGCCCAATGGCCCGCCTGCGAACTGCCCCAGCTGTCGCTGCCGCCCAACGCGCGGATCGGCGGCAACGTCAGCATTTCGGCGCGCTGTGGCCAGGAGCGGCGTTTTATCCAGACGCAGGTGCAGGTGTTCGGCCGCTATCTGGTTTCGGCACGCGGCATCAGCGCCGGCAGCCGGTTAACCGCGGCGGATCTGGCATTGAAGGAAGGCCGGCTCGATACCCTGCCGCCGCGCGCGCTGACCGAAGCGGGCAAAGCGTTAGGCGCCGTCAGCCTGCGCAATATCAGCCCCGGCCAACCGCTGACCCTCGCCATGCTGCGCCGAGCTTGGATTATCAAAGCCGGGCAACCGGTACAGGTCACCGCGCAGGGCGAAGGGTTCAACATCAGCGGTGCGGGCAAGGCGATGAACAACGCCGCCGCCGAAGACAGCGTGCGCGTGCGCATGGCGTCCGGGCAGATCGTCAGCGGCGTGGTCGGGGACGACGGCGCGATTCGCATTACGTTATAAAAAAGTAAAGGTTCCGCAAACCTTGCCGATAAGACAAATCAAGCAGCATTTTATTGGCCACCAGGGCCGCAAAACTTTCATTGCAGCGTCGTCGCCCCCGAGCGGTCACGGCGTAAACGGAGATGGACCATGAGTATCGATCGCACCCAGCGGTTACAGCCGGTTTCCACTGTGCAACCGCGTGAAACCCCGGCCGACAACCCGCTCCAACCGCGTAAGGCCGCCGTGGCCGAAACGGCCGTCAGCGGCACGCAGGTCAAACTGAGCGAGGCGCAGGCGCGCCTGATGCAGCCGGGCACCCAGGATATCGATATGGGCCGGGTCGAGGCCATCAAGCAGGCGATCCGCAACGGCGAACTGAAGATGGACGCCGGCAAAATCGCCTACGCGCTGCTGCAAGACGCGCAGAGCGACATTCAATGGATCGCCGGGCGCGACTGACGGCGCGGCGGCGAGTAGCGGTAAAGGATAAGTCATCACTATGGAAAACCTGGCACAACTGCTGGATAAACTGTTGGAAACGCTGCAGGCGCTCAATGGCGTGCTGGAGGAAGAGCACGACTTGCTGTGTTCCGGCCAGTTGCCCGGCGTGGCGCTGCAGCGCGTAACCGATGCCAAAAGCCAACTGCTGGCGACGGTCGCCTACCTCGAGCAACAGCGTCTGGGGCAGGAAAAAGCCTGCGGGCAACGCGCGCCCTACGCCAGCCATGCGCCCTTGGCCGATCGCTGGCAACGCGTTCAGCTGCTGAGCCAGACGCTGCGCGAGAAGAATCAGCACAATGGCCTGTTGCTCAATCAGCAGATCGACCATAACGCTCAGGCGCTGGCGATCCTCAGCAAGAACAACAAATCGCTGTATGGCCCGGACGGCCAGTCGCACGCCGGCAGCCTGCTCGGCAGAAAAATCGGCGTCTAACCCCCCCTGATTTCGCCCGGTGTGCGCACCACCGGGCGCGGGTTTACCCGGCTATGCGCGCCCTCTCGCATTTTCTTCTTATCGCTTTCTGAATTCCCTTAACGTTATGCGCCAGGCTGCGCAGAACGGATATTTGCCTGTTCCTCATCACTCCCTATTTCGTCATCTTAGCTCGGTCGTTAAACATCTTGATCTATACCCACTAAGGGTATATTTTCACACGGAGAGTGAATGACCGACATTTATCTCACAAAAGCCTTCCAGACATTTGCCGGCGACGAACGCATCAGTGACGCCACGATAGTGAAAGCGGCGCGAGAGATGCAAAATCAGTTGTACGACGCCAATCTCGGTGGTTGCGTTTACAAAAAACGCATCACCCGGATGGGGAGTGGAAAACGGCGCGGGTATCGGGTATTAATCGCAACGGCAGATGAAGGCAGGATCTTTTTCATGTATGGCTTTGCCAAAAACGAAAGAGACAACATCAATCAGGATGAGTTAATTTCCTGGCGGCATTTGGCGGCGCTGTATCTGGATTATTCACCATTCAGACTGTATCAGCTGGTCAACTGCGGGGAATTACTAAGGTTACAACTATGAGCAAGATGCTGAAATCGATCCACCAGGAAGTTCAGGGCCTGCACCGCGCCGGTTTCGTCGACGACGTGACCATGCGCACCTTCGACATGCTGTGTCTGCGGCCGGTGAAACAGTTCGGGCCGGCCGAGATCCGCGCGCTGCGCGAACGGGAAAACGTCAGTCAGCCGGTGTTTGCGCTGTATCTCAACGTCAGTAAAAAGGCGGTACAAAAATGGGAGCGCGGCGAAGCGCAACCGAACTCCGCCGCAATGAAGCTGCTGTCACTGGTGGAACGCAACGGCCTGCAAATTCTGGCCTGATCCTACTGATAATTGACGATGACCTGATTGCCAATCACGCGCAGCGGCGGGTTCAGCCCGCCTTGCGACTGCACGTAATAGACAAAGCGCAATTCCGCATTGGCCGGTTCGCCCTGCAAACCGTTGCTGCTGCCGCTGCCGCCGCCGAGCGGAATGCAGCGGTTCACCGTACACAGCTGGGCCTGCAGCCCGACCGGCTCCGGCCCCAGTAAACGGTAGCGCCAGCTGACGCTGGTGATGCGCGCATTGGCATCCGGCAACGCGTTCGGCGGCCGCAAACCGGCGGACTCATCGCGCATGCCGCCCTGTTCCAACGTCACGCCCCCCCCTTCGGCCACCCAGGAACCGGACACCGCACCGGCGGTTAACGGCGCCAGCAAACACAACACGAACAGACAGCGTTTCATCAGGCGGCTCCAATGGTCGACGTCATGCGAATCTGGCGATCGTCGTTGATTTCGAGGTTGGACAACACCACGATCTGCGGCAGGCTGCGGTGCAGGAAGCGCGCCAGCAAGGCCCGCAGCGCATGGTTGACCAGCAGCACCGGCGGCGCGCTGAGCATCTCTTGCCGCTGCAGCGCCTGGCGCGCCTGATCCAGCAGGCGATCGGCCAGCCCCGGCTCCAGACCGCCACCGCCCTGCAACGCCTGCAACAACAGGCGCTCCAGTTGGGTATCCAAACCGATGACCTGAATCTCGCCGTTGCCCGGGAACCACTGCTGCGTGATCGCCCTGCCCAGCGCTACCCGCACCACGGTGGTCAGCTCATAAGGATCGCTTTGCGCCGGAGCATGCTCCGCCAGCGTTTCGACGATGGTGCGCATATCGCGGATAGAAACACGCTCGGCCAGCAGGTTTTGCAGCACCTTGTGCAGCGTGGTCAGTGATACCACGCCCGGCACGAAGTCTTCGGTCAGTTTCGGCATCTCCTGCGACACGCGATCCAGCAACTGTTGGGTTTCCTGGCGGCCAAACAGCTCGCTGGCGAACTGGCCGATCAGGTGATTGAGGTGCGTCGCCACAACGGTGCTGGCTTCAACCACGGTAAAGCCCTGGATCTGCGCCTGCTCGCGCAAGGCGCTGTCGATCCACACCGCCTCGAGCCCAAAGGCCGGATCGACGGTTTTGTCTCCCGCCAGCTCACCCACGGCATTGCCGGGGTTGATCGCCAGCCAGCGGCCCGGCTGCGCTTCACCGCTGCCGATCTCGACGCCTTTCATCAGGATGCGGTAGCTGGCAGGCGGCAGTTCCAGGTTGTCGCGAATGTGTACCACCGGCGGCAGATACCCCATGTCCTGCGCGAATTTCTTGCGAATACCGCGGATACGCCCCAGCAGCTCACCGTTTTGTTGAAAATCGACCATCGGAATCAACCGATAGCCTACTTCCATCCCCAGCGGATCCTCCAACTGCACGTCGGCCCAGCTGGCTTCGGCGGCCTGCGGGTTGTCCGGCATCACCGGCGCCTCCACCGCTTTCGGTGCCTGTTGTTCACGGCCGCGCAGCCACCAGGCCAGGCCCAGCAAAGCGGCGGTAAACAGCAGGAACACCAGGTTCGGCATGCCCGGCACCAGGCCCAACAGCCCCAGTACCCCGGCGCTCAGCAGCATCACGCGCGGATTGTTGAACAGCTGGCCCACCATCTGCTCGCCGACGTCCTGATCGGTCGCGACGCGAGTGACGATAACGCCGGCGGCGGTAGAGATCACCAACGCCGGGATCTGCGCCACCAGGCCGTCGCCGATGGTCAGCAGCGTATAGCTTTCCGCTGCAGCCCCCAGCTCCATGCCGTGTTGCACCACGCCGACCAACAGGCCGCCGACCACGTTCAGCACCATGATCATCAGGCCGGCGATGGCGTCGCCGCGCACGAATTTACTGGCACCGTCCATCGAGCCGTAGAAATCGGCCTCCTGGGTGACTTCGGCGCGGCGTTTCTTCGCTTCGTCCTCGCCGATCAACCCGGCGTTCAGATCGGCGTCGATCGCCATCTGTTTACCCGGCATGCCGTCCAGGACGAAACGCGCGCCCACTTCGGCGATACGCCCGGCCCCCTTGGTGATGACCATGAAGTTGATCAACACCAGGATGATGAACACCACGATACCGATGGCGAAGTTGCCGCCCACCAGGAAGTGGCCGAAGGCCTCCACCACGCGGCCGGCGGCGGCGGAACCGGTGTGCCCCTCCAGCAAGATAATGCGCGTGGACGCGACGTTGAGCGACAAACGCAGCAGCGTGGAGAACAGCAGAATGGTCGGGAAGGCGGCGAATTCGAGCGTGCGCTGGGTGAACATCGCCACCAGCAGCACCATGATCGACAGCGCGATGTTGAAGGTAAACAGCAGGTCGAGGATAAACGCCGGCAACGGCAGCACCATCATCGACAGGATCAACAGGATCAACACCGGGCCGGCCAACACCTGCCACTGCGTATCTTTAAAATTGCCCGGCAAACGAAGCAGGGAGGCCAAATTAGCCATCAGAGTCACTCTCTCTTGCAAAATCCAGTGCTTCCGGCACCGGTAAACGTTCAGGTTTTTTCGGGATCAGGCCGCCCTCGCGCCGCCAGCGGCGCAGTTGGTACACCCAGGCCAGCACTTCGGCGACCGCGGCATACAGGGTGGCCGGAATATGTTGTCCAATCTCGCTGTGTCGATACAGCGCACGCGCCAGCGGCGGCGCTTCCAGCATCGGGATGCGGTGCTCCGCACCGAGTTCGCGAATGCGCAAGGCGATTTCGCCCGCCCCCTTGGCCAGCACTTTCGGCGCACTCATTTTTTTGTCGTTGTACTGCAACGCGACGGCGTAGTGCGTCGGGTTGGTGACGATCACGTCCGCCTTGGGCACATCGGCCATCATGCGGCGCCGGGCGATCGCCCGCTGCTGCTGGCGAATACGTCCCTTAACGTGCGGGTCCCCTTCCTGGTCTTTGAATTCGTCGCGAATATCCTGCTTGGTCATCTTCAGCTTTTTGAAGTGGCTCCACAGCTGGTAGAACACGTCGAACGCCACCATCGGCGTCAATCCCAGCACCACCAGAAAACCGCAGAACAGAATCATCTGCAGCGCATTGCCCAACGCATCGAGCGGCTGCTGGGTCATCAGATGCAGCATTGCCGCCCAGTTATGCCAGAGATAGAGGCCTGTCACCCAGCCGACCAGCGTTGCTTTCAGGATCCCTTTCAGCAGCTCGGCCAGCACCTGGCTGGAAAAGATGCGCTTCAACCCGGACAACGGGTTCAGCCGTTTCAAATCGAATTTGATCGACTTGCCGCTGAACAGAATGCCTCCCAACAGCATCGGCGCGGCGAGCGCCACCAGCACCAGCCCCGCCATGATTGGCAACAGCGCCAGCACGGCCTGGCGCAGCAACATGCCCAGCTGGCGCAGCATCTGTTTATCGTTGCTGACCATGCCATGGTCGAAGTTCAACCCCTGCGTGAGCATCGCCGCCAGCTGTTGCGCCACGTTGCTGCCGGACATCAGGATGATCGCGAGGCCCGAGAGCAGCATCAGTACCGAGGTCAGTTCGCGGGAACGCGGGATCTGGCCGTCTTCACGCGCCTTCTCCAGCCTGTGGGGCGTGGGGGCCTCGCTTTTTTCCAGATCGCTGTCTTCAGCCACGAAACGCCGTTCCTGTGTCGAGAGGGTAAAGAATGGCGGTCAGCATGCCAAAAAATTGGCGATGTCATTGACGGAACAACGGGGGAAAAGGCGGGTTATTTAGGGGATGAGACCATCAGGGAGAGGTTACAACCAATTTTCCAGCCGCAAACCCTCAACGCGATCAAATTCGCGTCGATTATTGGTCACCAGGATCAATCCTTCGCTGCGCGCATGGCCGGCGATATGTAGATCGTTTACGCCAATAGGCGTTCCCTGGCGTTCCAGCGCAGCGCGGATGTTGCCGTAGTGCGATGCTGCTTTGGCGCTGTAATCGAGAATGTCCAATCGGGAGACAAAATCCTCAACGACTCTGGCGTTCACCGCTGGGCGAGCGCTTTTCTCCACCCCGTGAACGAATTCGCCATAGGTGATCGACGAAATGACCATTTTACCTGCATAGCGATTGAATGCCTCCAGCACTTCCAGCGGGCGGCGCTTAATGACATAGATAACAATGTTGGTGTCCAGCATATGGCTGAACATCAAAAATCTTCCCGCTCGCGCTGGTGCTGCCCGGCACGTTCATTGAGGAAATCATCGCTCACCTCATTTTCCGCACAGAAGAAGCTATCCCAGGTATTCTCCAGGGGGGCAAGAATGCGCTCTTTGCCCACTACGCGGACGGTCACTTTAGAAACGGTATCAGGGAAACGCACCTCTGCAGGCAAGCGTACAGCCTGTGTCCGATTTTTGGTAAAGACAGAACCTAACGTCATGGCGACCTCCTTTAACTGGAGTACAAATTATAACCGCTATGATGTATATAGCAATGCTATATACATTAATCTTTGCGGGACACCGCGCAACTTTCGGGGCGCGCCGTCGCGCGCCCCGAAAAACCTCAGAAACCGAGGCTGTCGAGCAGATCGTCGACCTGCGCCTGGTTGGCGATCACGCCGACGCCGTTCTGGTCGAGCTGCGGGCCGTTCAGCAGGCTGTCGTTTGGCCGTTTTTCCTTCACCGGCTGCTCCGGCATGTTTTCCATCAGCACCATCAGCAGCTGCTTTTCGATCTCCTGCACCACGTCCATCATGCGCTTGATCACCTGGCCGGTCAGATCCTGGAAGTCCTGCGCCATCATGATTTCCAGCAGTTGGGCATTGGTGAAGGCCGTATGGCCCGGCACCTGATCCAGATACTGGCGCGTGTCGTTAACCAGAGAACGCGCGTCGTCCAGTTCGATGGGGTTGGCGAACCACTCGTCCCAGCGCCCTTTCAACGCGTTTGCGCCGGATTCCAGCTCCGCCTGGCGCGGTTGCGCCGCCTCCACGCAGTTCAACGCCCGTTCCGCCGCCTGCGCCGTCATGGTTACGACATAGTCAAGACGGTCGCGCGCATCCGGGATCGCCTCTGCCGCCTGGGCGATCGCCTGATCGAGCCCCAGTTCGCGCATGCTGTCGCGCAGCATTCGGGTCAGTTGGCCGATGCGGGAGATGATCTCTCCCGCGGTCGCTGCATCGCTGGCAGGCATTGGAATGTCTCTCATCGCCCTCTCCTTACATGCCCAATTTTTCAAAAATCTTGTTGAGCTTTTCTTCCAGCGTTGCCGCCGTAAAAGGTTTCACTACATAACCGCTGGCGCCGGCCTGCGCCGCCGCGATGATATTTTCTTTCTTGGCTTCCGCCGTCACCATCAGTACCGGCATCGCGGCCAGCGCGCTATCGGCGCGGATGGTTTGCAGCAGCTCCAGCCCGTCCATGTTCGGCATGTTCCAGTCGGACACCACGAAGTCGAAACCGCCGGCGCGCAGCTTGTTCAGCGCATCCGCGCCGTCTTCAGCTTCTTCGACGTTGTTGAAGCCCAGCTCTTTAAGCAAATTTCTGACGATGCGGCGCATGGTGGAGAAATCGTCCACAACCAGAAATCTGAGGTTCTTATCTGCCATTGTTACTCCTGAAATAGTTAACCGTTTAATGATGCAAAACCGCAGGCCGCCGCACGGCGAACCTGGGTCATATCGCCGCCGGGTGGCCCCTGCGGACTAAAATCAAATGCGCAATGCCTGGCCGCCGGCGATCTGCGCCAGCATGCGCTGGCTCATCCTGTCCAGCTCGACCACTTCGCTGACGCCGCCGCTGGCGATCGCCTCGCGCGGCATGCCGAACACCACGCAGCTCGCCTCGTTCTGCGCCAGGGTATAGGCCCCGGCGCGGTGCATCTCCAGCATCCCCGCCGCTCCGTCGTTGCCCATCCCGGTGAGGATCACGCCCACCGCATTGCGGCCGGCATATTGCGCCACCGAGCGGAACAGCACGTCGACCGAGGGGCGATGGCGGTTGACCGCCGGGCCGTCATGCAGCTTCACCTGATAGTTGGCGCCGCTGCGCGTCAGCTCCAGGTGACGATCCCCCGGAGCGATGTAGGCGTGGCCCGGCAGTACGCGCTCGCCGTCCTCCGCTTCTTTCACCGTGATCTGGCACAGCTTGTTCAGCCGCTCGGCGAACGAACGGGTGAAACCCGGCGGCATGTGCTGGGTGATCAGCAACGCCGGGCTGGTTGCCGGCAACGGCTGCAGCACCTGGCGGTTCGCTTCGGTGCCGCCGGTGGAAGCGCCGATGGCGATCAGTTTTTCACTGCTCAGCAGCGGCGCATGGCTGAGGATCGCCGGCGCCGGGCTGCTGGAACGCTGCGGCAGGCGTGCTCTGGCGGCGGTGCGGATCTTCTCGGCAATCAGCTCGCTGTAGGCCAACATGCCCTCGCGAATGCCGAGCTGCGGTTTGGTCACGAAGTCCACCGCGCCCAGTTCCAGCGCGCGCAGCGTGATTTCCGAGCCTTTGCCGGTCAGCGAAGAGACCATCACCACCGGCATCGGCCGCAGGCGCATCAGCTTCTCGAGGAAATCCAGCCCGTCCATGCGCGGCATCTCGACGTCCAGCGTCAGCACCTGAGGATTAAATTTTTTGATCAGATCGCGCGCCACCAACGGATCCGGCGCGGTCGCCACCATCTCCATGTCGGCGTGGCCGTTCACGATTTCCGTCATCAGCTGGCGCATCAGTGCCGAATCGTCTACGCATAACACTCTGATTTTACTCATTACCTCTCCTTGGTCAGCCCATACACGGTCTGCCCACGCAAGTAGAAATCCCGGCTGATCTGGCTGAAATTCTCGGAGTGGCCAGCAAACATCAGCCCCCCCGGCTTAAGCAAGGGAACGAAGCGGCGCAGGATGCGCTCCTGCGTCGCCTTATCGAAATAGATCATGACGTTGCGGCAAAAAATGGCGTCGAATTGCCCCGGCAGAGCCCACTCCGGCGCCAGCAGGTTCAGCGGCTGAAAGTTCACCCGCGCCGCCAGCTCCGGCCGCACGCGCACCAGCCCCTGATGCGGCCCGGTGCCGCGCAGAAAATAGCGCTGCATTTGGGTCGGCGTCAGGGTGCGCAGATCTTCCTGGCGGTAAACGCCCGCCTCCGCTTTTTCCAGCACCTGCGTATCGATATCGCTGGCCCAAACCTGGCAACTGCCGGCCCGTTGGCCCAATGCATCGCTCAGCGTGATGGCGATCGAATACGGTTCTTCGCCGGTCGAGGCCGCGGTGCTCCAGACGCTGTAGCCGTTCGGCCGCGAGCGCGCGTGCTCCGCCAGGATCGGGAAGTGATGCGCCTCGCGGAAAAAGGCCGTCAGGTTGGTGGTCAGCGCGTTGATAAACGCCTGCCACTCCGCGCTGTTCGGGTCGCTTTCCAGCAGCGCCAGGTAGTCGCCGAAATCGTGCAATCCCAACAGCCGCAAACGGCGCACCAGGCGGTTGTAAACCATCTCGCGCTTATGCTCCGCCAGCACAATGCCGGCGCGTTGATAAATCAACTGGCTGATACGGCGAAAATGCACGTCCGACAGCGGCAGGCGCTGCACCATTTGCGTCAACATCGACGCAGTATCCCGGTTAGAAGTTGACGGCGCCTGTTTCATGCCACCTCACCGGGGAAAAACGTGCTGCTTATGCGGTTTAACAATCTTGGGCTTCCTTTACCACGGGTGAAACTGCGTTGTTGCTGTTACCTGGCGCGACGAAGTTATCGTCCGCCAGACGGAATACCGCGACCGCGTCGGCCAGGGTAATGGCCTGCTCTTCCAGCGCGGTGGCGGCCGAAGCGGACTCTTCCACCAGCGCGGCGTTCTGCTGGGTGACCTGATCCATCTGGGTCACCGCCTGCGTCACCTGCTCGATGCCGCGGCTCTGTTCCTCCGAAGCCGACGCGATCTCGCCCATGATGTCGGTCACGCGGGTCACCGAACGCACGATGTCCTGCATGGTGGCGCCGGAGTTTTCCACCAGCACCGAGCCGTGTTTGACGCGGCTGACCGATTCGTCGATCAGCACCTTGATCTCTTTCGCCGCCTGCGCGCTGCGGCTCGCCAGGTTGCGCACTTCGCCGGCGACCACGGCGAAACCGCGCCCCTGTTCACCGGCGCGCGCCGCTTCCACCGCCGCATTGAGCGCCAGAATGTTGGTCTGGAAAGCGATGCCGTCAATCACGCTGGTGATGGCGCCGATTTTCTGCGAACTGTTGGCGATATCGTGCATGGTGGTCACCACGTCGCCGGCCAGTTCGCCGCCCTTGGCCGCGGTGGCCGAGGCGTCGCGCGCCAGCTGAGAGGCCTGCCGCGCATTGTCGGCGTTCTGTTTCACCGTGGCGGTCAGCTGTTCCATGCTGGCGGCGGTTTCTTCCAGCGAAGCGGCCTGCTGCTCGGTGCGGGAAGAGAGATCGTTATTGCCTTCGGATATCTCCTGCAGGCCGATCAGAATCGACTCCGCCCCGTCGCGCACGGCGCCGACGGTGCCGATCAGCGACTGCTGCGTGCGTTGCAGGCTGGCGAACAGCATGCTGATTTCATTGCGGCCATACACCTGAATCGGCGTCGCCAAATCGCCGGCGGCGATGCGTTCAAAGTGGCTGCGGATTTGGTTCAGCGGCTGCACCAGCATGGTACGCAACCACCACATGGCGCTGCCGGTCACCACGATCAGCATCAAGACCGCCCCCGCCAGCATCAGGCCCGCCAGCGTGAAGGAGAACTGGTTGGCGTCTCTGGCTTCGCTGATGTCGCCGTTGACCAGCTGCAGGTACTGCACGAAGTCGGCCTCGAACAGGTCTTGGGTTTTCTGCGTCGGCTGATCCATAAATGCCTGCAGCTCCCCCTTCTCCAGGAAGCCGATCAGCTCGCGCAGCGCGCCGCGCAGCCGCTCGTAGCTGGCCTTGGTCGTTGCCGTCTGCTGACTCTGTTGCTCACTGCTGCGCTCAACCGCCATGAACTGATTGAAATAGAGATCGGCCTTCTGCAGCGAACTGCGGGCGCTGCTCATCAATTCGTTCACCTGCTCCTGCGGCAGTTTCAGCGCCGCGCGGGTGCCGGCGCGGTTCAGCGTATTGCGCGCCTGCAACAGCGACACCCAGCTCAGGCTGAGCGAATCGCGCTGTTGGCTGCCGAGGGTGATGATGTCGAGGTTGTGGTTATCGGAGCGAAACGCGGAATACGACAGGCCGCTGCTGGCCAACTGCAGAACGCAGAAGGTCATCAACAGCAGGAACAAGCTGGTAGAGATACGGATTCGGTTAAACACTGTGAACCTCCTTGCAGCCGGCCGGCGACCGGCCTACGTAGGGAAAAGGGCCTCTGCGAGAGAGGCCCGATACCGGTCAGAACGTTTCCCAGTTATCCTGCAGATCGCTGGCGTTCATTTTCTTATGATTGATTACCGGTGTTACCGTCGCCTTGCTGGTGGCAGGCGCTTTAAACTCTTCCTGGCCTTCCGACCTCAGGCGGAATACCGCCACCGACTGGGTCAGCATGCTGGCCTGTTCTTCCAGCGCTGCCGCCGCCGAGGCGGATTCTTCCACCAACGAGGCGTTCTGCTGGGTCACGCGGTCCATTTCCGCTACCGCCTGGCCAACCTGATCGATACCGCGGCTCTGCTCGTCAGAAGCCGACGCGATTTCGCCCATGATGTCGGTCACACGGGTAACGGCGTTGACGATATCGCCCATGGTTTCGCCGGCGCTTTCCACCAGCACGGAGCCCATATCGACGCGGCTGACCGAGTCTTCGATCAGGCCTTTGATCTCTTTTGCCGCCTGCGCGCTGCGCTGCGCCAGGTTGCGCACTTCACCGGCCACCACCGCGAAGCCGCGGCCCTGCTCGCCGGCGCGCGCCGCTTCCACCGCGGCGTTCAACGCCAGGATGTTGGTCTGGAAGGCGATGCCGTCGATCACGCCGGTGATATCGGCGATTTTCTGCGAGCTGCCGGCGATGTCGTGCATGGTCTGCACCACGTTGGCCACGACCTTGCCGCCTTTCTGCGCAGTTTCGGAGGCGCTCAGCGCCAGCTGTGAAGCCTGACGGGCGTTTTCGGCGTTCTGTTTCACCGTCGCGGTCAGCTGTTCCATGCTGGCGGCGGTCTCTTCCAGCGAAGCGGCCTGCTGCTCGGTGCGGGAGGAGAGATCGTTGTTGCCCGCGGCGATTTCCGACGCGCCGCTGTAGATGGCGTCCGCGCCCTGACGCACGCCGCTGACGGTTTCGATCAGCTCGCTTTGCATGTGTTTCAGGCTGGCCGCCAGCACGCCCATTTCGTTGCGGCTGGTGACGACGATCTGCTGAGTCAGGTCGCCGGCGGCGATCTGTTTGATGTGGTCAATCATGCGGTTCAGCGGGCGCACCAGGATATGATGGATGCCGGTCCAGGCCAGTACGATCACCGCCAGCACCACCACCAGAACCACGATCAGCGTCCAAATGGCCGAGTTGTAGGAGCTGTTGCTGCCGTCGACCGCGATTTGATACAGCTTGCCGTTTTGCTCCAGATAAACGTTGTAGCTCTGCTCAAAGTTGTCCTGGTAGCTCTGCGTAGGCTGATCGAAGAAAGCGTTAATCTTGCCTTCGCCCAGCAGTTGGATCAGTTCAGAGAGCGCGCCGTACAGAATGTCGTACTGTTGCTTAACGCGCTCTGCCGACTGGGGATCCTGACGCGGATCCTGAGGGATTTTTTCGTAAGCGGCATAGTGTCTTTCCGCCTCGGCCAGCTCTTCTTTCGCTTTGCCCAGCAGTTCATCAATGGTGGCGCCGCTGCCGATCTTATTGGTATCCATCATGTAGCGAATACCGGCACGGTTCAGGGAGTTGCGCGCCTGCAGCAGGTCAACGCGGCTTTCACTCAGCTGCAGCTGCTGCTGGCGGATAGTTTGCAGGACGGTAAAGTTTTCCTTATCGCTTTTCAGCGAGGAGAAAAAGAGTCCGCCCGAAATCAACTGCAAGGCGCCAAACAGCACCAACACCAGCAACAGGCTGGTGACCACCTTCATACGATTTAACATGATTTCCCTTGTTGAAGCCCGCGCAGACAGGCTCTGATGACGTTGAATGTGAGAGTTATCGGCGCCGTGCGGCAAAACTTTATGCGGGAAAGTAACTATTTTTAGTGGGGGTTCCGGGCTCGGTCGGCGGCGTCGCGACAGGTCAGGAAGAGTGATGGATGAAGGGGGCAGCGCCCTGCCCCCTCGGGTCATGAATCAGACGCTTTTCGCCACGCTGTCGACCAGCGACATCTCTTCGCTGCTCAGCAGCTTTTCGATATCCACCAGGATCAGCATGCGCTCGCCCAGCGAACCGAGACCGGTGAGGTATTCGGTCGCCAGCGTCACCGCGAACTCCGGCGCCGGGCGGATCTGCTCGGCGGTCAGCGACAGCACGTCGGAAACGCCGTCGACCACGATGCCCACCACGCGCTGGCCAAAGTTCAGCACGATCACCACGGTGTTTTCATCGTAAGACACGCTTTGCTGCGAGAATTTCACCCGCAGATCGATGATCGGGACGATCACGCCGCGCAGGTTAGTGACGCCCTTGATGAACGCCGGCGTGTTGGCGATACGGGTCACCTGATCGTAGCCGCGAATTTCCTGCACCTTGAGGATATCGATGCCGTACTCCTCGTTGCCCAGGGTAAAAATCAGAAACTCTTGCCCTACCGTTTCGCCAGCCAATTTGCTGACGGCTGCCAATCCTGCCATATCATTCACCTTTTAAATCAATAAACTCATTATTATGCGGCGGCGTCCGTCAGACGCTTTTCACGGTTCAAGGTTTGCAACGCCGAGACATCGACGATCAAGGCCACGCTGCCGTCGCCCAAAATGGTCGCGGCGGAGATGCCCGGCACTTTGCGGTAGTTGCTTTCCAGATTCTTCACCACCACCTGATGTTGGCCAATCAGCTGATCCACCAGCAACGCATAGCGGCGGCCGGCGCTTTGCAGGATAACGACGATGCCCTGCGTGGCGTCGGTTTTGGCACCTTCCACTTCAAATACCCGATACAGCTCCACCAGCGGCAGATATTCGCCGCGCACCTGCAGCACGCGTTCGCCCCCGGCCAGCGGATGCAGATCTTCCGCCTGCGGCTGCAGCGATTCCATTACCGCGTTCAGCGGCAGGATAAAGACTTCGTCGTTCACCTTGACCGACATGCCGTCGAGGATCGCCAGCGTCAGCGGCAGCAGGATGCGGATGGTGGTGCCTTTACCGGCCTGCGAACGGATCTCGACGTGGCCGCCCATCTCCTGAATATTCCGTTTCACCACGTCCATGCCGACGCCGCGGCCGGAAACGTCGGTCACCTGCTCGGCGGTGGAGAAGCCCGGTGCGAAGATCAGCATGCCGACCTCTTCATCGCTCATGCTGTCGCTCACCGCCAGCCCTTGCGACGCGGCCTTGGCGAGAATTTTTTCGCGGTTCAGGCCCGCGCCGTCGTCGATAACCTCAATGCAGATGTTGCCGCCCTGGTGTTCGGCCGACAGCACCAGATTGCCCACCGCCGACTTGCCGGCGGCGATGCGGGTGCCCGGCTCTTCGATACCGTGATCGAGGCTGTTGCGCACCAGGTGCGTCAACGGATCGATAATGCGTTCGATCAGGCTCTTGTCCAGTTCGGTGGAACTGCCCTGCAGCGTCAGCTCCACCTGCTTGTTCAGCTTGCCGGCCAGATCGCGCACCAGGCGCGGATAGCGGCTGAAGACATATTCCATCGGCATCATGCGGATCGACATCACCGACTCCTGCAGATCGCGCGCGTTACGCTCCAGCTGGCTCATGCTGTTCAGCAAATCGCCGTGGTTCACCGGATCGAGCGTGCCGGAGCGCTGCGCCAGCATCGACTGGGTGATCACCAGCTCGCCCACCAGGTTGATCAGCTGATCCACCTTTTCCACCGCCACGCGAATGCTGGTGGACTCGCTCGCCTTGGCGCGCGCTTTCGGCGCTTCCGCCGGAGCGGCGGCCGGTTTGGCGGCAGGCGGCGCGGCGTTCGCGACCGGCGCAGGTGCAGCTTCCGGCGCGGCGACCGCTGCCGGTAAGCTCGCTTCTGCAACGGCCGGTTCGCTCTGCGTCGGCGTCGAGAAGCTGATTTGTTCCGGCTCCAGCACGAAGCACAGCACGGCGCTGATGTCGTCTTCGCTGGCGGAGGTGAGCAACGTCACGTCCAGACTGTGTTCCGTCTGATGAGGGTCTTTAACCTCGCCGAGGTTGCCCAGCTCTTCCAACATCAAGGGGATTTCACTGGCTTTCAGCCCGTTCAGGCTGATGCGCATGCCGCCTTCGATCGCCGCCGGCGCAGCCGCCGGCTTCACGACAGGCTGCTGAACGGCCGGTTGAGCAGCAGGCGCCTCCTGCTGCTGCTGCGCCTCCAACGCCAGCTGGCGCAGCGCCTGGCAAATGTATTCAAAGCTTTCGGCATCAGGCTGTTGCGAGGTTTTATAGGCGTCCAGTTGCTCCTGCATAATGTCTTTGGTTTCCAGAAACAGGTTGATAATCTCGGTGCTCAGGCTCATTTCCTGGCGTCTTGCACCGTCCAGCAGGTTCTCCAGCAGGTGGGTCGTTTCCTGCAGCACCGAAAAGCCAAAGGTCGCCGCACCGCCCTTGATCGAGTGCGCCGCGCGGAAGATGGCGTTTAACGGCTCGATATCGGGGGCCAGCGGATCCAGCTCCAGCAGGTGTTGCTCCATGTCGGCCAGCAACTCGTCCGCCTCATCAAAGAAGGTCTGATAAAAATCGCTAATGTCCATGCTCACGGGGTCACCTCTGGCTGTGAGTCGCGGTTAGTCGGTGCGGGTGCGGCCGCCGGTTGTTCCGGCGCTTGGCCGGCCGGGGCTATCGCCGGGGATGCCTGCGATTGAGCGACAGGGTCCGCCGCCGGCGGCGGCGTCGCTTGATTGGTCGGCGTTACCGCCTGGGGTTCCGGCGTTTGGCTGGCCGGCGCAGTCGCCGATGGCGCCAGCTGCTTCAGGCTAGCCGGCTGGGCGATATCCATCGCGTTGCTTTCGGCATTTTCGTGTTCGATGCCTTCTTGCGTTTGCTTATTCAGCACCAGCACGGTGATGCGACGGTTAATCGCGTCATCGGCACCGTGCTGTTTCAGGCTCATGGTGGCCGCCATGCCCACCACCCGCAGCACTTTGCCTTCTGCCAAGCCGCCGGCGATCAGCTCGCGCCGGGAGGCGTTGGCGCGATCGGCCGACAGTTCCCAGTTGCTGTAGCCGCGCTCGCCGGTGGCGTAAGGGATATCATCAGTGTGGCCGGACAGGCTGATCTTGTTCGGCAGGTCGTTAAGGATCGGCGCTATCGCCCGCAGAATATCGCGCATATAGCTCTCGACCTGCGCGCTGCCGGTTTTGAACATCGGCCGGTTCTGACTATCGATAATCTGGATGCGCAGCCCTTCGTCCATCATGTTGATCAACAGATGCGGTCGCAGCGCCTTCAGGCGCGGGTCGGACTCAATCAATTCGTCCAGCTTTTCGCGCAGCTTGTTCAGGCGCAGCTCTTCGGCGCGCGAGTCCGGCGAGTCGACCTGCTTTCTCACCAGGCCGTGCTGCTGGGTAGGATCGTCGCCGCCGCCCGGGATCGGGCTGCTTTCGGAACTGCTCTTGTCGCCGCTGGTCAGGGCGACCTTAAGCGGCGTGCGGAAATATTCGGCGATTTGCGTCAGCTCCTGCGGGCTGGCGATCGCCAGCAGCCACATCACCAGGAAGAACGCCATCATCGCCGTCATAAAATCGGCATAAGCGATCTTCCAGGAGCCGCCGTGATGGGCGGCATGATGCGACTTGCGCTTTCTGACCAGAACGACCGGATGATTCTGTTTCATGCTTCTTCTTCTTCCGTCGCCTGCTGCGCCGGCGCTTTCACGCGGCGCACGTGTTCTTCCAGCTCAACGAAAGAAGGACGTTCGGTGGTGTACAGCGTTTTACGGCCAAACTCGACGGCGATCTGCGGCGCGTAACCGTTCAGGCTCGACAGCAGCGTGACCTTGATGCACTGCATCATCTTGACGTTTTCGGCGCTCTTCTGGCGCAGCAACGTGGCCAGCGGCGAGATAAAGCCGTAGGCCAGCAAAATGCCGAGGAAAGTACCGACCATGGCGTTAGCGATCAGCGCGCCCAGTTCCGCTGCCGGCCGATCGGCCGAAGCCAGGGCGTGCACCACCCCCATCACCGCCGCGACGATACCGAACGCCGGCAAGGAGTCGCCCACCATCGCCAGGCTGCCGGCGGGCACTTCACTTTCCTGTTCGTAGGTTTCGATCTCTTCGTCCATCAGCGCTTCGATCTCGAACGCATTCATATTGCCGCTCACCATCAGCCGTAAATAGTCGGTAATGAACTCCACCAGGGTGTTATCGGCAAGGATGCGCGGATAATTAGAGAAAATTTCACTTTCTTGTGGATTATCGATGTCGAACTCGAGCGACAGCATGCCTTGCTGACGCGATTTGGCCAGCAGGCGGAACAACAGCGCCATCAGATCCATGTACAGATCTTTGTTGTATTTGGAACGGCGCATCAGCCGCGGCAGCGCGCGCAGCGTAGCCTTGATCGCCTTGCCGTTGTTGCCGACGATGAAAGCGCCGACCCCCGCCCCGCCGATAATCAGAAACTCCGCCGGTTGATATAACGCACCGAGATGACCGCCCACGATCAGGTAGCCGCCAAACACCGCACCCAATACCACGAGATAACCCAAAATAACTAGCACACGCATTCCTTAAATTAACAATGTGGATGGAAGGTGGGGCAAACGCGCCCTGGCGCGACAGACCAGGCTGCGTGTCTGGGGGCGGCATGCCGCCCCTGCGTATCACACGTCGGTATTCATTGCCGAGAGCCGGCAATGTGGCGGCTCAAATGGCGCGTTTGACCTGCTCGTCCAGCAGTTGAGGAATAATATCGGCCAGTTGCGGCGAAAGTTTACGTCTTTTTACGGCGCGGGATGGGGGTTGGCATAAACTGCAGATGAAACCGTTCAGCGGCTGGTGCGCGTGGGTGATAAATGCGCCGCCACAGCAGCTGCAGGCGGAAAGCTGCAGCATGCCGCTGTCGACGAAACGCACCAGCGTCCAGGCACGGGTCAGTGCCAGCAGCGGCGCATCGCCGGCCTGCTGGGGGCACTGCTCCAGGTAGAGGCGATAGGCTTTAATCACCGCCTCCACCCCGCTGCACTGCCCGCTTTTCATCAGAAACAGGTAGGCGTTGTAAAACATCGACGAGTGAATATTCTGTTCCCAGGTCATAAACCAGTCGGTTGAGAACGGCAACATCCCTTTTGGCGGCGGGCTACCGCGCAACTCCTTATAAAGTTTAATCAAGCGCCCGCGGCTGAGCTGGGTTTCGCTCTCCAGCATCTGCAAACGGGCTCCCAGTGAAATCAGCTCCATGGCGAGCTGAATGTCCTTGGCTTCTTGAACAATACTTTTCTCAACCATCATCAGGCTCTTTTCTTCGTCGGGCTAGCGTCTTTACTCGATAGCTCTTGCAGTAAATGGCTTGATAGCAAAATGCCGGTATGGATTTGTTGCAGATCGTCGACGCGCGACTCTTTGGTCAGGCGTTCGATGGTCTGGTGATCGTTAAAGCGGAAGTGGCAAACCAGCTGGTTGGTCTCGGCCAGTTTGACCATTTGCGGTAAAGTCAGCTGCGCCAACGCGTCGGCCATGGTTTCATCGATACCAAGGCGGAACATCGCGGACGCTTTTTCATCGTTGATCAAACGCTGTGCTAAAAGTAAATATGACAAATTGATGTCATAAATATGCTTAAGTAATTCAGACGTACCCATATTCCCCATCCCGACAGACTATGTTTAAAAACATACGCTGGGTGATAAATTTTATCGCCCGTGACCTGGGTTGTTTCCCAAAGTTGGCAAATTAATCTCTCAAAAACGACTGCTATAATTTTCGCCAATCGCTAAATTCGACCACTGTTCAGTATTTGCTACGAGCGTAAACCAACGTGTATGGATGTACAGCATTCTGCTTCGATAGTGTTTAGTCACCATGAAACTATTTTTACAAATTTAATAAGATTATTCCTAAAGCAGCGCAACTCTACCCCCGAACCATTAGCACACACAATGTAAGTGAGAGGCAATTTTAAATACAATGTGACATAGATCACAAAAATAAAAAATATTTAAGCCAAATACCCCCAAATACGCACATTTATTGACCACCATTTTGCTCACAAAACAGACGCAGGTAAAAAAACGTCTTAAAAACAATGTTTATCAGCCAAAAAATTATCTTTTTTAGATCAATTCGAACAAAAGCATCACCAAACCAAAATAACAGAACAAAAATCTGCATGTAGCCGACAAACTCAGCATAAATAACCAGTTAAGCCGCTAAAAAATATCCAAGCTGAAAAATAACCGCTGTAAACTATAAGGTTATTAGCTATCAGATTTGACTTAAGCCCCCCGCTTGAGGCTGTTCTAATTTTCAACATCAGGTGATTAAGGCTTATCAATGATTCGCTGGCGTAGTGAACAAGCAAACAGACGTAACGATATGTTTCCGTATCAGCACGGCGAAAGAATGGTCTTTTTACGTTAAATCACCCCTAAAACGGTATATCGGCAGCACACCCTAAAACTTTAATGCTTTTTTATTTCTTTTCTGTCGCCGTTATAATTATTCCGCAGGTGAATAGATTATTAACCCGCCCCCGTTCCCACCCTTTCATTGCGATAAAATAAAACGCAGTTTTGTTTTACTCTCCCCAATCCTCAGCGTCAGGGAGGCGAAACCTCAACGCAAGCGGCAATGACAAACACCGCGTAATGCCGTTGCGCCTCTTAGGGCGGGTGAAAAAAACGCCGCAAAAGCGACAGCGCGAACTGGCGCGCAGCAGGAACAGCGGCGCTTCTGCCGTCATCCGCGCAGCCTCGCCCTGAGACTTTCCCTATTTCTTCATTTATCAGCAGGATGAGATTGCTGATGACGCACTTGCATATTATGATTTATCGAAGCGCCGCCGCAGGCGACGCCTCATTATTACCCAGTGCAATTTATCTACTTGAAATGATTTTTGTCAGGTCGTACATCACTGCCTCGGCGGCGTCGCCGTGAGCCGCTGATGTGTTATTCACCCGGCTTTAACTATTAACAGGCTATATTTTAATCATGACCGATACGCTCGAATATTTGCTGACATTCCGTAAATGCTCCTCTTTGGACAGCCTGGAAACGGTGTACGACAAACTGAACTATTCCATTGAAAATGATACAGAAATGAGCAACATGTACCGCGCCGCCGACCACCGTCGCGCCGAGCTGGTTGCCGGTAAATTGTTCGATCTGGGCAAGGTGCCGAAAACGCTGTGGGCGCAGGTGCTTTAATTCAGCGAAATTACGTGCGGCAACGGTTTTATCTTTTATTGCTATATAACCGGGCAAACGCCGCTTTTATTGCCGCGCGTGATGCGAAACACATTTATTACGCCCATCAGGTTCTACCCTTTATCCGAGCGCAGCATGTTCTCTAAGGCCACCGACGCGGCAGCCTGAAACACGGCGGAAACAACAAGGAGTGGGATATGGGGTATCAAAACGTTCTGGTCACCGTCGCCGTCGCGCCTGACAGCCACCGCCTGGTGGAAAAGGCCGTCTCTATCGTCCGCCCCTACGCCGGCAACATCACCCTGTTAAGCACCCTCGCCAACCCGGAAATGTACAACAATTTCGCCGGGCCGATGCTGGGCGATTTGCGCACGCTGATGGAGGAGGAAACCCGGCTGTTTATGGAAGAGCTGCGTCAACGCGCCGGTTACCCGATTGCTGATATGCTGATCGTGCACGGCGAACTGGGTGACAGCCTGGAATACGCCAGCCGCAGCAGGCCGTTCGACCTGCTGCTGTGCGGCAATCACCGCGACGGCATGATGAACAAAGTCTCCTGTTCCGCCGCCCGCTTCATCAATATCAGCCATATTGACGTACTGATCGTCCCGCTCTAAGGCTAAGCACATTCGGTAACGTTGCCTTGCCGCCCCTGAACTAGGCTTAACGAACCTTGTTTGTCGCAATGCAAAGGAGCTCTCGATGTCCCCTTCTCAACAGAACCGCCGCTTCCTGCTGGCCTCGCGCCCCCACGGCGAACCGACGGCGGCGAACTTTCGTCTCGACACCGTCCCCGTGCCGCAGCCCGGCGCGGGACAGCTGTTGTTGCGTACCGTTTATCTGTCGCTGGATCCTTATATGCGCGGGCGCATGAGCGATGCCCCTTCTTATGCGCCGCCGGTCGAGATCGGTCAGGTGATGGTGGGTGGCACGGTCTCGCGCGTGGCGGTCTCACAGCATCCCGACTTCAACGTCGGCGATTGGGTGCTGGGTTATGACGGCTGGCAGGATTATGCCCTGTCCGACGGCAGCGGCCTGCGCAACCTCGGCCCGCACCTGCCGCACCCTTCCCGCCTGCTGGGCGTGCTGGGCATGCCAGGGTTTACCGCTTACATGGGGTTACTCGATATCGGCCAACCGCAGGCGGGTGAAACGCTGGTGGTGGCCGCCGCCAGCGGGGCAGTCGGTTCGGTGGTCGGCCAAATCGGGAAGCTGAAAGGCTGCCGCGTTGTCGGCGTTGCCGGCGGAGCGGAAAAGTGCCGCTATGTGGTGGAAGAATTGGGTTTCGACGCCTGCATCGATCACCGCGCGCCCGACTTTGCCGAGCAATTGGCCGCTGCCTGCCCGCAGGGCATCGACATCTATTATGAAAACGTCGGCGGTGCGGTGTTCGACGCCGTGTTGCCGCTGTTGAACGCCAAAGCCCGCATTCCGGTCTGCGGCATCATTGCCCATTACAATGCCACCGGATTACCCGCCGGGCCGGACCGTTTGCCGCTGCTGGAGGGGCTGATCCTGCGTAAACGCATTCGTATGCAAGGCTTTATCATCTTCGACGACTACGGCTCTCGCTTTGATGAGTTCCTGCAACAGATGAGCAGTTGGGTCGAGCAGGGGAAAATCAAGTTCCGCGAGGACATCGTCGACGGGCTGGAACAGGCGCCGCAGGCGTTTATCGGTCTGCTGCAGGGCAAGAACTTCGGCAAACTGGTGATCCGCGTCGCCGACGAGTAACCGGTAACAGGGCGTGGTACACCACGCCCTGCTTTTAATGCACGGCACCGTCGCCGAATCGCGCATCCTCCTCTACCGTCAGCGTCACCTGCACGATAGTGCGCACCGCTTCCACCATCGTCGCCAGCGCCATACTCGGCTTGCCCGGATGCGCCGCCGCCAGCGTGTGGCTGTACGGAATATGCACGAATCCCCCCCTGACCTTCGCGTGCTGCGTCTCCAGATAGTGCCGCAGACCGTAAAAGATATGGTTGCAGTTATAAGTGCCTGCCGTATAAGACACCCCCGCCGGGATCCCCTGCCGGCGCAGCTGCTGCACCGCGGCCTTGACGGGCAGCGCACTGAAATAGCCCACTGGCCCGCCGGCGACTACCGGTACGTCGATCGGCTGCTTACCGGCATTGTCGGGAATGCGGGCATCGATCAGATTGATGGCCACCCGTTCCAGCGATATCTCGGCGCGGCCCCCGGCCAGCCCCAGACAAATCACCGCCAGCGGCTGCAATGCCTCGATCGCAGCGATCAACTGCAGGTTGGCCTGGCCCAATACGCAGGGCAGCTCGAGTACCGCGATCTCCGCGCCGGCGATCTGCTCACCGGCCAATGCCTGCGCGACCTGCCAGGAAGGGTTCACCGCGTCACCATCGAACGGCTCAATGCCGGTAACCAAGACTTTGTTCATCATTTCTCCTGACTGAAGGCCAAATTCGTGTGCTACCAGCCTAGAGAACGCAGTATGATTCTGGAAATGGATTATCTGTATATAGAGTATTCATAAAATGAATTTAGCCAACGTCGATCTCAACTTGCTGGTGGTGTTCGAGGCGTTGTATCAGACGCGCAACGTGACCGCCGCAGGCCGGCGTCTCAACCGCGCCCAGCCCTCCGTCAGCAATGCCTTGGCGCGGCTGCGCACGCTGCTGAACGATCCGCTGTTTGTTCGCAGTGGCGGCGGCATGGCGCCCACGCCGCGCGCCCATCAGCTTATGCCGCAGATACGGCAGGTGCTTGAACAGATCCACCTGGCGTTGGCACCCCCTGCCCGTTTCGATCCGGCCACCGCCGGGCAACGGCGCTTTACGCTGGCGGCCGGCGACTATGCCGATATCTTACTGTTGCCCGCCATCATCAGTCGATTGCGTCAGACAGCGCCCGGCATTGATATTCGCGTTTCGCGCTTGGATCGTCACAATATTTACCGGCAGCTGGATCGTGGTGAGGTGGACATCGCGCTGGGAGGGCATCTTTCCGGTACGGAAAGCCACTATGTGCGCACGTTGTTTGAAGAGCATCTGGTGTGCATCGCCAGCCGTTCGCACCCACAGCTGGCGGATGGCAGCTGGGATCTGGCGCGCTATCTCAGCCTGCCGCACGGGCTGTACGCACCGGCCGACGACGGCTCTACCAGAGGATTGGTCGACCGTCGCCTGGCGGAAATCGGCGGCCAGCGGCGCGTCGCCGTAACCTTTTCGCATATTGTCGCTCTGCCGGCCGTGGTCGCCGGCAGCGATCTGATCGCCACCCTGGCCGCCAGCGTGGCTCGACGCTTTTCCGATCCGCAACGCGTACGTTTTCTCCCGCTGCCCGACGAGTTGGCCATCGCCCCCTTTCCCATTGAACTGATCGCCGGCCGGCAGGCGCAACGCGACCCGGCCTTAATCTGGCTCTGCGAACTGATCGGCCAAATTCCCTTCGATTTCTGCCCGGCTTAACGCCGGCACTCGCTGCATTTTCAACCGTTCAAACCCGCACCTCAGGCCCTGTCGCTGGGCCTTTTTTCGCCCACCAAATAGGAATCATCCGAATTCACATTCGACAAATTTATATATTTGATCATCTTTAACTGGCAAATGGTAAGGATAAAAAACAGTCAGTGACTTTTTTTACGAAAAAAAAGAGTTGTTTTATAAACACGTTGGTTTAAGTGTTACAGATTTACTTTTTGGTATTACCAATTTCCCAATAATTTGAGATAAAAAATGATCTGCTCGCATCTATATGTTTTAGATAATAAAAAGCAAGATCGTGAGCAAGTTAACGAATTGAGCATTGATCCACAAGGCTATTTTGCAAATGCAGAGCTCTATTGTAGACTGCACAAATCGTGCCTTTGTGTAAACTTTGTTAAATCTTTCGTCAGTTCCTGTCTCAATTCGTGACAGATACGCCATCGGGATCGCGCGTCAACTCTCGTGCGGTAGCTATGCCTAAACCGGGGAATAGTATGGATCGCCTTATCATTGCGCACACGCCTTTGCCCGCCCATCAGCTGTTGTTCCGAAGCCTTTCCGGTGAGGAAAAACTGGCCGGGCTGTTCGAATTCGACGTCGAGCTGCTCAGCCCCGACAATCGGCTCGATCTGAAAGCACTGCTGGGACAAAAAATCACGCTGGAGCTGCGGGGCAATCCGTTGGCGCCGCGTTATCTCAACGGCAATATCACGCGCATGACGCTCTCCGGACGAGAAGCCGGCGGCAACCGTTACTATATCTACCGCGCCGTGCTGCGCCCCACGCTGTGGTATCTGACGCAAAACCGCGACTTTCGCATCTACCAGGAAAAGACCGTTCCCGACATCCTGACTCAGGTGCTGGGGCAGTATCAGGTGAAAATCGATAATCGCCTGAGCTACGACTACCGCATCTGGGGATACTGCGTGCAGTACCAGGAGAGCGATTTCGACTTCATCAGCCGCCTGATGGAACACGAAGGCATCTATTACTATTTCACGCACCAGCAAGACGGCCATACGCTGGTGCTGGCTGATGCGCCGTCGGCACATCAGGAACTCACCGGCTACGCCAGCATTCCCTATCAGCTCGCGGAAGGCGGCCTGGTGGAAAATAAAGACAGCATCAACAGCTGGAGCGTCTCGGACGCCATTACGCCCAGCCTGTATAGCCTGGACGACTACGATTTTCGCAAACCGCGTGCGCGGTTGCTGGAGGCCCGGCAGAATCCCGCCTCGTTCGCGCAGGACAAAGCCGAGGTGTTCGATTGGCCCGGGCGTTATACCGATCACGCCCACGGCCAGTTTTACGTCAAGGTTCGCCAGCAGGAGTTCGAAGCGCAGCATGAACAGATGAGCGGCGAAGGCAGTTCGCAGGGCATTGCCCCCGGCTACCGTTTCCAACTGACCCAGGCGCCGCGCACGGAAGACAACCAGGCCTACCTGGTCGTCAGCGCGCATTACTTCATGCAGGAAAACAGCTACGCCAGCAATGATAACGACGCCGGCGAGCAACGTACCGAATTTCAGGTCGTCCCGGCGGGCATCAACTGGCGCCCCGCGCGCACCACGCCCTGGCCGAAAACCCATGGCCCGCAAACCGCCGAAGTGGTTGGCCCGGAAGGCGAAAGCATCTGGACCGATAAATATGGCCGGGTGAAACTCAAGTTCCGTTGGGATCGCCACGGCAACGGCAATGAAACCAGCTCCTGCTGGGTGCGCGTCTCCAGCGCCTGGGCCGGCTGGAAATACGGCGGGATCCAGATCCCGCGCGTGGGTGAGGAAGTGGTGGTCGACTTTATCAACGGCGATCCGGATCGCCCGATCATCACCGGCCGCGTTTACAACGAAGACAGCATGCCACCGTGGGATCTGCCCGGCGACGCCACCAAAATGGGCTTTATGAGCCGCAGCAAGGGCGGCGGCACCGACAACGCCAGCTTCCTGTTCCTGGAAGACGCGCCCGGCAACGAATCTTTCGACATGCACGCCGAACGCAACATGAACATGACGGTGGAAAACGACAAGAACGTCAATATTGACGGCAGTCGCACCACCACCATCGGCCGCCTGCAGGACGACACCGTCACCGGCGACGCCACATTCCTGTACAAAGCAAAACGCACCACCACCGTCAATGGGCTCGAAACCGCCAACCTGAACGCTCACCAGACGGTGAACATCAAAGGCGGCCGCGGCCTGACGATTATCGACGGCGGCGATAAGATCGACATCACCGGCGATCAGTCCTTCAAGCTTGACGGCGCGCAGACGCAAGACATCACGCAGACGCAACATGTGACGGTGAAAGGCGATCAGACCCTCGACATTACCGAGGGGCAACAGACCAGCACCATCAATAAGGGGCAGACGGTCAACATCACCACCGGCGGCCAGCACACCACCATCACCGCCGGCGGTCAAACGCTGACGGTGGAGGCTGGCGGCCAGACCACCGACATCACGGGGAATGTCAAAGAAACCTACAAAAACGATCAGCAAACGACCATTAGCGGTTCGCTCACCATCACGGCAAAAACCATCAACATTACCAGCGAGGACGGCGTGTCTATTTCGGCGCCCACCTGGAAAGACAACTGCCATGGCTATAAGTGGACCGCGATAGGCGCCAACCTTGCCTTAACGGGGCTGAGCGTCAAGCACACGATGTTCGATGTTTCCCATAACCCGCTTTCGATCAGCAAAACCAATTTCAAGCTAAGCAACGATCCCATGACGTTCACGCAGCTTGGGGCCTTAATAACCAACGGTTCTTTGCGATTGAGCAGCAAGGCGCTGGCGATCTTTTTATAAGTAGGGATGCCCATGTCAAAAGCCAAAAATATCTTCACCGTCATCGGTTTGATTTTATTGGCCCCAATCCTCAGCCTGGTGGGTTTTTTCAAATTCATCACGGTCGATATCTGGGGCTATTTCAAACATATCGGTTCTTCTCTCAGCGTGATGGAAAACGGCGTTTCCGCCTCTGGGCAAATCGTCAGCATTCGCCAGACCAATCTCTGGGACGGCAACCGACCGGTCTGTGAAGTCGAGATCAAGTACATCGCCCAAGACGGAAAGAACCATACGGCGGTGGCGAAAGGCCCGATCAGCGTCGTGGATCTGCCGCGATATCAGCCGGGTCATTTCACCGCGATAAAGTACGACCCGAAGAACCCCAAGAAAGCGGTGATCGAAGAGCTTTCCCGGCTTTGAACGAAAGTATATCTTTCAATCGACGCGATCCGGTTTCTCCGTGCTGAAAGCGACTTGTCGTCCATCAGTTCGCTAAATCACCTTGCATAAGGAAGTGCCACGATGGGCGCGTTTATTGCCTTTTCGACGCAGGACAGCCTTTGGGGACAAATCCTGTTTACCTTCTTTGGCATCCTGGTTGGCTGCGTCTTGCTCGCCGCGATCGGCAAAATCTTTTTGTCGGCAAGCCGGGCAGCGGCGTTACCTGTGCGGCTGCTGATCTTTGTCGTGCTGATGCTGGCGCTCCTGAAATACAACCAACAAGTGATGTCTGCGGTGAATGCGCCCGCAGAACTGATCGGGTTCCTGATCCTGCCCGGTTTTTTGATGAGTTACCTGGGTGCGGCGGCCCCCGGCAGACTGGCACTGGCGATAGAGCTGGGCTGTTTTGCCGCACTGGCCGCGCTGTTGATTCTGGGCACCGCCGACATCGGCTTTTTTGCGCCCTATCATCTGGAAAGCGCCGGCCAATTTATCGCCAAGACGATCGCCGCGGCGTTGTCCGTAGCCACCGTGCTGCTGGTTCGCGGAATAAACGGGAAAGACAGCGCGCTGTCCTCTTGATCATCCATTTCGAAGCGGGGCTCGCTCCCCGCATTAACGATCGGCGCTGAACGCCGCATCGTTTTCTTCATCTGTTGTGACATAGCCTGATATCTATTAAACCGAAAAACGGATTGTTTTTGAGCAAGCAGCCTGGCTGCCGGCTGATATCCACAGGAAGCTTTACACACACAATGAAAGTCGTAAAACCTCTGCGCCTCAGCGCGCTTCATCGCCCCTTCTCTTGGCAAGGGCAAAATCATCTGGGCGTTTCCGTTTTGGCCTTGGCCGATATGGGGGCTTCCCCGCGCCTGCGCCCCGAACCGGAGCTGTGGCAGCTGGCTGCCGAAGAACTCACGTTGAGCGGCGGCGTGCTCGACCTGGCTATCCCGAAAGCCTGTGCGGAGTTTCTCGCCACCGGCAACGCCTACACCCACCATCAGCAAGACAAAACCGCCTGCGCCGTGAAGATCCAGCTGGATTCGCTGGAGAAAACGCTGGTGGTTTTCGGCGATCGCCATTGGATCAACGATCGTCCCTCCACTCCCCTTCCTTTTGCAGAAATGCGTCTGGACTGGCGCCGGGCTTACGGCGGCACCCAGTTCGCCGATAATCCACACGGCATCGGCGCCACTCCAGAAACATTTCCGCAAGGCCGTATCCATCGCCTACCCAATGTCGAGCCGCTGCAGGGGCGCCTTACGTCGCCTCGGCATAGCGCACAACCGGCAAGCTTTGACGCGTTGGATATCACCTGGCCGCGTCGCTTCTCCCGCATTGGTAAAAACTACGACGCCGACTGGTTGAAAAACGGCTTTCCCGGCTTCGCCAACGACATCGACTGGCGCCTGTTCAACATGGCGGACGGCGATCAGCAGTTTGCCCAGCGCGACGCTCTGCCGCCCCAAGCCGCCTACCGGATATGGAACATGCATCCGTCGGAGCCGATGCAGCAAGGGCATTTACCACCGTGGCGCGCACGCTGCTTCATCAACCGGCTGCGCGGCGGCGAAGCACATTTCGGGGAAATCACGATGCGCCACACCACCGTGTGGTTCTTTCCCCATCGCGAACAAATGCTGTTGATCTACCAGGGCAGCCTTCCCATCAATGAAGACGATGCCGCAGACGTCATGCAGCTCATGCCGGCGCTGGAAATTGAGGGTAAAAGCCGCAGCGTCGCTCATTATCGGCAGGTGCTCGATCAGCGGCTTGATAAAGAGCATGGCGCTCTGCACGCTTTTCGTGAAAAAGATTTGCTGCCGGAGTGCTGTATCGGCCCCTGGCTGGATACGGAAACGCCGACGCAGCAAAGCCCGATGGTGGAAAACATCGCCGCCTACGAACATCACCAACGCGAACAACACCGCCAACGTCTGCAGCGCGAAGGCCGAGACATCGACGACATGTTTCCCGCGCCGCCAGCGGAACCGATGCCCTCTTTGGAGAAGTTGGCCGAGTTTGTCGACGGCATCGAACAGCGCGCTGAAGCGCATTACCGTGAAATCCTTGATGGCGCGCAGGCAAACGGCATTGATATTGACGGCCCAGGCCCCGCCGACCTTTCCGGCGCGGAAAGCTACCAACAGCAGCGCGACCAGCTGTTTCAACAGGCGCGTCAACGCCCCGATGCGTTTAGCGACAAGCAGCTGGGGGAAAGCGAGCGCGCGCTGCACCAGATGTATTTAATGTCGGCACAGGCGCAAAACCCGGCGCTGCGTTTAAGCGGCGATCTGGCGCACATCATTCGCCAACGCGTCACCGCTGCGATGCAGCGCGATAAAGATCTCAGCGGCCTGGACCTCACCGGCGCCGATCTGTCCGGCATGGACCTCAGCCATGCCACCTTGCGCGGCACGTTGCTGGAAAACGCCAATCTGCGCCAAACCCGGTTGGTGGGCTGTGACCTTCGCGAGGCGATGTTGGCGCGCGCCGATCTCAGCGGCGCCGTCTTGCAGCAGGCGGATCTGAGCCACGCCTCTTTGGCCCTGGCTAAATGCGAAGCGACGGATTTCGGCGGCGCGCAGCTGCACGAAACCAACATTCAACAAACCTTGTTTCAACGCTGCGATTTCACGATGGCGTCATTGCGCGATTTGCTGGGATACGAAACCTTGCTCGGGCAGTGTGACTTCAACCGCGCCACGCTGGCCAACATTACGTTGATGGAACTGCAGCTGGAGCAGCTGATATTCAGCCACGCCCGGCTCGACAAAGTCAGCTTCATCAAATGCCGGCTGCTGGCGGTGAACTTCGATCGGGCGCGGTTGGAGAGCTGCGCCTGGGTTGATACCGAGACGCAAAGCCTCAGCTTCCGCGCCGCACGCCTCACCGCCTGCGCCTTCGCAGCGAAGACGCTGTTGCCGCAGGCGGATTTCAGCGACGCGACGCTGAACCAGTGCAATTTGCGCCAAATGCCGTTGCAGCGAGCTAATTTCAGCCGTGCGCGCCTCGATAATTGTGACCTGTCGGAAACCCAGCTGAACGAGGCCGATTTCCGTCAGGCCAACGGCAGCGGCAGCCTGTTCATTCGCAGCGATCTGTCCCAGGCCAACCTGCGCGACGCCAATTTCATCGCGGCGATCCTGCAAAAATGCGTGCTGTCAGGTGCCGACCTGCATGGCACCAATCTGTTCCGGGCCGATTTGTCGCAGTCGCAGGTGGATCGGGCGACCCGGCTCGACGGTGCCTATACCGCCAGGGTGAAAACATTGCCTCGCCATAACGGGAAGGAAGTATGACCTCAAAACCTGAGCAGATACGCCAGCGCGTGAAACGCGGCGAGCTGATTGCCGGTGAGGATTTGCACGGCCTGTCATTCGCCGGTATGGATTTGGCCGGCGGCATGTTCAACGAGTTGAACCTGAGCGGCGTGAACTTCTCCGATTGCGATCTGCGCGACAGCGTCTTCAGCGATTGCCGACTCGAACACGCGCAATTTGCACGAGCGAACCTGAAGCAAACGGCCTTCAATCAGTGCGCCATGCCGGGCGGCCGCTTCTGCGAGAGCCATATCGAACTGACGATGTTCAACGCCTGCCGGCTTGAACAGAGCGACTTCAGCCGACTGCCGCTCAATCAAAGCCACTGGATGTCATGCCAATTGGCCGGCGCGAACTTTTCCGCCACTCAGCACGATCGCACCACCTTTTACGAAAGCCCGCTCGACGGCGCCGCGTTGAATCATGCGCGGCTATCCCTTGTCACGTTCTTTCGATTAAACCTCTGTGAAACCGAGTTTGAAGGGGTAGATTTCGACCGCGTCACGTTTTTCGAATGTGACCATCGCGGCAAAAGTTACGCCGGGCAGCGCCTCATCGCCTGCCAGTTTACCGATAACCAACTGGACGACGTTGATTTCAGCCAGGCGACGCTGCGCCAGAGCAATTTCAAGGGCGCTTCGCTGCGGCGTGCCAACCTGACGGGCGTGCAAGCGCAGCAGTCGCTGTGGCTGGAGGCCAATTTGACTCAGGCGCAGTGCCGCAGCGGGCAGTTCGATCAGGCGATCTTCAGCGAAGCGACGCTGGATGCCGCCAACTTCAGCCAGGCGCGCCTGTATCAATGCGTGTTCCAGCGCAGCCGTGCGGCACGCTGTGATTTCAGCGACAGCGACCTGACCTACGCCGATTTCTGTTATGCCGACATCGGCGCCGCCGATTTCCGGCGCGCGCGCTTTATGCGCACCCGCATGCACCGCGCCCACCAGCAGCAAACGCGCTGGGGCGATCGCAGCGGAATTCTCGAGCGCGACGAAGAACTGCACGCCGCCGAAACCTGGAGCGCACAGCGCCAGAGCCGAATCTGAATGCATTGACCACTTCACGAGGGGATCACCATGAGCGTTGCCAACACAACTCGCGCCGTCAACATCGCACCGCCCCAGCAGGCCGCCGGCCAGGTCGTCAACCTGTTGCCGGACGGCAGCCTGGTGGTGGAGTGCGAAGGCCGCGGCTGGCATTGCCGCCGGGCGGCGAGCTGCCTGCTGACGCCGGCCCTCGGCGATAACGTGCTGGTCGCCGGCTGCGGCCACCAGCTGTGGGCGATCGCCGTTCTCGAACGTGCAGAGCCGCAAAGCGCAGCGCGGCTCTGCGTCACAGGCGATCTGCAAATTGAAACGCCGAGCGGTTCGCTGTCGCTGCACAGCGCGCAGGCGCTAAAGCTGAGCGGCGACGCCATGACGCTGCAGGCCAACAGCGGCGACTGCCACGTCGACAAGATGAAATACAGCGGCGAGGAACTGTCGGCCTTCGTCAGTATCAGCCGCCTGGTCGGCAAGCGCTGCGAGTCGCTGTGGCATTCGGTCAGCCAGATCAGCCATTCGCTGTTCCGCAAAGTGCGCCAAACCGAGCACGTGCGCGCCGGGCAGCTGGATTATCAGGCGGAAGATTACGCCCGCATTCATGCCCGCAACACGCTCATTACCTCAAAAGACATCACCAAGCTGGATTCGGAACAAATCCACGTCGGATAACCTGCGGAGGCCTTTTATGTTTGCCAACAGCCAAATGATCGGCGTGGACCTGGCGTTTCCCGACGTCTGTCTGACGCCAAGCCCGGCGCCGGTGCCCGTGCCCTACCCGGATATCGCCCTGGCGCCGACCGCCATCCCGAATGCGTTCAACATTCTGTTCGTCGGCACCCCGGCGCACAACATGGCGACGGTGACGCCGCTGACCAACGGCGACAACCCCGGCGTGGCCACCGGCGTCGCTTCCGGGACGGTGATGGGGCCGTCCCGCCACCTGACCGGCGCCTTTACCGTATTGCTCAAAGGCACCCCGGCCACCCGGCTGACCAGCCTCAGCCTGCAGAATTCCACCAACGCGCTCGGCATGCGCATCGTGCCGAGCCAATTAAAAGTGTTGCTGCTTGCGCCCTGATGACGGCGCCTTATTACACAGCCATTCAATCAAGAAAAGAGGACATTGTGAAAACACGGATTACCCTGACGCTGTTGACCGCCCTGACGCTTGCCGGTTGTTCCACCCCGCCGCCACCGCCGCCGGCGCTCAATAACGACGCTATCGTCAGCAGTGAAGTCAACGGCGTCACGCTGCAGCACCGCGCCGCGGTGAGCGCGCCGAAGCAGTTCAAGCCGATCGGTGAGGAGTACCGCAGCCTGTACGCCGCCAGCATCATGAGCAGCCCGAATTATACCGGCACCGCCGTCGGCAGCCTGGACAACGCCGCCGCGTTCTACGCGCTGGGCGAAGTGGAAAACAACTGGCTGGCGATCTCCGCTATCCGCGGTGGCGATCTGGTGGGGTATATCCAGGCCAACGCCGGCGTACCGGAAGCGCGCTACAAATCGACGCTGCGCAAAGATCTGCCGCGCCGCGCACGCGCCGCTAAACAGGACTGCGTCAAAGTCGGCGGCGACAGCAAGGCGTGTAAAAACGCCGGTTCAGCTACCTGGATCCTCCAGTAGTCAGCACGCCTGCGGGCGACGAGATTCCCATGATGACGACCCCTATCGCTTCCCGCTGGTGCGGGATGCTGTTTCTGCTGCTGGGCGCGTTGGCGCTCGGCGGCTGTATGTCTTCCGCCAAAAGCGTGCCGTCGCGTTACAGCCTGGTGTTCGATGCCGATCGCCAGGTCAATGCTGCCGCCGGCGCGCAACCGGCGCCGATCAAAATCCGCGTGCTGCTGCTGCGTTCGGATGCGGAATTTATGGATGCCGACTTCTTCAGTCTGCAAAACGACGCCAAAAGCGTGCTCGGCAACAGCCTGCTGGACAGCGATCAGTTCTTCCTGACGCCGGGCCAGACCGGCAAGAAGCTCGGCGGGCAAAGCGCGTTGGATGCGCGCTACATCGGCGTAATCGCCGAGTATCAAAATCTGGACGGCAAGACCTGGCGCATTTCACTGCCGCTGCCGGAACCCACCGAAACCAATTTCTACAAGGTATGGCAATTCTCGCCGGATGAGCTGGAAGCGCATATCGTCGCGGGCGTGAATGGCCTGCGCCCCGTAAAAAAGGTCGACTGACCTACCGCTGCGCTGAAGCGAAGTAACTATAGGTGTGATGATGAAAGATGCTCATAAGGTTGTCTGGACTGAGGGAATGTTTTTGCGCCCTCACCATTTCCAGCAGGCGGAAAACTATCTCGAAGGCTATATGCGCAACTGGGGCCAGGCCCACAGCGGCTGTTTCTGGGGGTTCCTGACCCTGGATCTGGACCAAACGCTGCTGCGCCAGGGCAAGATTGCGCTCAACGCCGCCAGCGGTATCATGCCGGACGGCACGCCGTTTCGCTTCGCCGGCGCCCAGCAGGCACCCGCGCCGCTGACCATCGCCGAAAACAAGACCGGTGAAAACGTGGTGCTGGCCCTGCCGACCTATCGCGCGGGGCGTGAAGACGTGATCTTTCAGGAAAGCCCGGAGGCGCTGGCGCGCTATCTGGCTTACGAGAACGAAGTCGACGATCTCAACGCCGTCTCGGTGGGCAGCGCGGCGCTGCAGTTCGGCCGCCTGCGCCTGCGGCTGATGCTGGAGAGCGAACTCAACGCCGAATGGACCGCGCTCGGCGTGACCCGCGTGCTGGAAAAACGCGGCGACAACAGCCTGCGCCTCGATACCGCGCAGATCCCGCCGATGCTGAACTGCCAGGGCAACCCGGTCCTGAAAACCTTCATCAACGATCTGCAGGGCCTGCTGCAACAGCGCAGCCAGCAGATGAGCCAGCGCCTGCTGCAGCCGGGCCGCGGCGGCAGTTCCGAAATGGTCGATTTCATGCTGCTGCAGCTGATCAACCGCCATCTTGGCCAGGTGAGCCACGCCTACCACCTCGACCATCTGCACCCGGAGCGTCTGTTCGCCGATTGGCTGCAGTTCGCCACCGAGCTCGCCAGCTTCTCGGCGCAGCGCACCCCGGAAGGGCGCCTGCCGGTGTATGACCACGACAACCTGGCGCTGTGCTTCGGCAAGCTGATGCTGTTGCTGCGTCAGGGGCTGTCGGTGGTGCTGGAAGACAACGCCATTCAGCTGACGCTGGTCGAACGCTCCCACGGGCTGAACGTCGCCACCGTGCAGGACGCCAAAATGATGCGCGATTTCGGCTTCGTACTGGCGGTGCGCGCCGACGTGGCCGCCGAGGTGTTGCTGACCCATTTCCCGGCGCAGATGAAGATCGCCCCAGTCACCCGCATCCGCGATTTGGTGCAGCTGCAGCTGCCGGGCATCGGTTTGCGCACCATGCCCGCCGCGCCGCGCCAGATCCCCTATCACGCCGGCTACACCTACTTCGAGCTGGAAAAAGGCGGCGACCTGTGGAAACAGATGGAAAAATCCAGCGCCTTCGCCCTGCACCTGGCCGGCGAATTCCCGGGGCTGGACATGGAATTTTGGGCGATTCGCAGCCATACGGACCGGTAACCTATGACTCAGGAAAATAGCATGGCGCCGGCGGCCAATCCGCTGGTGGACGCCGCCAACCCGCTGTTGAACGCCATTTCGCAGATCCGCCAGTCGGCCACGCACGCCAACCCGGCGCAGCTGCGCCAACAGCTGATCGACGAAATGCGCCGCTTCGAGATCCGTGGCCAACGCGCCAACCTGCCGTACGAAGTGATCATCGGCGCGCGTTATTGCCTGTGCACCGCGCTGGATGAAGCGGCGGCGCTGACCCCGTGGGGCAGCAACAGCGTGTGGTCCGGCAGCGGGCTGCTGGTGACCTTCCATAACGAAACCTGGGGCGGCGAGAAGTTTTTCCAGCTGCTGGCCAAACTGTCGCAAAGCCCGCGCGAGCACATCAACCTGCTGGAGCTGATCAATTATTGCCTGTTGCTGGGCTTTGAAGGCCGCTACCGAGTGATGGAAAACGGCCGCTCGCAGCTGGAAACCATGAAGCAGCGCCTGCTGCAGCTGATCCGGTCGGTGCGCGGCGGTTATGCCCCGCCGCTGTCGCCTCATGCGCTGGATCTGCCGGTGCAGCAGAAGCTGTGGCGCCCGCTGGTGCCGCTGTGGGCCTGCGTGGCGTTGACCGGCTTCCTGGCTTCGCTGCTGTTCATCGCCCTCAACTGGCGGCTGGGCGACAACACCAGCCCGGTGCTGGCGGCGATTTACCAAACCAATCTGCCGCAGGTGGCGATCGGTAACCCGGCGCCGGCCGCGCCGCCGACGCTGAGCCTGAAAAGCTTCCTGCGCAAAGAGATCGCCGAAGGGCTGGTGGTGGTGCGCGACGAAGCGCAGCAAAGCGTGGTGATCCTCAAAGGCGACGGGCTGTTCGACTCCGCCGCCACCACGGTGCGCGCCAACTATATTCCGGTCATCGACCGCATCGCCGCCGCCATGAACAGCGTCAGCGGCAAGATCCTGGTCACCGGCTACAGCGACAACGTGCCGATCCGCAGCGCCCGTTTCGCCTCCAACTGGGAGCTGTCGCTGGCGCGCGCCGAAGCGGTCAGCGCCCGCTTGCAAAAGCACCTCGCCAACCCGCAGCGGGTCAAGGCCGAGGGCCGCGGCGAAAGCAACCCCGTCGCGCCGAACGATAACAAAGTGAACCGCGCGTTGAACCGCCGGGTAGAAATTACGCTGTTGGTCGCCCCGGAAAATACCCAGGCGGAAATCAACGGCTTGCCGCAAGGAACCGGAAAGTAATGCTCAGTACGTTATTCTCCATCATCACCAGCCGCCTGCTGTGGGGCTTTGTCGGCATCACCGCGCTGGCGTTCATCATCTGGATGATCGGCCCACTGGTGGCCATCGGCGACTATCGCCCGCTGGAGCCGGAACTCAACCGCCAGATCGCCATCGGCGTTATCTACCTGATCTGGTTCCTGTGCCGCCTGATCCCGCGCCTTTACGGCGCCTGGTTCAACAGCCGCCTGCTGAGCAACCTGCGCGCCGCCGAAGCGGTACCGGCGGAAGACGGCAAGCCCGAGATTAAACAAGACGATCAGCTGGCTCAGCGCTTCGACGAAGCGGCGCAGCTGCTGAAAAAGGCGCGCTTCGCACCGGGCCAGGAGGGCGGCAAACATCGCTGGATGACCCGCTTCAGCCGCCAATATCTGTACCAGTTGCCGTGGTATGTGATCATCGGCGCGCCCGGCGCCGGTAAAACCACCGCGCTGGTCAACTCCGGCCTGCACTTCCCGCTGGCGGATCGCTTCGGCAAAGCCGCGCTGCGCGGCGTGGGCGGCACCCGCAACTGCGACTGGTGGTTTACCAACGACGCCGTGCTGCTCGACACCGCCGGCCGCTACACCACGCAGGAAAGCCAGCGCGAAGAAGATGCCGGCGAGTGGCAAAGCTTCGTCGCGCTGCTGAAAAAATACCGCACCCGCCAGCCGATCAACGGCGTGATGGTGACCATCAGCGTGGCCGATCTGCTGAGCGACAGCGCCGAAGCGCGTGCCGCCCAGGCCAGCGCGCTGCGCAAACGCCTGATCGAACTGCACGAGCAGTTGGGCATTCACTTCCCGGTCTATGTGCTGGTGACAAAAACCGACCTGCTCAACGGCTTTATGGCCTACTTCGGCAGCTTCGACAAAGCACAGCGCGACCAGATCTGGGGGTTCACCTTCCCTTACGAGCGCTCGCGGCAGCCGGACTTTAATCTGAACGCCGCTTTCGAACAGCAATACGCCCTGCTGCAACAGCGGCTGGACGCGGCGCTGCCGGATACGCTGCTGATGGAGCACGACGCGCGCCAGCGCGCTGAAAGTTATCTGTTCCCGCAGGAGTTCGCTGCCCTGCGCCCGCTGCTCAGTCAATACCTGGAACAGGTGTTCGCCACCTCCAGTTTTGAAACCCGCTTTACCCCGCGCGGCATCTATTTCACCAGCGGCACGCAGGAAGGCCTGCCGTTCGACCGGGTGATGGGCGAGCTGAACCGCTATCTGCAGCTGCCGACGGCAAACTCAGGGGCGCAGGCCAACGCGGCCTGGGACAGCGTGGGCCAGGAAACGCCGATCCCGGCAGCCAAAGGCCAAAGCTTCTTCCTGAAAGAGACGCTGGAATCGGTGGTCTTCCAGGAATCCGGGCTGGCGGGCAGCAACCGCTGGTGGGAATACCGCAATCGCGCCCTGCACTGGGCGGGTTACATCGCGCTGGCGGTGATCCTGGCGGTGCTGGCGATGCTCTGGTTCACCAGCTACGGCAACAACAAGGCCTATCTGGCGGAAGTGGCCGCCAAGGTGCCCGGCGTCGAGCGCCAGGGGCAAAACCTGACGCAGTTGGGTAACGGCGACATGTTCTCGCTGCTGCCGTTCCTCAATAGCCTGCTGCACCTGCCGGACAGCCAGAACTTTTCGCTGGACGATCCGCCGTTCACCTACCGCATGGGGCTGTTCCGCGGCGATCAGGTGGGCGACGCCGGCAATGCGCTGTACCAAAAAGCGCTGAAGGAGCTGCTGCTGCCGCAGGTGGCGCAACAGATCGCCACTACGCTGCGCAACGACAACCACGGCGATGCGGACTTCAGCTACGAAGCGCTGAAGGCCTATCAGATGCTGTATCTGCCAAAGCAGTACGACGGCAAATTCCTGCGCGCCTGGGTGATGCTTAACCTGCAGCGCAACCTGCCGCAGGGCAGCACCCAAAAACAGCTGCAGCAGATCGAATGGCACCTGAGCCAACTGCTGGATACGCAGATCCAGGCCTCGCCTTACGCCAAAGACGAACCGCTGGTGGCGCAGGCGCAGGCCGCCATCAATCGGGCGCCGCTGTCGCAGCGCGTCTATGGCCGCCTCAAACGTCTGCTGCTGAAACAGACCGACATCAAGCCGGTCAGCCTGGTCGATTTGGCCGGCCCGCAAACCGAGCTGGCGTTCAGCCGCAAAAGCGGCAAACCGGTGACCGACGGCGTACCGGGCCTGTTCACCTCACAAGGGTACTGGAAAGCGTTCAGCGACAACATCGACCCGGTGACCGACACGCTGCGCAAGGAAGACGTCTGGGTGTTGAACAGCCAGGCGCCGGAGCAGAAGAGCGCCGATTTGACCAAGACCATCCGCCAGCTGTACATGCAGGACTTCATCAGCGCCTGGGATGCGCTGCTGGGAGATATCCAGCTGGCCAACATCGGCAACCTGACCCAGCGCATCAGCAGCGCGCGACTACTCTCCGGCAACCCGTCGCCGATGCGTAACCTGCTGGTCAACGTCAGCAAAAACGTCACCCTGCGCGACGAGAAAAGCGACGCCGATTCCCGTTCGCTGCTGGCCAAAACCGAAGACAGACTGAATCAGAACGCCAACCGCACGCTGGAAGCGCTGTTCACCAACCGACCGGCCAACGCCGACGGCGACGTGTCGGCCCAGCCGGAACAGCTGGTGATGGCGCACTTCGCGCCGCTGCTGGAGCTGGCGCAAAGCCAGGGCGAAGGCAATAAGGCGATCCCTTTCGACAGCGTGCTGAAGCAGGTCGATGAGCTGTACAGCTATCTGACGGCGGTACAGGGCGCGGCCAACAGCGGCATGTCGGCACCGCCGAGCGACATCATCCCGCGTCTGCAGGCCGAATCCGGCCGCTTGCCGGTGCCGTTCAAACAGATGCTGCTGTCGCTGGCGACCGGTGCCAGCAGCGACACCCAGCGTAAAGAGATGGAGAACGTGAAAAAGCGCATCAGCTTCGAGGTCGGCAGCTTCTGCCGCCAGGCGATCGCCGGCCGTTATCCGCTGGTGGCCCGGGCGCGCCAGGACGTGACGCCGGACGATCTGGCGCGCATGTTCGCGCCGAACAGCGGGCTGATGGACAGTTTCTTCCGCGACAATCTGCAGGGCAAGGTCGACACCACCCGCGCCAACTGGCGCTTTACTCCCGGCGTGGACGGCAAGACGCTGCCCGGCGGCGAAGGCATCCTGCGTTCGTTCCAGCAGGCGCAGCGCATCCGCGACGCCTTCTTCGCCAACGGTACCGCGACGCCCTCGTACCGCGTGACCGTGCGGCCGGTGCGGATGGATAACGACATCCTCAACCTGACGCTGGATATCGACGGCCAACTGTTCAAATACAGCCATGGCCCTCAGGTACCGCTGGTGGTCAGCTGGCCGGGCACCCGCAATACCAACCAGGTGCATTTGCAGCTGGCGCTGGCCAACGGCACCACCGCCAGCCTGGTGACCAGCGGGCCATGGGCGCTGAACCGCCTGGTGGACATGGCGCAATCCTCGGGCACCGGCGGCCTCGGCCGCCAGGCGACGTTCAATCTCGACGGCCATCGCGTCACGCTGGAGTTCACGCCCAACAGCATCCGTAATCCGTTCCAACTGCCGGCCTTCTCGTGCCCGTAGCCCCGAAAGGACATGATCATGAGCACTGATTCAAGCGCCCCGACGAGCCTCGGCTGGTACGGAAAACTTCCTTCCGCCGGCGATTTTCTGCAGCGCCGCCTGCCCGATCCGGTGGTCAACAACTGGGCCCACTGGTTCCATAACGGGCTGGTGAATTTGCAGCGCGATGCGCAGGGGCCAAACGGCCACCCGTTCAGCAACGCACCGGTGTGGAACTTCGTGATCCCCGCCACGCTCGGCAGCCCGTACGTGCAGATGGGCTGCCTGTTGCCGGCGCGCGATCGCGTCGGGCGGCGCTACCCGATCTGCGCGCTACGCCTGTTCAGCCTGCAAGAATGGCGCCCGCAACAGCTGAACATGGCGGCGAGCTGGTACCAGCAGCTCGGCCATACCCTGCTGAACGGCGTGCGCAACGGCTTCTCCGCCGAACAGATCGACCGCACGCTGCAGGCAATCCCGGCGCTGCCCAGCCCACCGGCGGAAACGGATTCCGAGATATTGTCGATTATCGGTTTTCAGCATCCGGACGTGCCGGGTCTCGGCTGGCAACAGGCCGCCGACTGTTTCGATCCGGCGCAGTACACCAGCTTCTGGTGGACCAATCAGGCCGACGGACACCCGCTCTACACCCACGTGCACAGCGGCAACCTCACCGTGCAGCTGTTTTCACTGCTGTTCGAGCCCAACGGCTGGGCACGCCCCGGCCGCGGCGGCCAGTACCCGCAAATGTTTGATTAACATCGTTCGTTGAAGGAAATTCTATGGCTATCGACACCGATACCCTGCTGGCCCCGGTTGACGCGGACAATCCCTGCGGCGACAACCTGGAATACGACGCCGACTTTCTGGCAATGGCGCGCGCCGCCACCGGCAAGGCCGAACAGCAGTTCGGCAGCACCATCATTCCGGAAGAAGCGCCGGATTGGGTGCAGGTCGAACGCCTCGCGACCTCGCTGCTGGCGCGCACCAAAGACCTGCGCGTCATGCTGTATCTCACCCGCGCCTGGACCCAGCTGCGCGGGTTGCCGGGCTACGCCGACGGGCTGACGCTGATCCACCAGTCGATACTCCGTTACTGGGATGCTCTGCAACCGGCATTGGAGTTCGACGGCGAAGCCGACCCGCTGTTTCGCATCAATGCGCTGGCCGACCTCGGCGACAAAGCCGCGCTGGCCGCCAGCGTGCGCACCGCGCCGCTGCTGAAAAGCGCCGCCGGTGAAATCTCGCTGCGCGATGCCGGCGCCCTGCTCGACGGCAGCAAGCAAGAGTGCCCCAACTTTCCCGGCGGCCGCGCACGGTTGCAGGATGAGCTGGCGCAGCAGGGCCGCCCCGAAGGCGCACTGGTGACGCACATCGCCCACACCCTGGGCGCCATTCGCAGTGAAGTGACCCGCCATCTGGGGGAAAGCGCCCTGCCGGAAATGGGCGCGCTGACCAAGGTATTTTCTCTGGTGGCGCTCGCCGGCCAGAGCGATGCCCCGGCCGCCGCCGAACCCGACGCCCCGCCGGAAACCGCCGCCCAGCAACAACCGGCTGCGATGCAAAACGCCACGGCACCGCTGAACTGGCGCAGCGCGCAGATCCAGTCGCGCGACGACGCCCAGCTGATGCTGGACAAGGTGAAAAACTATTTTCGTCTTCATGAGCCGAGCCACCCGGCGCCGCTGATGATCGATCGGGTCCAGCGGCTGATTACGTTGGACTTTATGCAAATCGTCCGCGATTTGGCGCCCGATGGGCTTAACCAACTGGAGACCATTCTCGGTCGCCCCGACCACGAGGAGAACAGCTAGCCGCCGACCTTTGTTCTCTTGACGCATCCGATACCGTCTGCCCCGGCGCAGACCCGAATCAGAACCTGACTCTCCCAGCCGGACGAGGCGCGTTCCCAATCGCCATTAGATGGAGTAAATCATGTCAAACTCGAAATCCCGCAGCGGGCAGAAATTCATCGCCCGCAACCGCGCGCCGCGCGTACAGATTGAATACGATGTCGAAATTTATGGCGCAGAGCGCAAAATCCAGCTGCCGTTCGTGATGGGCGTGATGGCGGATCTGGTGGGGAAAGCGGTCGATCCGCAAGCCAGCGTGGAAGAACGCAAGTTCATGGAGATCGACGTCGACAACTTCGACGAGCGCATGAAATCGCTGAAGCCGCGCGTCGCTTATCAGGTCGATAACACCCTGACCGGCGAAGGCAAGCTGAACATCGATCTGACCTTCGAAAGCATGGAAGACTTCTCCCCTGCCGCTATCGCCCGCAAGGTCGACTCGCTGGGCAATCTGCTGGACGCCCGCACCCAGCTTTCCAACCTGCTGTCTTATATGGACGGCAAGAACGGCGCCGAAGAGCTGATCTCCAAGATCCTGCAAAACCCGGCGCTGCTGCAATCCCTGACCGACGCGCCGAAGCCGGCGGTTAACGACGACAACAACGAGCGTGAGGATTAATCGATGAGCAACTCGCCTCAGCAACAAAATGCGTTGCAGACCACCGAGACTTTTTCCAGCGATGAATTCAGCGCGCTGCTGAACAAAGAGTTCCGGCCAAAGACCGATCAGGCCAAAGAAGCGGTCGAGAACGCGGTGAAAACCCTGGCGCAACAGGCGCTGGAAAACACCGTCACCGTTTCTTCCGACGCCTACCGCACCATCCAGGCGCTGATCGCGGAAATCGACGAAAAGCTGTCTCAGCAGATCAACCAGATCATTCACCACGACGACTTTCAGAAGCTGGAAGGCGCCTGGCACGGCCTGCATTATCTGGTCAACAACTCCGAAACCGACGAGATGCTGAAGATCCGCTTTATGAGCATTTCCAAGCAGGAGCTGGGCCGCACGCTGAAGCGCTATAAAGGCGTGGGCTGGGACCAGAGCCCGATCTTCAAGAAAGTCTACGAAGAAGAGTATGGCCAGTTCGGCGGCGAGCCGTTCGGCTGCCTGGTGGGCGACTACTACTTCGATCACAGCCCGCAGGACGTAGAGCTGCTGGGCGAAATGGCCAAGATCGGCGCCGCCTCACACTGCCCGTTCATCGCCGGCACCGCGCCGAGCGTGATGCAGATGGAGTCCTGGCAGGAGCTGTCCAACCCGCGCGATCTGACCAAGATTTTCCAGAACACCGAGTACGCCGCCTGGCGCAGCCTGCGCGAGTCGGAAGACGCGCGCTACCTGGGCCTGGTGATGCCGCGTTTCCTGGCGCGCCTGCCCTACGGCATCCGCACCAACCCGGTGGACGAGTTTGACTTCGAAGAAGAAACCGACGGCGCGACCCACGGCAATTACACCTGGACCAACGCCGCCTACGCCATGGCCGCCAACATCAACCGTTCGTTCAAAGAGTTCGGCTGGTGCACCGCCATTCGCGGGGTGGAATCCGGCGGCGCGGTGGAAAACCTGCCGTGCCACACCTTCCCGAGCGACGACGGCGGCGTGGACATGAAGTGCCCGACCGAGATCGCCATCAGCGATCGACGCGAAGCCGAGCTGGCCAAAAACGGCTTTATGCCGCTGGTGCACCGCAAAAACTCCGACTTCGCCGCCTTTATCGGCGCGCAGTCGCTGCAGAAGCCGGCGGAATACTACGATGCCGACGCCTCCGCCAACGCCCAGCTTTCCGCGCGCCTGCCGTACCTGTTCGCCTGCTGCCGCTTCGCGCACTACCTGAAGTGCATCGTGCGCGACAAAATTGGCTCCTTCCGCGAGCGCGACGACATGGAACGCTGGCTGAACGACTGGATCATGAACTACGTGGACGGCGATCCGGCCAACTCCTCGCAGGAAACCAAGTCGCGCAAACCGCTGGCCGCGGCAGAAGTGCAGGTGGAAGAGATCGAAGACAACCCGGGCTATTACAGCGCCAAGTTCTTCCTGCGCCCGCACTACCAGTTGGAAGGCCTGACCGTCTCCCTGCGCCTGGTGTCGAAGCTGCCTTCGCTGAAGCAAAACGACGCGTCCTGATGGACTGAAGTCAGGCCGCGAGAGTGCGGCCTGGCTGATACATCAACCTCATCACAGGGAAAGAAAGATGAAGACAAAACGGTTTTATCTGGCATCGCTGTTGGCTGTCGTCTGCTCGCTCTCCGCCGCGCCGCCAGCTTTCGCAGAGCAGGCATCGATAGCGCATTTGACGTCCGATGATGTCAATCTGCCAGGCAGCGACTTTTTCCGTTTCTATCGCAGTGCAGATAAACAGGAAAAAGAGAAAGCGCGGATTTATTTGCTGGGCGTGCTGGACGCGACGGAAGGAAAAAGCTGGTGCCAATACAGCCAGCTACAAACTGTCACTCTGCAGGAGTTTGTGTTCGAATTCTTTAATAAACTTCCCGCTGCGCGCCTGCACGAAAGGGCTGCCCCCCTGATTGAAGAGGCTCTGGCGACTCGCTTCCCCTGCAAAGGAGGCAAAGCATGAAACCTTTATATCGTCAGCTAAAAAGCAGCCATTACTCCTCTGATTACTCTAGCCCGGGATATTTGGCAGCAGAAGCCGTTTACGCCGAGATTGGTTATGAGCTTGATACGCTTCTAAAGCAAAACCCTGGTTATGCCAATACCTGTGCCGTCCGCATGAGCCTGGCGCTGTTGAAAGCCGGCATCAGCTTCAAAGGCCGTCTGCCAATCAAAAAAGGCACCTATAAGGGTAAAACGATTGAGCCTGGAGCCAAACTGCTGGCCGATCAGTTGCATCGCTCCAGTAGTTTTGGCAAAGCCAACATTTTCTTTAATGCTCCAGATGCAGAGAAGGGTATCGGCAATAAAAAAGGTGTCGTGTTCTTCAATAAAATAACCAACTATGATGGCGGACACATTGATCTTATCGAACCAGAAAACTCGCTATTGACCTGCCATTCCCATTGCTATTTTAACTGCAAAGAAGTCTGGTTTTGGGAATTAAGCTAGTGTTCCATCGGCTGACCAGTAAAAGCATGAGGTTTGGTTTAACTGCATGCTTGCTTATCGCCTCATTAAGGTTGCAAGCAGCGCCAAATCAGGATCCTGTGGCATTTATCAAACAGCTGCCTTATCACCAGGTCGTAAAAGAACTGGCATTGTCACGCTGCCTGGCACAGGTCTCCGATTCGGATAAGGCATTCTCTCTTGATGCAGCCAGAACGGCGAATGCGATGAGAGAATGGATGCCATTCGATATCGAATCAGGTGATGAGAAAATCAATGTTCTCATCGGAAAATATAAATCCAGAATCAATGAGTTTCACAGTGAAACTAAAGACAAGAGTCAAGGCGTCACCTTGAACTGTCTGCGGTTGTACCATAGTTCTGAATTGGACAAGCTTTCCCGACAGCTCATTGCAGGCAATCCAGATCGCACGTGGAATCAAGATAACGCGGAATAATTAAGCATTGAGCCATTAGCACTTAATAGTGGCTCGGTAACCCGTACCGATAGTTTTCGGTATTTAAGAAGGTGCATGGCACAAGGATATAAATTGGTAATGCATTACCACACTTGCAATTCCTGCTGCTATTACCTGAGTTTTTCAACGTAACGTTAATACTACTGTTAACCCTTAATAAAGAGTGAAGAAACTATGGCTATTGATATGTTCCTGAAAGTTGAAGGTGCCAGCGGCGAATCCAAAGATTCGAATCACAAAGGCTGGACCGACATTACTTCTTTCTCCTGGGGCGCTTCTCAACCGGGCAATATGGGCGTTGGCGGCGGCGGTGGCGCCGGCAAAGTGTGCTTCAACGATCTGCACGTCAACGCGCTGATCGACAAGTCAACCCCGGCCTTGCTGAAACACTGCTCAAGCGGCAAACACCTGACCAAGATTGAGCTGTCGGTTTGTAAGGCGGGTGGTAGCCAGGTTGAATACGCAAAAATCACCCTGGAAGACGTGCTGGTCACCGCCGTACAGTACACCGGTGCAGGCGGCGAAGATACCGTGGGCGTCACCTACTCCTTCCAGGCGGCGAAAGTGAAACAACAATACTGGGAGCAGAGCGACAAAGGCGGCAAAGGCGCCGAAAGCAGCGCAGGTTGGAACATCAAGGAAAACCGCGAAGCTTAATCTTCCCGCAAAGATGCCCCTGATTAGGGGCATCTATCAACAGAGGACGTTATAATGAGTCGCCCTTCATTCCAGCAAGCGTGGCAACGATTTAGCGAAATAAACGTAGATATTACTGATGTTGGCAAAAAGATCGGTGGAAATGTAGGTCTTAACATTGAGCTTGGCGTCAATGATCCATTGCAAGGATTCACCAATGCCTGCGCAATACGCATGAGTTACACGCTCAATTACTCTGGTTTTAAAGTTGAACGAGGAGCATGGAAGACCGTTTCAGGCAAAGATAAAAATTGGTACATTTATCGTGTCAGAGATATTATTAACTTCTTGAGCTATAAATTCGGCAAACCTGATAAAACGATAAAAAACCCTACCCCCAGTGACTTTTCAAAAGACAAAGGGATATTGGTTTTCACTGTTCCAGGATGGAATGATGCCAGCGGGCACGCAACATTATGGAACGGTACAACCTGCTCAGATCATTGTTACTTTCCAAAGTCCAGCGAGGCATCTATATGGCTACTAAAATAAAATCCCTGTGTGTTGCAAGCATGATATTTTTGGGATGTACTCAAGCAGCTCAAGCCAAAGAAAGTTATTCCCCTGCCGAGTACCTCAAAAACTACGCGCTTAGCGTTTGTATCGCCGAGGGGTACTCAGCAAAAGAAGTCAAAAACGATGCCGCCGCCACCGCCAGGGGTTACATGGAGTTCGGCGATTATTCTCTGGCAGCGCATACCGCTGTCAGGGCGCTGGCAAAAGAATTTCTGGCAAAGCACTATGACAGCATGTCTGGGGAGCCGATGACGATGGCAAAGTGCATCGATCTTGTACATAGCCAAGCGTTGCAAGTCATCATCAAGAAGTACCAAGGGAATGACGACAACTGATATCAGAGTTGCTCAAACGACGGCTCATATCAAAGGTTATCTCGGATGAGAAGATACACGTACTTTTTAATGCCTCTGCTGCTCGGAAGCCATGTAGCCCTTGCTGAAAACTCGCTCAATGCTTTATCGCAAGAGGCACTATATAAAAATTGGTTAACCAGCCGCTGCATTGGGAAGTCCACTGACTCAGAAAGAACCAAGCAAGACGCCTTCCGTTCCGCTTCCGCCTATTTAGAATTGAGTAAACTGCCGATGGATGCATTTGAACAAGGTGAAAAACTGGCTGAACAGTACGCAAATAAAAATAGCCAAGGCTCAGTTCAAGGGACTTACCATACTTTAGATTGTCTTTCACTGCAGAACGCCAGTGAAGCTGAAGCCATTTTTAAACGTTACTCTAAGTAATAGTCAGGATTGTTGAATCCAATTTCATAAAGTTATCAACTCAAGAAAATTAAAATTTATTGATTATTAACATGACTCCAGACGTCACACTATCAACTTACTCATATGGATTCTTACTTTCCTATTTTTCATTGTCACTCATCACGTTAGTGGCATTATATTACTTAAAAAAATTATCGACTCGCAAACACAATTATCTATTTTTTGTTTTCAACTGTCTCATTGTGGTTGCCATGGGCGTTATACAGCTCTCAATCTTTGCATACGGGAATGACTTTCTTAATCTCTTCTACCCACTAGGCAACGATAACTATGCCTCTATTCGCTACGGCAGTTTGATATTCACCTTTATCTACTTAACTCAACTACCAAAAAACACCTATTACAAAAAAGAAAAGAATAGAAGTTAGCCATCAGATTAGATGGCTAAATCAACATACGTCCAAAGCAGTCTACAATCCCTATCAGCAGGAATGCCTTATGCGATTTTCCATTGTAAAAAATAAAAGCGGCCAGGTTCCGCCGCAGAGCAGTTGCGATTTTCTGCCGCCGGGCGGCACCATCGGCCGCAGCGTGGACAACAACCTGGTGCTGCCGGACGAAGAGCGCGCCATTTCCCGCCTGCAGGCGATCGTGCATATTTCCGCTGACGGCGAATGCCGCATCACCAACCGCGGCAACGTTACCCGCGTGCTGCTGAACGACATTCCGCTGGAACGTGGCCGCCAGGTTGAACTGCAGGACGGCGACGTGCTCGGCATCGACGATTACCAGATTGAAGTCAGCGCGCTGCACCAGCACGCCGCGCCACAGGCTCAACCGGTGGCCAAGGCCGCCGCCGTTGCCGCTGCTGCGGCCCCAACAGCCGCCGCCAAAGAAAAATCCGCCGCGCCAATCCCCAACGAAATCTGGGACAGCCTGGTGGAAGAATTTACCCCGAATGCGCCGGCCGCCGTCACGCCGCCGCCGGTCGCCAATCCTGGCAACCACCCGCTGCTGGATACCCCCGCTCGCGAGCTGAACCCGGCCGATCCGCTGGCACAGCTGGCGGGCGATGTCGATCTGCGCCAGCTGCAGCAGCAGCAAACCGATCCGGCGGCGCTGTTCAACACCGACACCACCTTTGAGCGCGAACACATCCTGGCCGATACCACCCCCAGCGCGCTGCTGGCGGAGCAGGCTGCGCCAGCGCGGCCGGCAACCCCGGCTCAGAATGTGCAGCAACCGGAGCAAGAGCTGGATCCGCTGGCGCTGTTCGGCGGTTCATCAGCGCCCGCCTCGCCCGAGACGCTAAACAGCAACGATCCGCTGGGGCTGCTGATGGGCGGCGCCGTGCCGCTGGCTCAGCCGGACGAGCCGGTACAGCCGCCCGCGCCGCCGTCTCCGCCTCCGATAGCCGCACAACCGCAAGCGCCACGCCCAGAGCCGACGCCACCACCCGTGCAGACGCCTGAGCCACAGCCCCAACCCGTGCCGCAGTTCAACCAGCAGGAACCGCCTGCGCAGCCGCCGCGCCCGCGCCAGGGCAACCGCCTGGGCATCGATCCGGTCGCCTACCAGTCCGCTCAGCGGCAGCACGCCGCCGCGCCGAATGGCGACACCTTAGAGGGGCCGCTGCTGACGGCGCTGTTGCAAGGCATCGGCCTCGACGATCTGCAGCCGCAGCCGCACTTCGACGAACGGCAGATCCGCCAGGCCGGCCGCCTGCTGAGCCTGTTCTCGCAAGGCACCGTCGCCCTGCTTTCATCCCGCTCGATCCTCAAGCGCGGCGTGAAGGCCGAGATGACCATGATCCTCGACGAGGCCAACAACCCGTTCAAGCTGCTGCCTTCGGGCAAAACGGTGCTGATGCAGATGTTCGGCAGCCAGATGCCGGGCTTTATGCCGCCGGAGCAGGCGGTGCGCGATGCGCTGATCGACCTGCAGGCGCACCAGCTGGGGATGATCGCCGGCATCCGCGCCATCATCGCCGCCATGCTGCAGTCGTTCAACCCGGAGCGCCTCGAAGAGGAAGCGCGCAAGGAAGGCGTGGCGCCGCGTCTGTCGCTGCCCGCCAACCGCAAGGCTGCGCTGTGGGACTACTTCGTGAAGAACTATCAGCAAACCTCCGGCGAAATCGAGGACGATTTCCACACCCTGTTCGGCGAAGCCTTCCTGCACGCCTATGACGTTGAAGTGAATCAATACAAAGACTCACAGACCAAACCGGACGCGTAATGAATATCACCATAGCCTCTACCTCCAACCAGGGCGGCCGCGCCTCCAACCAGGATCAGACCGGCGAGGTGCTCGGCAACCGCGCCGCCTGCTTCGTGGTGTGCGACGGCATCGCCGGCTTTCCGGGCGGCGATATCGCCGCCAAACTGGCGCGCGACACTATTTTGCAAAACTTCGACGGCGAAAAGCACCTGAACGCCCAGAGCATTCGTCAGCACATCACGCGCGCCAACGCCGCCATCCACCAGCAGCAGCGGCAGTCGGACGAATACAGCAAGATGGGCACCACGCTGGTCAGCCTGTTTATCGATCGCGATTACCAGTTGGCCTACTGGGCGCACGCCGGCGACAGCCGCCTGTACCTGTTCCGCCGCGGCTACCTACATGCCGTCACCACCGACCACAGCCTGATCCAGCAGATGCAGGACGCCGGCTATCAGACCAACGGCATCAACAGCAACCTGCTGTATTTCGCGCTGGGGCTAAACGAAGAGCGCGACGCCACCTACAGCGACGTGCTGCAGCTGGAAGACGGCGACGTTTTCCTGCTGTGCACCGACGGCTTCTGGCACAGCTTCAGCCAGGCCGAACTGGAAAAGTCGCTGCACATGGTCAACTCCCCCAGCGAGTGGATCGCCCTGATGCAGCAGGCATGGAAGAAAAACAATAACAGCGATAACTACAGCGCTATCGCCGTCTGGATTGGCTCACCGCAGGAAACCACCCTGCTGCATTCGCTGGCGGATGCGGAACGGTTTCTGAGCCGCGACTGAGCAGCGCACATTCACAGCAAGGTTCACTATGAAATATTGGATGCCGGGGCTCGTCGCCCTGATGGCGGTACCGACCGCGCAGGCGATGAACTATCGCCTGGTTTACTCCCCCAGCCAGAAGCTGGAAGTGTTTATCGATGACGTCAACAACAGCAATCCCGAAAGCTGGTGCGGCAAGAGCATCCCGCTGCGCATCGTCTCGGCGCAAAGCCAAGATCCGGCGGTGCTGAACGACTTTCTGCCGCGCGTCGGCAATCTGTTGGAAAAACAGTGCCCGAAAGCCGGCCACCTGCCCTGGACGCTGACCGACAAGCGCGGTGAAAAGCTGGCCAGCGGCGAAGCCGCCAAAGCGCGCGGCTGGAAACCGGCGGTCAAACAGGAGGCCGTCGAGCAGCCGGAAACCCCGCCGCAGCCGGCGATCCCTGCGGCGGTAGCCGTGACCTCTCCGCAGGCGGACACCGCGCCGCCTCAGCGTTTCAACCTGCCGCAGGGCTGCCACTTCCGCACCTTCTGGCATGACGACGCCAACGGCGGCGCGCTGTTCATTCCCGCCGGCGACGCGCTGCGCTGCGGCGAGGACGGCTGGCTGCAGGGCAGCGGCGCAGTCACGCTGCAACAGGGCGGCCAAACCCTCTCGCCGACGTTGTGGTTCCTTCAGGGCTATCCGCTGGCGCAGATCAACGGCGGCGATCGCCCGCTGACCGTCGTCAGCGCCAACGCCCAACGGCTGGTTCTGGGCGGTAACCCGCAGGCGCCGGGCAGCTTCCTGCTGCTGAGCTTCGAACCGAAGCTGCACGCCTGGGCGTTCAACGGCGAAGCGATCGTTGAAATGCCGCGCGTCGATGCCGCCGACGAGAACAAGGTCAAACAGCGCCTGCAGCAGGCGCAAACCGCCTGGCAACCGCTGCTGAGCGCCCCCGCTCCGCTGACCTTCAAGCTGGTGGAAAAGCTGGCCGCAGACCGGGTCGATCCCGCCAGCGGCAGCTACCTGTCGGTTAACGGCGCCACTCACTGATCATAAGGAAAGCCTGTGAAATCATTAGCAAGCATGTTGCAAGGCCAGTCGATCGGCGCGGCCATCACCGCCGTCGAAAACGAGATCAAGGGAAAACCGGCGGATGCCGACCTGCGCGCCGCGCTGGTGCAACTGCTGTGCCTGAGCGGCAACTGGACGCGCGCCAACGCGCAGCTGAAATCCTGGCAGGCGCTGAAACCGATCGCCCAACCGACCACGCTGCTGCTGATGCAGTCGGTCAACGCCGAGCTGCAACGCCAGGCGGTGTTCGCCGGCACGGCCGCGCCGGCGCTGCTGCGGCAGGATCAGCCCTGGCTGAAACTGATGGTGCAGGCGCTGCATCAGGATGCGCAAGGCGCAGCCGAACAGGCCCAGGCGCTGCGTGACGAAGCGCTGGAGGCCGCCCCGGCCGGCGCCGGGCGGTTAACGCTGGCCGAAGGCGACCAAGAACGGCAGCTGAGTTTCGACTGGCTGACCGACGGTGACGGCCGCCTCGGGCCGGTGTGCGAGCTGGCGCTGAACGGCGTTTACTACTGGCTGCCGTTTGCCGACATCGCCGCGATCCAGTTCCAGGCGCCGCAGAGCGCCATCGATCTGGTGTGGAGCCACGCGCTGGTGCGCCTCACCGACGGCCGCGAACAGGTGTGCCAACTGCCCGCCCGTTATCCGCTGGCCGAAGGCAGCGACGACGCGCTGCTGCTCGGCAAACGCACCGAATGGCAACCGCTGGGCGACGGCACCCACTATGCGGGGCTGGGCCTGAAAACCTGGCTCAGCGAAAGCGACGAATTCCCGCTGCACAGCCTGCGGCAGCTGAGCTTCGACGCGAGCGCCTGAACATGAACGATAAGCGCCCACCCCACTACGACGGCGGCGATCTGCGCCGCCAGGGCTATCGCTATCGTCAGGACAGCGAGCGCCTGACGTCGCGCGACAAAATGCAGCCGGTGCTGCTCGACATGCTGACCGACGACGAACCGCAGAAAAAGCAGGAAGCACAGGTGCGCAACCTGGTGTCGCACAGCGAGCTGCGCCGCCGGGTGCTGCGCGATCTGCAGTGGCTGTTCAACTGCGTCAACAGCGAATCCAATCTGGATCTCGGCGACTTTCCGCAAGTGCGGCGCTCCACCCTGAATTACGGCATCGCCTCGCTGGCGGGCAAGCGCATGTCGGATATCGAATGGCTCGACATTCAGCGCGCGCTGACCGAGTCCATTCTCCATTTCGAACCGCGCATTTTGCCCGAGGGGCTGCAGGTGCGCTGCATCTCGGACACCGGCTCGCTGGAGCTGCACAACGTGCTGTCGATCGAAATCAAGGGCCGCCTGTGGTGCGTGCCCTATCCGCTGGAGTTTCTGTTCCGTACCGACGTGGATCTGGAAAACGGCCACTTCGATCTGAAAGACATAGGGTAAGGCGATGGACAGTAAACTTTTAGACTATTACAACCGCGAGCTGGCCTATCTGCGTGAGATGGGCGCCGAGTTCGCCGAACAGTACCCGAAGGTCGCGGGCCGTCTCGGCATGCGCGGCATCGACGTGGCGGATCCCTATATCGAGCGCCTGATGGAGGGCTTCGCCTTCCTCACCTCGCGCGTGCAGCTGAAAATGGACGCCGAGTTCCCGCGCTTTTCTCAGCGCTTGCTGGAGATCATCTACCCCAATTACCTGTCGCCGACGCCGTCGATGGCGATCGCCGAGCTGCAGCCGGACAGCAGCAAAGGCGACATCAGCAACGGCTTCGTGGTGCCGCGCGGCACCATGATGGACAGCCAGACGCTGAAGAAAAGCGGCATCACCTGCAGCTACACCACCGCCCATGACGTCACGCTGCAGCCGGTGCGCATCGCCGGCGTCGAGCTGGGCGGCATTCCGGCCGATATCCCGCTGGCCTCGCTGGGGCTGCAGCACAGCGGCTGCGTCAGCGCGCTGCGCATTCGTCTCGAGTGCTACGAAAGCGTGACGCTCAACAACCTGCAGCTGGACCAGTTGATGTTTTACCTGGCCGGGCCGGACATGCAGGCGCAGCAGCTGCTGGAACTGCTGATGCAGCACAGCGTCGGGCTTGTCTGCCAAACGGTGGAGGCGCAGCCGCAGCGGCGCGCGCTGGCGCTGGACGGGCTGCGGCAGGAGGGCTTCGCCGCCGATCAGGCGCTGCTGCCCAACGACCTGCGCAACTTCGAAGGCTACCGGCTGCTGCAGGAATATTTCGCCTTCCCGGCACGCTTCCAGTTCTTCAGCGTCAACGGCCTGCGCCCGCTGCTGCAAAGCGTGCGCGAAGGGAAAAAGGCGCTGCGCCAGTTCGAGATCGTGGTGCTGCTGGATCGGCACGACGCCGCGCTGGAACGGGTGGTCGACGCCGCCCATTTGGCGCTGCACTGCACGCCGGTGATCAACCTGTTTCCGAAGGTCGCCGAACGCATCGCGATCAACGAAAAAAACCACGAATACCATCTGGTGGTCGACAATATCCGGCCGCTGGATTACGAAGTGTTCTCGGTGCAGCGGCTCGGCGGCAGCGCCAGCGAAAAACGCTACGAGCAAGAGTTTCGGCCGTTTTACAGCACCCTGAGCGCGGACGACGGCAACTATGGCGCCTACTTCTCGCTGCGGCGCGAACAGCGCACGCTGTCGGAGCACGCCCGCCGCTACGGCACCCGCACCGGCTATGCCGGTTCGGAAGTGTTCGTGTCGCTGGTGGACGAGCGGCAATCGCCGTGGCACAGCGATCTGAAATACCTCACCGCCGACGTGCTGTGCACCAGCCGCGACCTGCCGTTGATGCTGCTGCAACAGGATCAGGGCAACTTCGTGATGCCCGATTCGATCCCGATCAAGCAGGTCTCGCTGCGCAAAGGCCCCACTCCGCCGCGCCCGGCGCTGGCCGAAGGCATGATCACCTGGCGGCTGATCAGCCAGCTGCAGCTGAACTACCTCAGCATGATGGACGGCGATCCGGAACAGGGCGCCGCCAGCCTGCGCCAGCTGATGGGGCTGTACGGTAACCTGAGCGAACCGGCGATCGCCAAACAGATCCAGGGCGTGCGCCACTGCAACCTGCGGCCGGTCTATCGGCGAGTGCCGGAGCCGGGCCCCATCGTGTTCGCGCGCGGCATCGCCATCGATCTGACGGTCGATGAGCAGGCGTTCTCCGGCAACAGCCCTTACCTACTCGGCAGCGTGCTGGAGCGCCTGTTCTCGCGCCTGGTAGCGATGAACACCTTCACCGAGATGACGCTCTCCAGCCAGCAGCGCGGCGAAATCGCCCACTGGCAGGCGCGCATGGGCAAAAGGACGCTGATATGAGCGCGGAGATGATTGCCACCGAACTGGCGCCGCCGCAGATCAACGCGCTGTATCGCCTGCCGGACGACTTCTGGCCGCGGCTGCGCAGCGCGCCTTACAAGCACGATCTGTTTCAGCTGCTGCGCCGTATCGACGCCCAGGGCGGCCAACCCTACCTGCTGGGGCGCGCGCCGCTGCCGCGTCACGAGATGCTGCGCCTGGGCCAGGAGCCGTCGCTGTCGTTCGCGCCCTCCACGCTGGCGCAGGTGGCGCCGCGCGCCAACAGCCCGCTTCACGACGTCTCGATCTTCAGCTTCGGCCTGTTCGGCCCCAACGGGCCGCTGCCGCTGCACCTGACCGAATACGTGCGCGAACGGGTGTACCACCATCAGGACACCACCCTGCTGGCGTTCACCAATCTGTTCCATCACCGGCTGACGCTGCTGTTTTACCGCGCCTGGGCCGACGCGCAGCCGACGGTGTCGCTGGATCGCCCGGACAACCGGCGCTTCGACGAATACCTGTCGAGCCTGATCGGCATCGGCCAGCCGGCGCAGCAGGAACGTGACAGCATCAACGCCCACGCCAAACATTTTATGGCCGGTCATCTGATTCGCCACAGCCGCGATCCGGAAGGCCTGAGCAAGATTTTGCAGCAGTATTTCAAGGTGCCGGTGCGCATCGTCGAGAACGTGCCGCACTGGCTGCGGGTGGAACCGCGCGAGCAGGCGCGGCTCAAGGCCGGGCGCGGTGCGCCGCGGCTCGGCGAGTCGGCCTTTCTCGGCATCGCGGTGCGCGATATTCAGCACAAATTCCGCATCGAGCTGGGGCCGATGCCGCAGCGGGACTATGACCGCTTCCTGCCCGGCGCCGACCTGTGCCGGCAGCTGCGCGACTGGGTGCGCCAATACCTGGGCATCGAGTTCGTCTGGGAAGTCCGTCTGATCCTGGCAAAGGAACAGGCGCACGGCCTCCAGCTCGGCGGCGCGCAACGATTGGGCCTGAGCAGCTGGCTGGCCGACGATCGGCGGCAACGCGATCTCGACGATCTGATCTTCAGCCCTGAACCGCTGGAAAATCCGTTCTGACCCTATTTCGGCCGGCGCCCTGCGGCGCCAGGCCACTCTGAGACCTGAGGAAAACCATGTCTGAAATCAGCCGCTCGGTATTATTTGGCAAACTGGATAGCCTGTTATTCACCTCTCTGGAAAGTGCGACGGCGTTTTGCAAGCTGCGCGGTAACCCCTACGTCGAACTGGCGCACTGGCTGCATCAGCTGATGCAATCGCCGGACGGCGATCTGCAGCAGATCGTCCGCCACTTCGCGCTGGACGAGGCGCAGCTGGCGCGCGACATCGTCGAGGCGCTCGACCGCCTGCCGCGCGGCGCCAGCGCCATCTCCGATCTGTCCGAGCACATCGACAGCGCGGTAGAACGCGCCTGGGTCTATGGCTCATTGAAATTCGGCGCGGCGCGCATCCGCGGCGGCCACCTGCTGCTCGGCATCCTGAAAACCTACAGCCTGCGCCATCTGCTGAAGGCCATTTCCCCGCAGTTCGAGCGCATCAACGCCGATCTGTTGATGGAACAGTTCGCCGCCATCACCGCTCACTCGGCGGAAAACGCCCAGGATGCGCCGGCGGAAAGCAGCGCCGAGAACGTATCCGGCGCGCCGCGCAGCGGTGAAAGCGTGCTGGCGCAGTATGCCCAGGACCTGACCGCCAAAGCGCGCAACGGCGAGATCGATCCGGTGGCCGGCCGCGACGAAGAGATCCGGCAAATCATCGATATCCTGATGCGCCGCCGCCAGAACAACCCGCTGCTGACCGGCGAGGCCGGCGTCGGGAAAACCGCGGTGGTGGAAGGCCTGGCGCTGCGCATCGTGGCCGGCGACGTGCCGCCGCAGCTGCGCGACGTGAAGCTGTGCCTGCTGGACATCGGCATGCTGCAGGCCGGCGCCGGCGTCAAAGGCGAGTTTGAAAAACGGCTGCAGGCGGTGATCGACGAAGTGCAGTCCAGCCCGACGCCGATCATCCTGTGTATCGACGAAATTCACACCCTGATCGGCGCCGGCGGCGCCCAGGGCACCGGCGACGCCGCCAACCTGCTGAAACCGGCGCTGGCGCGCGGCCAGCTGCGCACCCTCGGCGCCACCACCTGGTCGGAATACAAGAAATACATCGAGAAGGATCCGGCGCTCACCCGCCGTTTCCAGGTGGTCCAGGTACAGGAGCCGAGCGAAGACAAGGCGCTGCTGATGCTGCGCAGCACCGTCAGCCCGCTGGAGCAACACCACCACGTGCTGCTGCTGGATGAAGCGGTAGACGCCGCGGTGCGGCTGTCGCATCGCTATATTCCGGCCCGTCAGCTGCCGGACAAGGCGGTGGCGCTGCTGGATACCGCCTGCGCGCGCGTGGCGGTCAGCCAACACGCCGAGCCTGCCCAGGTCGAAGATTGCCGCCACCGCATCGATGCGCTGCAGATAGAGTTGGATATCGCCCGCCGCGAGGCCAAGGTGGGCATCGGCGATCCCCTGCGCCCGCAGGAGATTGAAGCCCAGCTGACCGCGCTGCGCCAGGAGTTGGAACAGTTGACCGACCGCTGGCAGCAGGAGCTGGCGCTGATCCAAGAGATCATCACACTGCGCGCCCAGCTGCACCGGCAGGAAGAAAAGTCTACTGAAGAAGAGACGCAGGCGCGCCCTGACGCCGACGCGCTGCGCGCCCAGCTGGGCGAACTGCAGCAGCAACTGAGCGCGCTGCAGGGTGAAGCGCCGCTGATCTTCGCCGCCGTTGACGCCAACATCGTGGCGGCGGTAGTGGCCGACTGGACCGGCATCCCGCTGGGACGCATGGTGAAAAACGAGATTGAGGCGGTGCTGCAACTCTCCGACACCCTGAACCAGCGCGTGATCGGCCAACGCCATGCGCTGGATCTGATCGCCCGCCGGGTGCGCACCTCACGGGCGCGGCTGGACGATCCGAACAAGCCGGTCGGGGTGTTCCTGCTGGCCGGGCCGTCCGGCGTCGGCAAGACCGAAACCGCGCTGGCGCTGGCGGAAACCCTGTACGGCGGCGAGCAGAACGTCATCACCATCAACATGAGCGAATTCCAGGAGTCGCACACCGTTTCGACGCTGAAAGGCGCGCCTCCCGGCTATGTCGGCTACGGCGAAGGCGGCGTGCTGACCGAGGCGGTGCGCCGCCGCCCCTACAGCGTGGTGCTGCTGGACGAAATCGAGAAGGCGCACCCGGACGTGCATGAAATCTTCTTCCAGGTGTTCGACAAGGGCTGGATGGAGGACGGCGAAGGCCGCCATATCGATTTCCGCAACACCATCATCATCCTGACCTCCAACGTCGGCACCGAGCTGATCGCCGGGCTGTGCAGCGATCCGGAGCTGCTGCCGGAGCCGGAAGCGCTGAGCGGCGCGCTGCGCCAGCCGCTGCTGTCGGTGTTCCCGGCCGCCTTGCTCGGCCGCCTGCTGGTGGTGCCGTATTACCCGCTGACCGACGCCACGCTGGGCAACATCGTGCGCCTGCAGCTGGGGCGCATCCAGCGTCGCCTGGCGGAGAATCACGACATCGTCTGCACCTTCGACGACGCGGTCATCGAGCAGATCGTCAGCCGCTGCACCGAGGTGGAGTCCGGCGGCCGCATGGTCGACGCCATCCTGACCAACACCCTGCTGCCGCAGATCAGCCACACCCTGCTGACCGGCAGCGCCAACGACCAGCGCTATCGCCAGCTGCATATCGCGCTGCAGAACCACGAATTCATTTGTCAATTTCAGGCATAACGCCGCGGCCGCCGAGACGGCGGCCCTTTGAACACAGAGAGTCATCACTATGTCGGGAACCGGGATAACCAAACCGAATTCGAACAGCCTGCCGAGCGGCTATCGGTTCAACGAATTCGAGATCCAGGAAGCGATCGGCGAAGGCGGCTTCGGCATCGTCTATCGCGCCTACGATCACCAACTGGAACGCACCATCGCTATCAAAGAGTACATGCCGACCTCGCTGGCGAAACGCAACGACGATCTCAGCATCGGGCTGCGCGGCGAGCGCTTCGGCAAAACCTTCCAGGCCGGGTTGAACAGCTTTATTCAGGAGGCGCGCCTGCTGGCCCGCTTCTCGCACCCCGGCCTGCTGCACGTGCTGCGCTTCTGGGAAGAAAACGGCACCGCCTACATGGGCACCCAGTTTTACAGCGGCACCACGCTGAAGAACCTGCAGGCGCAGCAGCCGGAGAAGATCGACGAGGCGTGGATCCGTCGGCTGCTGCCGCCGCTGTTCAGCGCCATCAACACCATCCATCAGGAAGGCTACCTGCACCGCGACATCTCGCTGGATAACATCCAAATTCAGGAGAGCCAGCTGCCGGTGCTGCTGGACTTCGGGTCGGCGCGCAAAGAGATCGGCAACCTGTCGGACGAAACGGAGATCATGCTCAAACCGGGCTTCGCGCCGATCGAGCAGTACACCGAGAACAGCGACGGCGAACAGGGGCCCTGGACCGATATCTACGCGCTGGGCGCCGTGCTGCACACGCTGATCGTCGGTTCGCCGCCGCCGGTCAGCGTGGTGCGCAGCATCGAAGACAGCTACCAGCCGCTGGCCGAGCGTCGCCCCGCCGGTTACTCGCCGGAGCTGCTGCGCACCGTCGACCGCGCGCTGGCGCTGAAGCCGGAAGACCGTCCGCAGACCATCGATGAAATGGCCGAGCTGTTGCAGCTGCCGATCGCCGATGAAAACGAAATCGTCAGCACCCCGGCCGCCGCGCCAGAGAACCTGCTGGTGGCCGCCAACCCGGCTGCCGCAGCAGCAGCAGCCGGCGCCGTTACCGCGCGCAGCACCCAATTCTCGCGGCCGATGATGGCCGGCGCCGGCGTCGCGGCGCTGCTGGTGATCGGCGCCGTCGCCTGGCTGAGCGGCGGCAAAGACGATGCCCAGGCCGTAGCGCAAAATACCGAGGCGTCACCGGCGCAGAAAACCCTGACGGAGCAGCCGAGCGCGCCGCAAACCGCGCCATCTGCGCCGGTGGAACCAGAAAAGGCGGCGCCGCCACCGCAGCCGGTGGCGCTGGTGTACTTCAAACTGCAGCCGGGCGAACAGGTCAGCCTCGACGGCAAGCCGCAGCAGGTAACGCCGGGTGAAAACGGCTTCGCCAGCCTGAATCTGGCGCCGGGCCGTTATCAGCTGGAGATCCGCCACAACGATCGGCTCCGCCAGCAGCAACTCAGCATCGACACCGCCGGCACCTGGCTGGTCAATCCGGCCACCGCCGGTTAATTCCGTTCTGAAGCCCCGCCGCGGCGGGGTTTCCCCTATTTCATGAGACTGACGCACCGCTGCCCACCCTCATTGGCCGCGCGGCAAGGCCGCTGCAACGCTGGGGTAAGCAGAACACGACGTCAATCACAGAGGACGTTCTCATGTTGGATCGCATTATTGCGCACACGCCGCTGGGCCAGGAGCAGCTGCTGTTCCGCTCACTGGACGGCATCGAAGCGCTTTCCACCCCTTTCGACTTCTCTATTGAATTGCTGAGCACCGACGCGCGGCTCGATCGCAAAGCGCTGCTCGGCCAACCGCTGACGCTGGAGATCCCGACTCAGGGCTTTCTCAGCGCCCCGCGCTACCTGAACGGCAAGATCACCGCCATCGCCGTCAGCAGCGAAGAGATCGGCGGCACCCGCTACGCGGTGTATAGCCTGCACGTGCAGCCGGATCTGTGGCCGATGACCAAGGATCGCAACTTCCGCATCTTCCAGGAACAGACGGTGCCGCAGATCGTCAAGACCCTGTTGGCGGAGCACAACGTGCAGCTGGAAGATCAGCTGACCGGCGACTATCGCCTGTGGGGCTACTGCGTGCAGTACAACGAAAGCAGCTTCAACTTCATCAGCCGCCTGATGGAGTTGGAGGGCATCTATTACTATTTCAAACACGAGATGGGCAAACACACGCTGGTGCTCGGGGATGCGCCCCACCACCACCAGCCCTATCCCGGCTACGAGATGATCCCCTATCACCTGACGCCGTCCGGTGGCAGCACCAGCGAGGAAGGCATCAGCCAGTGGACGTTGTCCGATCGCGTCACGCCGGGCATCTACAGCCTGGACGACTACGATTTCCGCAAGCCGAACGCCTGGCTGTTCCAGGCGCGGCAAAACCCGGTCTCGCCGACGCCGGGGCAGATTGACGTCTACGACTGGCCGGGCCGCTACACCGAGCATCAGCAGGGGGAGTTCTACGCCCGCGTGCGCCAGGAAGCCTGGCAGGCCGAACATCAGCAGATCCGGGGCACCGCCACCGCGCTGGGCATCGCTCCCGGCAGCACCTTTACGCTGTATAACGCCCCGCACGCCGACGACAACCGCGAGTACCTGACGCTGCAGGCCAACTACCATCTGAAAGAGAACCGCTATGCCAGCGGCGACGATCAAAGCAGCGAACACCGTATCGACTTCGTCGTGCTGCCGGCGGACGTGCCCTGGCACCCGCCGCAGCAGGCCACCTGGCCGAAAACCCACGGGCCGCAGACCGCCCGGGTGGTCGGCCCGGCCGGCGAATCGATTTGGACCGACAAATACGGCCGCATCAAGGTGAAATTCCACTGGGACCGCTTCGGGCCGAAGGACGACGGCAGCTCTTGCTGGGTGCGCGTCTCCAGCGCCTGGGCCGGCCAGGGCTACGGCGGCGTGCAGATCCCGCGCGTCAACGACGAAGTGGTGGTGGACTTTATCAACGGCGATCCCGATCGGCCGATCGTTACCGGGCGCGTTTATAACGAAGCCAGCATGCCGCCGTGGGCGCTGCCGGCCGCCGCCACCCAGATGGGCTTTATGAGCCGCACCAAGGACGGCACCGCCGACAACGCCAACGCCCTGCGCTTCGAAGACAAGGCCGGCGCCGAACAGGTGTGGATCCAGGCGGAACGCAACATGGACACCCAGGTCAAAAACGATGAGAGCCACACCATCGATAACGACCACACCCACCTGGTGGGCGGCAACCAGATCAAACGGGTGGTGCTCAATCAGGCCACCGGCGTCAAAGGCGATGCCTCCGCGCTGACCGGCAAAACCCGCAGCGACGCCGTGGTTAACGCCTTTACCCTCGGCTCCGGCGAATCGCTGCGGCTGGAATGCGGCGAAAGCGTGATCGAGCTGCTGGCGAACGGCCAAATCAACATCACCGGCACCAGCTTCAATATCACGGTGAAAGAGGACGGAGAGATCAATACCGGCGGCCAGCTGGATCTCAACCAGCCCGGCGGCGCCGCACGCACCGCCGCACCGGGCGGCGGCCATCAGGCGGCGATCCAGAGCGCCGTCGATCAGCTGTTCCCGAACGCGGAGGCGAGTGGTACGCCGGGAAAGCCGGATAACGCCGCCCCTCGGGCGGCGGCGACAGTACCGCCATCTATCACGCAGAATGCTCAATCGACAACAAAACCCGGTAGAATTGATAATCGGGTTGTTGAATCGGTCATGGCTTCTGAAGGGGGTGCTGGAGAACAAGGTGGACGGCGTGAGTTATACGGATTCAGACAAGGGAATGGCACTGCCTATGACAAGATCCTCGCGGCTCGTAACCAATATGGCCAAGGCAGCGCTGAAGAGTTTGAGGAAGTATCCAAAGCAATGAGTGCATCGGCGAAGTCTGCCGGGGCACTGAATTTTACCGATCCAGGAAAACAAGGGGCAATAACCTCATTGGCGCATATGCGTGGTTCATCTGGCGCACAAGCGATCCTGAACTCCATGGAATCCGGACGAATAGTTAAGGCTGATACCTTAACACCAGAGGCAATATCCAAAATTGAAAGCATGTCATCGGAAAACTTTCAGGATAATTTACTTAAAGCCCGGGTAGAATACGATAAAGCAATATATGGGAATACCATCACGACGCAGGGTGGTAAACAGTACAACTGGTGGGCCCGTTATGGTAATGGCCTGCAAAAGCGGTATGCCCGGGAAGCAGAAGAATTTTTAAAGTTATCAAGCGAGTGATTTATGTTCAAAAAGATCTTATTACCTGCATTATTTACTGTTTCTTTACTCTGTTCCATTGAATCCACAGCAGCGATAAACCTGTTGCAATATAACAAAATTAGCACAGTAAGCGGGCTTGTTAACGATAAAGCAGTCACTGACAGTCTCAAAAGCACACTGGGTCAGGACTATGAGAAATACATCAGCAATTTTGATGTTTTCGGTGAACCTCATTCAGTCCCTGGCGGGGGGTTATTTGCTGAAGGCTGGCTGAAGGATCTTTACCTGGAAAGTGCCTCTGCTTTGGTCATCAATCCCGATGGGAAAATTTATGCTGCCTGGGTTGTACCTGACTCTGATGTCATAAATTACAAATCTTCTGATAAAGATGCCCCCATGAATAAGGAGATTCAGCATTGGGCTGAACGCTTCAAAAACATGCAATTCGCCACAATCAACGAAAGAAAAAAGATGAGGGCGACAAAAGAATATTTTGATACGCAGTCATTCTCTATCAAACTCACGACCATTTGCTCCAGTAAAGGCGATTGTAATGATGCAACTTACTATGGAAAACGTAAAAAAGATGGCGCCGCTTTAACTTTACAGGGCAAAGCGACACGAGCTGATTGCAATACAGCCCCATGCCCAATCATTGGTTATGAATTTAAAAACGCCTCAACAACTTATATGCTCAGTAAAACTGATAACACCCTGACAGTCATAAAAGATGGTAAAATATTAATGAATCAGAAAGGGGAGTGGGTGAAATAGTCACCGAATAATCTCCAAGCAGTAAGATGGGCCTTGGCCGATATGTAAATACCGCCATCGGGATTATCCCCCATCTTTCCGCCGCTCCTTCATCGAACAGGAATGACAATCACAGGCTGAATCGGCACATACTATCGATTCAGCCTTCCTTCGCATCACCCCACCCTCACCACTTCTTCACCGTCTGGTAAATATCGAGGTCGAAATAGCCGTCGGCTTCGCAGTCGTTGAGATAGTGTTCGTAGCTCACCCCCTCAACCGGCTGGTAGCCGCTGGCCGGCAGCAGCTTCTGATAGAACTCGCCCCACACCCGCTCGAAGTCGCCATCGCTGATGCGCACGTGGTAAACCGCATACTGCCCGGCGGGCAGCGTCTGCACGGTAACGCCCTCGCTGCCCGCCGGCAGCGCAAAATCGTCCGCGACGCTTATCACCACGTCGGCGCGCAGCTTTTCCGGCGCCACTTCCGCCGGATCGTCCCAATACAGCACCAGCCATTTGCCGAACGGCACGCCGTGGCGCTGCCGCCATGCCAGCAGTTGCTGCGAGCCCTGCGGGATCGTCTGTGGATACGGCCCCACGACTCTGACCCCCACCACCTTCTCCGCCGCCTTATCGATAATCCTCACGCTCATCGCCCTTATCCTCCCACGTTATTTCAGGCGCCAATTTCGGTGCGCACGTCCAGCAACTCGGGGAAAAAGGTCAGGTCCAACGCCTTTTTCAGGAAGCTGACGCTGCTGGAACCGCCGGTGCCCGACTTAAAGCCGATGATCCGCTCCACCGTTTTCATATGGCGGAAGCGCCACAGGTGGAAACTCTCTTCGATATCCACCAGCTTCTCCGCCATTTCATAGGCTTCCCAGTAGGTTTGCGGGTTGTCGTAGATCACTTTGAACGCCGGCAGCAGATCCGGGTTGCGCTGGTAGGGCTGCGTCCAGTCGCGCTCGAGGCACTCCTGCGGGATCGGCAGGCCGTGGCGCGCCAGGTACAGCAAGTATTCGTCGTACAGGCTCGGCGCTTCCAGGATCGCCTTCAGCGCGGCGTGTTTTTCCGCATCGCTGCTGAACACCGCCAGCATCGCCGCATTCTTGTTGCCGAGCAGGAACTCGATCGAGCGGTATTGATGCGACTGGAAGCCCGACGAGCTGCCCAGTACGTCGCGAAACTCGACGTATTCCGACGGCGTCAGCGTTTCCAGCACCGCCCACTGTTCGAACAGCAGCCGTTGGATCTGTTTGACGCGCGCAAGGATTTTGAAGCAGTGGCTGAGTTTGTCCTGCTGCACCAGCCGCACCGCCGCTTGCAGCTCGTGCAGCATCAGCTTCATCCACAGTTCGGAGGTTTGGTGCTGTATCACGAACAGCATTTCGTCATGATGCGGCGGGTTGGAGAGCGGGTGCTGGCAGTCCAGCAGCGAGTCCAGGCACAGGTAGTCGCCGTAGCTCATGCGTTTGGAAAAATCGGTGACAATCGCGCTTTCTAATTCCCGTTTGTTCATCTGTGATCTCCGTTGCGCCCAGCGCCCCATCGGCCTGGAACGTGCCGCAAAGAGAAAACAATAGTACAGAACCCGCCGCCCCGAAGGGCGATAAACGAGAGGTGCTTCGCAGATCTCACTCATCTGCGCCGCCCCTCTCGCCCCGCTTTACCCTATCAACCCAAACAGATCGTTGAGCGACTCGCTCATGGTCGGATGGGTAAACAGCTGATCGCGCAGCCGGGTATAGGGCAGCCCGGCGTCCATCGCCGTTTTGACGATGTTGATCATCTCGTGGGCATCGCGGCACAGCAGCGCCACGCCGAGGATCTGGCCGGTCTGCGCATCGACCACCGCCTTCAGCAGGCCGCGCGTGTCGCCCAACACGCGGGCGCGCGGGATCGCCGCCGCCGGCAGCGTGGTGACCTTAATGTCGCGCCCCTGCTGCCGGGCCTGATCTTCGCTGAGGCCGATGCGCGAGAAGCTGGGTGTGATGAACACCGAGTAAGGCACTGCGCCGCGATCGGCCGTGCTGCGTTTACCCGCGCCGAACAGGCTGTCGCGCACAATGCGGAAATCGTCCAGCGAGATATAGGTAAACTGCGGCCCGCCGTTGACGTCCCCCAGCGCCCAGATATGCGGCACGCTGCTGCGCAGCTGCGCATCCACCCGCACGGCCCCGCGCTCATCCGTCTCAACTCCGGCGCGCGCCAGCTGCAAACCGGCGGTGTTCGGCACGCGCCCGGCCGCCACCAGCAGCGCATCGAACGACTGCACGCCGCCCTGATGCACCACCTCAACGCCCCCTTCCACATCGCGCACCTGCTTCACGCCGGCGTTAAACGTGAAGCTCACCCCGGCGTCGCTCAGGATTTGCTGTATCGCCTGCGCCATATCGCGGTCTTCCCGGCCGAGCAACGCGCTCGCCTCTTCGAATACCGTTACGGCGCTGCCGAACTGCGCGAACATCGAAGCGAACTCCAGCCCGATATAACCGCCGCCGATAATGCCCAACCGCGCGGGCCGCTGCGTCAACTGCAGCAAGCCGGTGCTGTCGTAACTCCGCTGCGAACGATCCAACCCGTCGATCGCCGGCCAGCGGCTGACGGCCCCGGTGTTGATGAAGATGCGCTCGCCGCTCAGCACCTGCGTTCCCGCCGCACCCTGCACGCTGATGCGGTGCGGATCGATAAACTCCGCCCGTCCGTCGATCACCGTGACCGGTTCAAGCCCCGCCAGGTTTTGGTAGTTTTTCTCCCGCAGCAGACCGGTCACCTGCCGCTTGCGCGCCATCGCCTGGCTGAACGCCTGTTCGCCCGGCCCGTGAAGCTCGGCATCGTGCACCAGCGTTTTGGTCGGGATGCAGCCGATGTTGATGCAGGTGCCGCCATACATCTGCGCCAACGCTTCCACCATCGCCACGCGCCATCCCTGCCCGGCCAGAAAGGCCGCCAGCGTTTTGCCGGCCTTGCCAAAACCGATGATAATCGCCTGATAATCGTACATTGTGTCGCCTCGTCTCGTGATGTTCATCGCCGGTCAATCAGCGTATTGCGGCCTCAACTAACCGCTCCAACGGCCTCAGCGCCGCGACCTGTCGTTCGTCGGCCCCGGTGCTCCGCTTCAGACTTTCCGCCGGGTGGTAGCTGACCTGCGTTTTGCCCCGTTCGTCTTGCGCAATCAGCACCCTGAACGGCAGATCCAGCGCCAACGCCGGCCGCGCCAGCATCAGCGGCGTGCCCGCCAGCGGGTTGCCCAGCACCAGCACCGTGGTGGGCGGCATCGTCAGATGATGCTCACGCGCCGCTCTCGCGTGATCGAACTCGGCAAACAGCGTCACGCCCTTCTGCTCGGCCGTGCTGATAATGCGCTGACGCGTTTCCTGATAAGCGTAGGCGCTCTCTACCGTTCGGGTTTCTTGCCCCATTGTCCCCTCCGCCACTGCAGAACAGGCCAGCAGCATCAGGCTGCCGGCCACGGCCCGGTTCATGACGCTCATGCGACCTTCCCCCGCCACTGTTTCTCGAGCACACTGCGCGCCGAATCCGCCATGATCATCACCGCACCCGCCAGCATCAGCGTGTCCTTCAGCACCAGGCGCCCGGCGCCGGAGAGATAAGGGAAGCCGTGATGCGCATCGCCCAGCGCGGGCACCCAGGCCTCCGGGGTGGTGATCAAAAAGGTCAGCGTCACCAGCGGCGTGCAAAAGGAGAGTATGCCGCCCAACAGCCCCAGCCATTTGGAGAACGGGTTGGCGAGCACCAGCAGCGCGATCGCCACCTCCACCACGCCCAGGCCGTTGGAGAAGCCATAGGTATTGTTGGCCTGCTGCCAGGCGCGGGCGGCGAGGTTCAGTTCGCCTTCGTGCGTCAGGTGCGCCTGATAGTCCTGCGGCATGTCATAGAAAAACGACATCAGCGGGCTGTTGGCGACGAACGGCGTGATGCTGTCCGCTTCGTAAGGGATGAATTTGAGCAGGCCAATCCATAAGAAGACGATGGCGATGCTGAGGCGAATCAGCGTTAATCCCAGCTTGTCGCCCTTGCTCAGAAAGAATAGTATTTTCATTACCGGCTCCATGTCATTGATAACTCATGCATCGCAGCGGCGCCCTCCGCATCGCTGCACTATCGAACCGATCTTAGTGCTTCGCATTACGCCGGCCCATTGCCGAAACAATCAGCTTCTTAGCCAGGAGTCTCAAAATGGATCCGCTCAGCCAACTGTTGATGCTTAACGACATGCGCGGTTACGTGGCGCGTGATTGCCATTTCAGCGGCGAGTGGCGCTCGCCGCATGCCGCCGGGGAGTGGAGTCAGATCCGCTGGCACATGGTGCTGGCGGGCAGCTGTCGGCTGGAGATCCCCGGCGGCCACCCGGTACCGCTGGAGCAAGGCAGCCTGCTGTTCTTGCCGCACAACTCCGCCCATCGCCTGCTGCCGGAGGGGGCCGACAGCGCCACGCACCTGCTGTGCGGCGTGCAAATCTTGCCGCACAGCGCATCGCCGCTGCTGGCGAGCCTGCCGGAATGTTTGCTGTTCAACAGCCGCCAACAGGGGCAGCTGGCGCTGCTGCAGGCGACCGGCCAGCTGCTGAGCGATGAGTTCAGCCAACAGGGCCAGGGGCACAACGCCATTGTCAGCCAGACCATGGCGCTGCTGTTCGCGCTGGCGATCCGCGCCTGGCTGGCCCAGCCGAATCAGAGCGGCAATCTGGTCGCCGCGTTGCTGCATCCGCAGTTGGGCAACGTGGTTGAACAGATGTTGCGCCGCCCGCAACACCCCTGGACGCTGGTGGAACTGAGCGAACGGGCCCATATGTCGCGCGCCAACTTCGCCCGCGTCTTTCGTCAGGTCACGCAGCAAACGCCGCTGCAGGCCCTCACCGCCATCCGCATGCAGCTGGCGGCCCGGCTGCTGGCGCGCCAGGCGTTGCCGCTGAGCCGTATCGCCGAACAGGCCGGCTACTCGTCGGAGGTGGCGCTGCATAAAGCCTTCACCCGCCACTTCGGCCTGACGCCGGGAAAATTCCGCCAGCAGGCCGCCGAGACACCGCCGGACGTTTGCCCCATCTCAGCATAACCTCCCGCCCCGCCTTACTGTTTAGTAAACAACGCGGCCGCCGCCTGACGATTCTCACAAATGCGCGATCCCATGCGCGCGGCGCCCCGGTTGCAGCTTGCCTGCGGCCGGCTTCCCTTATAGATTGCAGGCTAACGGCAGGCAGCAAGGTATCGGCAAATGGCAAATATTCGTGATGTCGCACGGTTGGCCGGCGTGTCCATCAGCAGCGTGTCGAACCTGCTGAATAACCGCAGCCACCAGATGAGCGCACAGACCCGTGAGCGCATCGAACAAGCGATGGCGACCCTGGGATACCGGCCGGCCCGGGCGGCGGCGGTGCCCGCACCGCAGGCCAAGATCATCGGCCTGCTGCTGCCGTCGATCGTCAACCCGAGCTTTTCGGCGCTGGCGCATGCGATCGACGGTGCGGCGCGGGCTCACCGCTACCGCGTCTTGCTCGGCAACGCCTACCGCCAGGAACAGGAAGAGGCCGCGTTTATCGACGATATGTTCCTGCATGGCGTGCGCGGCATCATCGTGGCGGCGAGCGACATTCGCCAGACCCATTTTGTCCGGGCCGCCGAGCGGGGCATGAAGATCGTCAGCTACGACAATCCGTTTCCCGAACGGGCAGCCATCGATACCCCGCTGTTCGACAGCGTATCGATGGACAATGTCGCCGCCGGGCGCCTGGCCGCGCAGCACCTGCTCGAACGCGGTTGCCGACACATCGTGTTCGCCACCGAAGCGACGCTCACCGTCGGGCGCAGCCACAAAATCGACGGTTTTCTAAGTGCGCTGGGGCACAGCCTGAGCGAACGCCAACGGGTGATCGAAGGTAAAGCCAACAGCGCCTACGGCGACACGGAAATGTTTGAATTGGGGCTGACGCTGGCGCCGCGCGTGCTCGCGCTGACGCCGCGCCCGGACGGTATCGTGGCGATTAACGATGCGCTGGGCATCGGGCTGATGGTGGGGGTGCGCGCCGCCGGCGTCCAGGTACCCGCAGACATCTCGGTGATCGGCATCGATAATATCGCGCTGGCCGGCCTGGCCGAACCGGGGCTGACGTCCGTCAGGCCGCCGCTGGCGGAGATGGCGCAGCTGATGGTCGAGCGCCTGATCGGCCGCATCAATAATGATGCGCAACCGCCCGGCGAGTTTCTCTTCCCGCCGACGGTCATCAGCCGGCGCTCGGTCAAAGCCGCCGGCTAACTGAAATAACAGCGTCTTCCCAGGCGATGCGTAGCGGCATCGTCCGGATCGGTGTCAGCCAAAAACAAAGGAAAAGGCCGTCGCGCTTAAGGGATGCCCGCGCCTCAATGAATCAGCGTCGTGCCGTTATTTAACGTTCAGCTCAGGGTTATGGGCCGGGCCTCTATTATTCCGATTAACCACATTGGAAATATCAAAATGAAAATAAGCAAGCCGCAGGATATTGAACGCAGCGCTATCAGGAAATTGACGCTGCATATTGTCCCCCTCATGATTTTATTGTATTTCCTGGCCTTTCTCGATCGCAATAACATGGCCTACGCCGCCAAAGCGCTGGAAGATAACCTGGGCCTGACCGCCTCGGCCTTCGGCTTCGCCTCCGGGATTTTCTTTATCGGGTATTTTCTGTTTGAAATACCCAGCAACGCCGGCACCATTAAATTCGGCCCGCGCATCTGGTTCGCCAGAATATTAATTTCCTGGGGCATCTTCGCGACCCTGCTCGGCTTTGTACGCACGCCGCTGGAGCTGTATATCTGCCGTTTTATGCTGGGCGTGTGCGAAGCCGGATTCTTTCCCTCGGTGGTGTATTACTTCACGGTGTTCTTCCCGGAAAAATACCGCACCAAAATTCTCGGCATGTTCATCATCGTCCAGCCGCTGTCCAACGCCGTCGGCTCGCCGATTTCCGGCTTTATTCTCAATATTCAGCATGATTGGTTCGGGTTCGCTCCCTGGCAGCTGCTGTTTATCCTCGAAGGGCTGCCGCCGATCGTCATCGGCCTGCTGATCCCGTTCCTGATCAAGAACTCGCCCAAGGACGTCGGCTATCTGAACGTGGAGGAAAAGGCCTGGCTGATGAGCAACGCCGGCCGCTCCAAATCCGGCTCTAAAATCACGCTGGGCGACTTCCTGAAAGGGATTAAAAACAAGAAATACCTGCTCTACGCACTGCTCAACTTCGGCATGGTGTGCGGCATTTATGGCTTCGGCACCTGGCTGCCGTCGATCATTACCGCCCTTTCCGGCAGCGATATCTTCCGCGTTAGCCTGCTGGCGCTCATTCCCTACGGACTGGCCGCGCTGCTGGTGTACCCGTGGAGCCTGTGGGCCAGCAAAACCAAAAAGCTTGGCGTGTTCGCCGGCCTCAGCATGGTGGTCGCCGCTATCGGCCTGATGGGGGCGGTGACATTTTTTAAATACGATCCGCTCGTCGCGCTGTCGTTCCTGTGCATCGCCGCCATCGGCATCTACACCGCCGTACCGCCGTTTTTATCCATGCCCGCCAACATTTCCACCGGCGCGGCCGCGGCCGCCGGGCTGGCGGTGGTCAGCTGCATCGGCAATATCGGCGGCTTCGTCGCGCCTTATGCGGTGGGCGTATTGAACGATCTGACCGGCAGCAGCGCGCCGGGGCTGTTTTTCCTGGCCTCGTGCCTGCTGGCCACCGGGTTGATCTGCATTTTCTACTGCGCGAAACAGCGTGAAGGCGTCATCAATGCTTAACGAACAATAAGGAGTCAATCATGGGCGATCTTGCAGGCAAAAAGGTCTTTATCACCGGGGCGGAACAGGGCATCGGCCGCGCCACCGCAGAGCGGCTGATCAAGGCCGGTTGCGACATCTATTTTCACTATCACAGCGACGAAAGCGGCCCCAAAGCGCTGGTGGCGCTGGCCCATTCATTGGGGCAAAAGGCCGCTTACGGCTACGCCGATCTCATCGATACCGACGAAACGCTGCGCTGCGTCTCGGCCGGCGCCGAGTTTCTCGGTGGCATCGACATTCTGGTCAATAACGTCGGCGGCATCGTCGGGCGCAAATGGCTGGGCGAGATCGACCGCGCCTTCTGGCAAACCGTGATCGACGTGAACATGACCACAATGCTGAACGTGACCCAGAGCGCACTGCCGTTCCTGAAGGCGGCAAACGGCGCCAGCATCCTCAACCTGGCCTCGCAGGCCGGCCGCGCCGGCGGGCACTCCGGCTCGCTGGTCTATTCCGCCACCAAGGGTGCGGTGCTCACCTGGACACGCTCGCTGGCAGCGGAGCTGGGCGAATACGGCATCCGGGTGAACGCGGTGGCCCCCGGCCTGATCCTCGGCACCCGCTTCCATAATCGCCACACCACCCAAGCATCGGCGGAGGAAACCGTTCGCGCCATCCCGCTGGGCCGTGCAGGCACGCCGGACGACGTGGCGCGCGCCATCGCCTTCCTGGCGGCGGAATACGACGGCTTCATCTCCGGCGCCACCCTCGACATCAACGGCGGCATCTACCGCATGTAGTTCAACCGCGGGCGGCACGGCTGCCGCCCTCTCATTCAGGAATCGCTTTATGATCAAATCCGCCATCACCCACCCGCCGCTGCTCGCCGCGCTGGCGCAATGCGGGCATAAAACTCAGGTGCTGATCGCCGACGGCAACTACGCCTGCGTGACCCACGCGCCGAAAGACGCCACCGTGGTCTATCTGAACCTGGCGCCCGGCACGCTCGCCGCCCCGCCGATCCTGGAAAAACTGCTGGCCTGCATCAACGTGGAAAGCGCCACGCTGATGGCCTGCCCGCCGGACTTCACCAACACCATCGAAGCCGAATACCGGCAGCTGCTGCCGGCGCATTGCCCGGTAGAACACCTGCCGCGTGAGGATTTTTATGCGGCGGTCAAATCGGATCGGACGCTGCTGGTGATCGCCTCCGGCGAACAGCGCCGCTTCGCCAACCTGCTGCTGACGGTGGCGCCGGTGGTGTGACACGCGAATTATTTTTCGTCTGAAAACGTCCCCAGCCGCACCACCGGAATGTCCGCCAAGCGAGTGGTGTAGGCCGGCGACAGCATGTCGCGCTTCATTTGCCACGGCTTGACGATCCCCTGCCCGGCGAACCACACGCGCCCACGCCCCTCCTGATTCAGGCGATCGAGGGTCGCCATCAGCCGCTCGCTGTTGCGGCGCGGCGGGCAGTCGTCGAACAGATCGATCTGCGCCATGGCGGCGGCGCTGAAATCCCCCAGCACCACGCCGCCCTTCAGGTAACGCCGTCCTTCCTGCCAGATGCTTTCCAGCGCACGCACCGCCATGGCGATGATGTCGCGGCTGTCGTTGCTCGGCGTTTGCAGCCGGGCGGTGCCCATATTGCTGTAATACCCCTCGCCCGCCGAATGCGGGCTGGTTTTGATAAACACCGACACGTTGCGGCAGTAGCGCTTTTCCTGCCGCAGCTTTTCGGCGGCGCGTTCGGCATAGCTGCAGATCGCCTCGCGCATGTGCGGGTAGTGCGTCAGCCGCTGGCCGAACGAACGGGAGCAGATGATCTGCTCTTTGGCGGCCGCCTCATCTTCCCACCGCAGGCACGATTCGCCGCGCAGCTCGCGTATCGTGCGCTCCAGCACCACGCTGAAGGTTTTACGCGCCAGCCGGGTATCGCAGTCCGCCAGCTGCAGCGCGGTATGAATGCCCATCGCCTGCAGCTGGCGAGTCAGGCGGCGGCCCACGCCCCACACCTCTTCCACCGGGATCAACGCCAGCAGCCTGCGCTGGCGCGCCGGATCGGATAAATCCACCACGCCGCCGGTGCCGCGCCATTTCTTGGCGGCGAAGTTGGCCAGTTTGGCCAGCGTTTTGCTCGGCGCAATGCCGACCCCGACCGTCAAATGCAGCTCGCGCCGGATGCGATCGCGCACCCGCTGGCCGAACGGCTCCAGCGCTTCGCAATGCGCCACGCCGTCCAGCCGCAGAAAGGCTTCGTCCAGCGAGTAGATCTCCACCGCCGGTGCCATCTCTTCCAGCGTGTCCATCACCCGGCGGGACATGTCGGCGTACAGCGCGTAGTTGGAGGAGAACACCGCGACGTTGCGGCGGCGCATCTCCTCTTTGATTTTGAAATAAGGCGCGCCCATCGGCACGCCCAGCGCCTTCGCCTCGGCGCTGCGGGCGATCACGCAGCCGTCGTTGTTGGACAGCACGATCACCGGCCGCCCGCGCAGATCGGGCCGAAAGATGGTCTCGCAGGAGGCATAGAAGCTGTTGACGTCTACCAGGGCGAACATGGTTGCCGACCTTTCATCGTCAGTGGGTTGTTATTCATAACGGCACCAGATTACTGTACATACATACAGTATTTGTATTTTTCTGGCGACGATCAAGTAGAAACCACCCCATCGCTGCTATCCGTTTGATGCGCTTTGGCTTTTAACTCAGCCTCCGTTTACCTAGAGCCGAGTTTTTCATTAATGGCGAACTTCACGCAGATCGAAACGAATCGGAATGGTCACGCTGAATTCCGCCTGCCCCGCTGCGATCTCGTTGCCGGGTGCGGGCAGTGGAGAAGCGCGCTGCGGTAACTGAAGCGCCTCCCGGTCGAGCGAAGCAACCCCACTCGATCGCAATAGCTTCACACCCAGCACGTTCCCCTGTCGATCCAACGTCACGGCAACCTGAACAATACCCTGGCGCTGCTGGCGTACCGCCAGAGCCGGGTAGCGTTTGAAACGGCTCAAATGCGCCAACAGCAGGCCGCTCCAGACCGAGGCATCCTGACTCGGCTGCGACGCCACGCTGGTTTGCGGCGCGGCAACACGCTTTCCATCCAGAGACGGCGGCGCGCTGGTGCTTGATGCTCTTGAGCTTGCAGACGCTATTTTTTCCTGTTCCTCCTGCCTTGGGCGCGGCGGTTCCGTTTTCGGTCTGATGGGATCGTTCCGTTGCCCTTTAGCCTTGCTCTGCCGCTCCGTCGCACGCAGCGCATGAATCAGCGGAGGCATCGCCGCCTCCGGTTCCCGATTGGCCTGCCGTTGCGCCACCGCCTGCACCTGGCGCACGCCGGTCGGCATCGGCTCTGCGTTGGGGGTCGATTCCGCCTGCTCGGCAACCATCATCAACACCATCGGTTGCGCCGCGGGCAGCAACGGTGGCACCAGGTGATAACCAAGGCCAAGCAACAACGCACCATGCAGACCCAACGCCAACACATTGGCGGTAGCCCAGCGCAATCGCCCGCCTGTAGGCGGTAAAGATAAATCGGCAGGTAATACGTTGTGATTCAACATGGAAAACGATACTCAGGTTAAGCGTGAAACCGACCAACGTACGCAACGGTCACGACGGTCGGGGCATGTCAGAAAAGTCGTTTAGGCACGCGGTACCGGGCAGGAAACGAGAAAAAAACAGGCCAATCCAGAAGGAAAAATACAAATAGCAGAGTAAAAAACTTTAGGATACGGTGATGAAGTATTTTGACAGCATATTTACCCTAACCGGCAGCGCACCGGGCAGAGCCGCAATGACGCGCTCGGGGTCAGCCAGCGGAAACGCGCCGGAGAGCCGCAGGCCGGCGACCTCCGGCCGGCAGCGAATAACACCCTGACGATAACGCCCCAGCTCCATCAGGAAGTCGTCCAGCCGCATGTTGTCGGCCAACAGCATGCCTTGCCGCCAACCGGGCTCTTGCGTCACGCGATACGGTTCGCCAATGCCTTGCCGGCTGAATCTGCCGCCCTGACCGGCGTTGAGCACCGCGTTCCGATGCGCCGGCGACAGGATCGTGACTCGGCCAAGATAAACGGCGATATCACTGTAGGTTTCCCACAGGCGAACGCTGAAGCGAGCAGCCTGCGCCACGATCTCGCCCTGCGGCAGCCTCACCGTCAACGCGCCGCTTTCCGGCGGCAGATTCACCATCATTTCGCCTTCCAGCAATGCGGCCTGCTGACGGCTGACGTTGACCGCCGTTTGCGTGTTCAGCATCAACTGTGCGCCATCCGCCAACGCGACGGTTTGCTGCTCCCCCACCGCCGTGCGGTAATCCGCCAGCCAGGGGCGCCATGGCAGCGCGCCAGAACCGATGCCAACCGACCCCACCACGCCGATGGCCGCCAGGCTTCTCAGCAACCGACGGCGCTGTGGGTTTGGCAACTGCGACAGACTACGCTGCGCCGCCGCCCCGTTAAGCAGAGAAAAACGGGATGAAAACGCGGCGATATGCCGCCAGGCGCGTTCATTTTCCGGTTTCGCCTGATACCAACGCCGCCAGTTTTCCCTATCCGCGTCGCTTGCCTCTTCCGACATCAGCTGGGTTAACCAGGCGGCGGCCTCACGCGCGCTCTGCCGATCGATATCCGATTCCATCATGGGTTCCGCACTTGTCGTTACGCCGCCAATGCAAAGAAACAGTGCAAATTGGCACGCTGCAGATATTGTTTCACCGAGCTGCTCGACACCCGCAAACGCTCAGCGATGTCGCAATAACGCATGCCCTGCAGATGCGCCAACAGGAAAGCCTCGCGGACGTGCGCCGGCAATCCGTCCAACGCCTGATCCAACTGTTCGAGCATTTCGAGGGTTTGTTGACGGACTTCCGGCGAGGGTGCCTCGATCGCCGGCAGCTCGCTCAAGGCCTGCAGATAGCTCTCTTCGATTGTTTTACGCCGGTAATAATTCGCCACCAGCCGGCGCGCCACGGTCGCCAGGAAGGGGCGTGGTTGCCGAATGGCAAGCAACTGCGGGCTCAGTAAAATACTGATGAACGTATCCTGCGCCAGGTCTTCGGCGTGATGCGCGCACCCGACCTTCTGTCTCAGCCAATGGCATAGCCAACTGTGGTGCTCAAGGTAAAGCTGTTGAGCAAACCCGTTGGCTGCCGCGGCCTCTTTCCTTGCCATTCGGTGACACCAATTGATAATGAGATTGAAAATGATAATTATTATTATTTTAAAATTGTAACTTCTGTGTCAAGCGATTGCTGATGATTTATAAACGGCGAAAAAGTAGGGAAATACGGGAGAGAAAACGTGAAAAGGGGCCGAAATGGCCCCTGTCAGCAGGATATTCAGAAACGTTGGCTAACGCTAAACTTGATGTTGCGCCCTACGCCGGACACCGATTCGCCCAGGTAAGGGTAATAATCGCGGTTGAACAGGTTGTCCACCGCGACGCGAGCTTCGAAGCCCTGCAAACCGCTGGGCTGCCACGAGGCGAACAGGCCGTGCAATGCATAACCCGACGTTTTCGGCAGCGCCCAGACAACGGCCATCGGGTCGCCGTCGGCCGGTGAACGATCCTGTTTACGCACAAAATCGCCGGTCCAGCCGAAGGCCATGTCCCACTGCGGCACTTTCATGCCCAGCATCGCGTGTGCCGTAACGGGTGGAATTTCGGCAATCCAGGTTTCGCTGCCCCACGGATCGCGTGGTGAAGCGTCGCGTTTGCCGCGAATCGAGGAGAACGACAGGCTGCCGAACAGGCTTTCGCTGTCATAAAACGATTCGAGCTCCACGCCCTCAATGGTATAGCCCGGCAAGTTGCGATAGTTCGACAACGGTTGCCCACATTGGCCACCGTGCCGTGCGGCGTCGCACACTACGCCGCGACGATAGAAAATCTCGTCCTTGCCGCGATTGCGGAACAGCGTAGTGCGGATCTGCAGGCTGTCTCTCGCCATCAACACATCGTTGAAGTCCAGCACCGCGCCGAGGCGAACGCCCGTCATGCGTTCCACCTGCAGACCGCGGCTGGTGCCGGGCACGCTGGAAGCGGCGTATTGCACTTCATACTGTTCGTCGATCACCGGAGCGCGCCAGGTGCGGCTGACGTCGGCAAACAGGGACAGATTCGACGTCGCTTTCCACATCACGCCCAAATGCGGCGACCAGCCGGTATAGGTCACGCTGCTGTAATCATGGCCCACGAGCGGGTCGCTGTCGTTATAGCGCGGAGCTCGGTTCGGTTGCCCGGTGTTGGTCACGTGATCGTAACGCACGCCCGGCGTCACGGTCAGGCTGCCGAAGCTGACCGCATCCTGCAGATAAACGCTGCGGGTTTCCTGTTCGCCCGCCGGCATGTAATACGGCTGGAAATAGCCGTAGTTGTAACTGGCGTTTTTCACCTGTGATGGGTAATACATCAGGGTATCGCGCTGATGTTTATGCCAACGCGCGCCGAGCAACAGCTTGTGCTCCAGCGGCCCGCTGGCGAAACGGCTTTCATTGCTGACGTCAAACTGCCGATCGGTATAGTTCACCCAGCTTTCATTGCCCAGCGTACCGAGATAGCTGAACTTTGAAGCGGAATCCGGCCGCTTGTCATGCTGCTCTGTCTTCGAATAGGCGTAAGACAGCGTCAGATTCAGCAACGGCTGCGCTTCCGGCGCCAGATTCCATTTCACCGAGTAATTGGTGTCTGTCTGGTCGCGATACACCAGAATGCGGCGCCACGCTTCTTCCCGGCCATATTTATCGATATCCGCCTGGCTGGGCGCGGCGATATCGTCCCGCTTGGCGGCAAAAGGCTGCCAGCCATCGGAATCGGAGCGCATCGCCGACAGCGTCAGCGTTTGCGCCTCGCTCAGATAAATATTGGTTTTTAACAGATAGGAAGCCTGATCGTTGGCGGAATAGGCAAAGCGCGTGCCGTCCGGCCGCTTCAGGTTGCCGCCGTCACGCTTGCTCATGTAGATCAAACCGTCGGCAAATCCTTCCGGCGTACGGCCGTACAACGCGCCGCTGTAAATGCCCTGGCGATCGTTGGTGTGGTAGCTGTACTTCAGCAAGCCGCCAAAGTCTTCGCCCGGCAGCAGCATATCCCCGGCATCTTTGGTCTCCAGCGTAATGGTCCCGCCAAAGCCGCCATTGCCGTTCAACAGATTGTGCGGCCCCTTATCGACCTCAACCTTTTTCAGCAGTTCGGGTTCGATGAATACCGAACCCTGCCGATATTTCTCAAATCCCTTCGGCGCGCCGTCCAGCACCACCTTCACATCTTCCATGTCGCCCATGCCCCAGATATTCAGGCTTTGGCCGCCCGGGCGCGGCGATCCCGCCATCCCTACGCCGGGCAAGCGATCAAGCAAACTGGCGATGTTATCGGCCTGTACGCGTTCGATGTCTTCTTTATCCAGTACCGAACGGCCGGCGGCGACGCTGTCGGACAAACCGCCGACCACCGACAGTTCCGGTATCGTCAAAGGCTGAACCGGCCCGGCGTCGACCAACCGATATCCCTGTGCGGTTTGCTGAGCGCGCAATCCGCTGCCCGCCAACAGCGTATTGAACGCGTCGGTGAGGCGGTAATGTCCCTGCAGGCCCGCGGTGCTTTTTCCACGCGTCTGTTCGGGCGTGAAAATCACTATCACGCCGGCCTTAGCGGCCGCCGTCTGCAAGGCGGGCGCCAGATCACCGGCGGGAATGGCGAAGGAAAGGATAGCGGGCTGTTCGACCGCCGAGGGTGGTGCCGACGCATCGGGCGCCGCCATCGCGGAGGTGAGCATGCCCGATAGTGCGCATCCTATCCCGATAGCGACGCGTTTCCCGGTCATGCGTTTGGCTGATGTGAACGTACGCCCTGCGCCGTTCTTGTTTTTTATGGCCATGAAGGATTCCCCTGAGTGTATTGAACTGGAAACTCAGTAGAGAGGTCACGCCAACGAAAAGATCGGGCAGAAAAAAATGAAAAAAAGGACCGAAGTCACCGCGCCGCGTAGACGATAAAGGTCACCACGCCGAAGATCTCCAGCTGCGCCTCGTCGTCGAACACGATCGGCGCGTAGGCGGGATTCATCGGCAACAGCCGCACGTCGGGGTGGCGTTGCAGCTTTTTGACGGTGAATTCCCCGTCCACCGCGGCGATCACGATATTGCCGTGCTCCGGCGTCAGGGCGCTGTCGACGATCAGCAGATCGCCATCCTGGATATTGCCGTCGATCATCGACTCGCCGCTGGCGCGCACGAAATAGGTGGCGTTGGGGTGCCGTACCAGCAGCTTGCCGATATCCAGCCTGCTCTCGACATAGTCCTGCGCCGGGGAAGGAAAGCCGCAGGCCACGCGATCGGCAAACAGCGGTAACGTCAGGGGTTCACCTGGTGAAAAAGCATACAACCTTGAATTGCTCAGCATAATCATAACCAAACTGTATATTTATACAGTTAAGCATAAACAAAACGCGAACGCGTGCAACCCCCAATCCCCCTGCGGATCGCGCTTTCCCGCGTAATATACTAATTTTCTGAGTGATTTTTCCTGCAGCTTTTGGCGTTCTTCGCGTGTGTTTACACACATGATACCCACCAAAACTGTGGATAATGCGGCACTCAGACCGTTGGCGTATCGATGGGCAGGATGAGTGAGGGATTGTCATTGCGAACGGCGCCGACGGCGGGCGATACCGGTTGCCAGACGAAATCCTCTGCCTGCAGGCTGTACACGTCAGCCTGCATTTGACCAGAGGGCGGGACTAAGCGGGTGTCGAGCCAGTCGCGCGCGGCCGTCGGTCTCTGCTGCGTACAGCGCCGCAAAGAACAGCGGCAGGCCTTGCCTCACGGGAGGAACGGCGGACGGCCTTACAAAATGACGCCAATAAAATTGCGACTGGCAATGGCATCAATGGGACGGCCAGAGACCAAAGTCAGTACGTTATGCCAGGAGCTTGGGATAACCCGACAAACGCTGTACCGCCACATTTTCCCTGATGGTCCACTGCGAGCTGACGGTATAAAGCTGCTCAACCGGGGATAATTTTAGCGGACGGAAAAATCTGGAGTTCCGGCGTAGAACCCCAAATAAGGAATAATCCTTAATTCATTTCAGGATTATTAATTCCATCTAAAACCTCTCGGCAATATTCTTTTTTATAGGCTTCATCATTACTTAATGACTTAACCAAAAAATCAGCATTTTTCCAACCATTATCCCAATGCGTATCGAATCCTGACTGTTCATACTTTAATGTTCTAGTTAATGAGTCTTTTATTTGTTTTTTATATTTATCAATTTTCTCATTGGTTGCCCCACAAACATCATGTGCAACACGAGCATTTGAGCCAGAAAAACCTATTGCTGAAATTGCCATCGCTTCGTTTGATTTGTCGAAATCATTCGCATATGCCACAGCATTAGATAAAGCGAATATGACAAGAGCAGGTATGGTTTTTTTGTATGAAATCATCTTTTACCTCTAACTCATTGATTGTTCATGGGGTCAGTTTGAATATCGAAAATTATTGTACATTAAGGCTGCTTTTTAATCAGTCTCAACTTCTTTATAGAAGGCCTGAATGCGACAAACTTGGGAAGTACTGTAGCCTGTCGCGTCTGCTGTTTCTCGGATGCTCAGTTTCTTAATCTGTCGGTAGTGCCTGATCCAGCCTGCTCTCGACATAGTCCTGCGCCGGGGAAGGAAAGCCGCAGGCCACGCGATCGGCAAACAGCGGTAACGCCAGGGGGTCACCTGGTGAAAAAGCATACAACCTTGAATTGCTCAGCATAATCATAACAAAACTGTATATTTATACAGTAAGACATAAACAAAATGAGAACGCGTGCAACCCCCTACCCCCCTGCGGATCGCGCTTTCCCGCGTAATATAATAATTTTCTGAGCGATTTTTTTTTACGCCTGCTAAGCGTTTCACCGCCCCTTGCACACACGTTATCCACCAAAACTGTGGATAACCTGATGGGAGCGCCGGCAGGGCGTCATTCCCTACGCGAGTGGGATCAGGATCCTGTATAATCCCCACACCTGCTAATAAGAATTCACTCCCGTCGGCGCCTCGTCACCGACGGTCACGAGAACGTTATGAATAAGCACCTACTCCTCGCAGAAACCGACGATATCGAACAGGAATGCCTGTCGCGCCACGCGGTCTGGCAGCGCAACGATCTGGCTCAGGCGCAACAGGATTGGCTGGCGGAAGAAGTGCCGGTCGCCCTGGTGTACAACGGCATTTCCCACGTGGTGATGATGGCGACGCCGAAAGATCTGGCGGCCTTCGCCATCGGTTTTTCGCTGTCCGAAGGCATCATTGCCTCCCCCGACGATATCTACGACATTCGCCAACAGCCGGCCTGCAACGGCATTGAAGTGCATGTGGAACTCTCGAGCCGCCGCTTTATGCAGCTGAAAGAGAAGCGCCGCAGCCTGGCCGGCCGCACCGGCTGCGGTGTCTGCGGGGTGGAGCAGCTGCAGGAGGTCGCCCAGCCCATCGCGCCGCTGCCCTTCACGCAACGCTTCGATTTGGCCCTGCTCGACCGGGCGTTGGCACAGCTGCAGGAGGTGCAAACGGTGGGGAAACTGACCGGCTGCACCCACGCGGCGGCCTGGATCCAGCCGGACGGCGCACTCAGCGGCGGGTGTGAAGACGTCGGGCGCCACGTGGCGCTCGACAAACTGCTGGGCTACCGCAGCCAACAGGCGTGGCTACAGGGGGCGGCGCTGGTGTCGAGCCGCGCCAGCTATGAAATGGTGCAAAAATCCGCCATGTGCGGCGTCGAGATCCTGTTCGCCGTTTCCGCCGCCACCCGCCTGGCGGTCGAGGTGGCCGAGTGCAGCAACCTGACGCTGGTGGGCTTCAGCAAGCCGGGGCGCGCTACCGTCTATACGCATCCGCAGCGGCTCTGGCAATCGACGCCGGCGGCCTAACGCCGCCGGACAAGAATCGACTATTCTCAATAGCAGAACACCAGGAAGCCCCACGTCATGATCATTCGCCCGAACCAGAACTGGTTTATTCGCCTGTTCGCCTGGCACGGTTCCGTGCTGTCAAAGATCACCTTTCGTCTGTCGCTGAACGTACTGATGTCGATAGTGGCGGTGATCAGCTATCAATGGTACGAGCAGCTCGGCGTACATTTAACCATCGCGCCGTTCAGCCTGCTGGGCATCGCCATCGCCATTTTTCTCGGCTTTCGCAATAACGCCGGCTACAGCCGCTTTGTCGAAGCGCGCAACCTGTGGGGCTCGCTGCTGATTACCGAGCGATCCCTGCTGCGCCAGATCAAAAGCCTGCTGCCGGACGAACCGGCGGTGCATCAGAAGGTCGCCAAGCTGCTGATCGCCTTCAGCTGGAGCCTGAAGCATCAGCTGCGCGCCACCGATCCGACCGCCGATCTGTACCACAACCTCACCAGCAAAGAGCTGGCGGAAGTGATCGCCAGCCCGATGCCGACCAACCGCATCCTGCTGATGCTGGGCCAGGAGATCGGCAAGCTGCGCCGCCAGGGGCTGCTGAGCGACATCACCTTCGAGCTGCTCGACAACAAGCTGAGCGAACTGTCCCATGCCCTCGGCGGCTGCGAACGGCTCGCCAGCACGCCGGTGCCGTTCGCCTATACCCTGATCCTGCAGCGCACCGTTTACCTGTTCTGCAGCCTGTTGCCTTTTGCCCTGGTGACCGACCTGCATTACATGACACCGTTTGTTTCGGTGTTCATTTCCTATACCTTCTTATCTTGGGACTCACTGGCCGAAGAGCTGGAGGATCCGTTCGGCGTGTCGGCCAACCATCTGCCGTTAAACGCCATCTGCAACACCATCGAGCGCAACCTGCTGGAAATGAACGACCAAAGCCCGCTGCCGCCGCCGATGAAACCCGACGAGCACTTTAATTTGATTTGACCTATTTCACCCGAACACACTGGAGCCGAATGCAATGAATGCAAATAACCCCCCGCCGCAAGCCGTATTCACGCCGGTGACGCGCCATGCCATCTTCATCGTCGCCACCCTGTCGCCCGTTCCCGCCCATCTGGCGGCGGTGCGCGCCTGGTGCGGCGACATCGCCGCCGTGGTGCGCTCGGTCGGCAAACGCGCGCCGGCGGGCAACCTCACCTGCGTCTGCGGCTTCGGCTCCGAAGCCTGGGATACGCTGTTTGGCGCGCCGCGCCCTCGCCAGCTGCATCCGTTCAGCCCGATCGGCAGCGGGGAACGCGTCGCCGTCGCCACGCCCGGCGACATCCTGCTACACATCCGCGCCGATGAAATGGATCTGTGTTTCGAACTGGCTTCGCAGCTGGTCGGCAAGCTCGGCGACGCCGTGACGGTCATTGAAGAGGTGCACGGCTTCCGTTACTTCGATCAGCGCGCCATGATCGGCTTCGTCGACGGTACGGAGAACCCGGAGGGGCACGAAGCCTTCGACTACACGGTGATCGGCGACGAAGACGCGGCGTTCAGCGGCGGCAGCTATGTGCTGGTGCAAAAATACCTGCATGATATGCAGGGCTGGAACTCGCTCAGCGTGGAAACGCAGGAGAAGATCATCGGTCGCCATAAGCAGTCCAACATCGAGCTGGATGAAGCGGTCAAACCGTCGTCATCGCACAGTTCGCTGACCACCATCACCGACGAGCAAGGCAACGAGGTGAAAATTCTGCGCGACAACATGCCGTTCGGCCGCCCCGGCCTGCGCGAATTCGGCACCTACTTTATCGGCTATGCGCGCTCCCCGCAGCCGATCGAGCAGATGCTGGAAAACATGTTTATCGGCCGCCCGGCCGGCAACTACGATCGGCTGCTCGATTTTAGCCACGCGGTGACCGGCACCCTGTTCTTCGTGCCTTCCGCTCCGCTGCTGGAAGCGCTGGCCGACCGCAGCGGCGCCGAACTGCATTAAGCCCTCCTTCTGCGGCAAAGCCTCCCCCCGCGACTTATACTGAATTAACGTTGCGTATTGGGGGGAGGCACCATGCCGCTCACATTCAAACGTTCGGAAAGGCTCTCCATCGGCACCGAAATAGAGCTGCAGCTGGTCGATGACGAGCGCTACGATCTCACCGATCGGGCCGATCGGGTGGTCAGCGCGGTCGGCGATCGCCGGCGCGTCAAACATGAGCTCACCAAATCGATGGTGGAGCTGAACAGTTCGGTGCATCGCGATCTCGATGAGCTGCACGCCGAGCTGCGCGCCCTGACGGATACCGTCCGGCGCAGCGCACAGCGCCTGGGCTGCGACGTCTGCGGCGGCGGCCGCCATCTCAGCAACGACTGGCGCAAACAGGTCATCAGCGACAGCGCGCGCTACAGGCAGTTGGCCAGCCGCTTTGGCTATCTCTCCAAGCTGGCCTGCGTGTTCGGCCAACATATTCACCTCGGCGTCAACGACGGGGACGAGGCAATGTACCTGTGCCATGCGCTGACGCCCTATTTTCCGCAGCTGATCGCGCTCAGCGCTTCGTCGCCGCTGTATCAGGGCGTCGACACGCACTTTGCCAGCTCCCGTTTCAGCGCCCAGAATTCCTTCCCCAACTACGGATGCCTGGAACACATCTACAGCTGGCGCGAATTCAACGCCTACTACGAACGGCTGAACGCCGCCGGCGTGATTGAAAGCGTCAAGGATATTTACTGGGATGCGCGGCCGAAACCGGAGCTGGGTACGGTGGAGATCCGCATCTGCGATACGCCGCTGCGCCTCGCGCACGCCGTGCTGCTGGTCGGTTACTGCCGTCTGCTGGCTGATTTTCTGTTGCGGCGCCGGACGCCGATCGCGCCGGAATACGATGCCTTCACCCATTACAACAAGATCAACGCCTATCGCAGCGGTTTCGCCGCCGAATACGTCGATCCCGCGACGCTGCGCCGCAGCAGCCTGACCGCCCACATCCTGCACACGCTCGAAGCGCTGAGCGGTTGCGCCGAACGGCAGGAGGATCGGGCCGTGCTGCAGGCGGTCGAGCGCCATGTCCGCCAGGGCATCAGCGATTCGGAGCATATCCGCCAGATGTTGCACAACGGCCTGCCGCAGGCTCAGGTGATCAAGCGCCTGTGCGACGAGCTGTTACAACCGGCAAGTTAAGTTTCAGCTATCGATTCCATACGCTAAAGCCACTGTTCATTATGTGCTCTTTCGCTACAATCGTGAGCACTGACATTCACCGTATCGAGGACACCATGTACAACTTCTCCCGCTATCAGGCAAAAGAACTGGCGCTGGCTTACATGAGCGGCAAAAAACACGATCTGTCGCCGCAAGAGTTTTTGCAGCAGCTGAAAAGCAGCGAACGTTCGTTTGAGCACCTGCTGAAACACGGCAGCGAAATGCCGCGTGAGGTGCTGGTTAAAAGCTTCTGAACGGCCGGTCGCCGGCCACTTTCCCTCTACGCCGCCGGTGGCGAGCCTGACAGGCCCGCGCATTCCCGGCCGTTCATCCCCCACTGCTCGCCCAACCTCGTTTCGTCTTCACAGGCGAAAACCTGATAAATTCGTATCCAAAGGCGAATTATTGACATATTCGCATCCAGGTGCGAATTTATAGTCATCCCTCTGCAAACAACGGAACACGCCATGCCGACGCCAATCAGCGTTATCAGCGGCGATCTGGTCGATTCTCGCCGGTCAGACACCGTCAACTACCTCAATGGGCTGCATAGCCTGCTCGATCGGCTACGGCGCGACGGGCGGCTGCATCAGGTGGAAATCTTTCGCGGCGATGCCTTCCAGGCGCAGGCCGCCCCGGAGGACGGGCTGCTGCTGGCGGTGTACATTCGCCTCGCGCTGCGGGCGATGGGCGCCGCGCACTGGGATGCGCGCATCGCCATCGGGCTGGGCAGCCAACGGCCCGACGCCACCGGTTACGGCAGCGCCTTTATCAATTCCGGCAGCGCGCTGGACGCCATGGCAAAAAATTGCCGGCTGGCTCTGAAAACCGACAACGATCGGACAAACGCCATTGTCAGCGATCTGCTGCCGATGTTAGATCATGTGATTGGCCGCCTGTCACAGGCCGAAGCGCGCATCGTTCAGGCGAGAATGTTCGCCGACAGCGGCGCCGCCGTGGCGGACCAGCTGCAGAAAGCCGCCTCCACGGTTTCCGCCGCGCTAAAACGCGCGGCCTACGAGGAAATCATGCGGTTTATTCACGCCATTAACAGGATCGTCTGACTATGGATCTGACCTATGCGCCCTTGCTGGCCTGGCTGTTGCTCGTCCATCTGCTGGCGGATTTTCCGCTGCAGCCGCTGAGTTGGGTGGAAGATAAAATCCAACATCGCGCACGTTCACGTTTTCTGGTGTTGCACGCGTTGCTGCACGGGGTGCTGGCCGCCTGGGTGGTGGCCGGTTTCGGCCTGCTGCACGGCGGGCTTTCCTCACTTCAGGTGCTGGCCAGCCTGCTGGTCATCGCCGTCAGCCACTACCTGATCGATCTGCTAAAAGTCACCGCGATGAGCCGCCTGAGCCCGGCCCGCAGTTTCCTGCTCGATCAGGGATTGCATCTGGCGGTGATCGCCTTGCTGTGGCTGGGGCTGACGCCGAACGCCGGTGAACTGCTTGCCGCACTGGGGCGGCAACTGGGGCGCTGGCAAACCGGCCTGGTGCTGGTGGCCTACAGCCTGATCTATCTGCCGATGAGCCTGTTGATCGGGCAGCTGCTGGCGCACTGGACGCCGCAAATGCCGCCTTCGGCCAAGGCCGACAACGACTCGCTGCTGCGCGCGGGCAAACAGATTGGCTATCTGGAGAGAACGCTGATCCTGACCTTTGTGCTGCTGGGGCAAATCCCGGCGATCGGCTTTTTGCTGGCGGCCAAATCTATCTTCCGTTTCGGCGATCTGCGCCAGAGTGACGATAAGATGCGCACCGAGTATGTGCTGCTCGGCACGCTGTTTTCCTTCACGCTGACCATCATGCTTGGCCTGTTGGTCAACAAACTGCTGTAGGGGTGCGGGGGCGAAGAATTTCGCCCCCGAAGTGAGTGCCGAGGCGGCTTAGAGCCACTCGCCGAAGCGGCGGATATAGAAACGCTTCATCAACTGCGCGACCACGCAGTAGCTGACCAGCGTAGCGGCCAACCACGGGAAGTATTCCCACGGCAAAGGCTGCAGGTCAACCAGGGCGCCGAGCGGCGAGAACGGAATGTAGATGCCGAGCGCCATCACCAACCCGGTGGTCAGCAACACCGGCAGCGCCGCGGTGCTCTGAATGAACGGGATCTTCTGGGTGCGCAGCATATGCACCACCAGCGTTTGCGACAGCAGCCCCTCAATGAACCAGCCGGACTGGAACAGCGCCTGGTGTTCCACGCTGTTGGCGGCGAACACGTACCACATCAGCGCATACGTCGTGATATCGAAGATTGACGAGGTCGGCCCAATCCACAGCATAAAGCGCCCGATGTTTTTGGAGTCCCACTTGCGCGGCTTGCGCAGGAACTCTTTATCCATCTTGTCCCACGGCAGCGACAGCTGGGAAATATCGTACATCAGGTTTTGAATCAACAGGTGGATCGCCAGCATCGGCAGGAACGGGATGAAGGCGCTGGCCACCAGCACCGAGAACACGTTGCCGAAGTTGGAGCTGGCGGTCATGTTCAGATACTTGATGATATTGCCGAAGGTCTCGCGCCCTTTGATCACCCCCTCTTCCAGCACCATCAGGTTCTTTTCCAACAGGATGATGTCCGCCGACTCCTTGGCGATATCGGTGCCAGTGTCGACCGAAATGCCGACGTCGGCGTCGCGCAGCGCCGGTGCATCGTTGATGCCGTCGCCGAGGAAGCCGACGGTATGGCCGTTGGCCTGCAGCATTTTCAGCACCCGCGATTTTTGCAGCGGCGTCAGCTTGGTGAAGACCGTGCGCTGCTCCACTTCGCGCGCCAGTTCTTCGTCATCCATCTGTTCAATTCGCAGCCCGGAGAGCGGTTCACCCGGTTCCAGCCCAACGTCGCGGCAAATCTTGCAGGTGATCACCGGGTTGTCGCCGGTCAGCACCTTAACCGTCACGCCGTTTTCCTGCAGCGCGGCGATCGCCTGCTGCGCGCTCTCCTTCGGCGGATCGAGGAAGGTCAGCAGCCCTTGCACCACCATGTCGCGCTCGTCGGCCACGCTCAGCGGGTCGGCCGGGCGTTGCGCATCCAGCTCGCGCGTCGCCAGCACCAGCACGCGGAAGCCGTCTTCGTTATACTCGCGGGCCAGCGCCTGCAGCGCCGCACGGCGCGCGTCGTCCAGTTCCAGCGTCTTGTCGCCTTCACGCACGTGAGTGGCGATCTCGAGCATCTCCTCTACCGCGCCCTTACAGATCAGCTGCTGCTTGCCATTTTCGTCCGCCACCACGATCGACAGCCGGCGGCGCACGAAGTCGAACGGCAGCTCATCCACCTTGCTGAAACGGCCCAGGGCTTCGATCCCCGGTTTGCCGCGCCCGAAGCGGATCACCGCCTGGTCCATCAGGTTCTTCATGCCGCTCTGATGGAAGCTGTTCAGCCAGGCCAGGTGCAGCACCTCGTTATCCCTGGCGCCCGTGACGTCGATGTGGTGCTCGAGAATGATACGGTCCTGGGTCAGGGTGCCGGTCTTGTCGGTGCAGAGCACGTCCATGGCGCCGAAGTTCTGAATGGCGTTCAGGCGCTTCACCACCACCTTGCGGCGCGACATGGCGATCGCCCCTTTCGCCAGGTTGGAGCTGACGATCATCGGCAGCATTTCCGGCGTCAGACCAACCGCCACCGCCAGTGCGAACAGCGCCGCCTCGCTCCAGTCGCCTTTGGTGAAGCCGTTGATCAGCAACACCACCGGCACCATCACCAGCATGAAGCGAATCAGCAACCAGCTGACGCTGTTCACCCCGCGATCGAACGCGGTTTGCGCCCGCGAACCGACGATCGACTTGGCCAGCGAGCCGAAGTAAGTGCGTCCGCCGGTCGCCACCACCACCGCCGTGGCGGTGCCGCTGGCGACGTTGGTGCCCATCAGGCAGATGTTGGAGAGCTCAAGCAGCGCGTTCTCGCTGGATACCTCCCCGTCGCTCGACTTCTGCGCCACGTTGCCCATCGCATCGTATTTCTCGATGGGGATCGCTTCGCCGGTCAAAATCGCCTGGCTGATGAACAGATCGCGCGAGGCGATAAGACGCACGTCGGCCGGCACCATGTCACCGGCGGAGAGCTGAATGATATCCCCCGGCACCAGTTCGCGGATTGGCACTTCCAGCGTCAGCGGATGCGCGCTGTAGCTGCTGCGGCGCAGCACCGTGGCGGTGGTGCGCACCATCGACTTCAACGCTTCCGCCGCTTTGTTGGTGCGGTATTCCTGCCAAAAACGCAGCAGCCCGCTCAACGTGACCATGGTCAGAATGATAATAACGCCGGTGAGTTCAGTTTCTTCACCGCTCTGGCGCGGCAGCCAATAATCGGTAAAGAAACTGATCGCAGCCAGCACCATCAGCACGAAGATAAACGGGTTGTTAAAGGCCTTGATCAGCTGAATCAAAGCATGCGGCGCCTTGTCGTGGGCGACCTGGTTGGCGCCGAACTGCTCCAGCCGCTCATCGGCGTCGTCCTGGGTCAAGCCGTTGCGGTTGCACTTAAGGTTCGCCAGCGTTTGGGCGATGCTGTTGGTCGCCTCTTGCGCAATGGCGTAGGTCACCGCGTCTTTATCACGGCGACGCGTTCTTTCATTAATCTGAGTCATAACGCTATTCTCTTATTTTCGTTCTGCGCACAGGGATATCCCTCCCGATAAACAGGTGACTGTGCGCAGAGTGGAATTTTTTAATTAGCGTGACTGAATAGCGTGATTACCCTGTCAGCCACGCAGAAATCATTTCCCTTCCGGGGTCATCGTCCATAACGCCTCCTTAATGTTCCGCGTTATTCAGGCGTGCCTGAATAAACCTGAACATTTAATCAAGTTAGTAAATATTTATATAATTAATCAGACCGGTAATTCAGACGCGACGCGCCAGCGAACGGCACTCACGCTTTTTTCCAGGCTGACGCGGCAGACAATACCCTCAATTTCTTTTTGCGCAGCCGGCGTAGCGGTAATTTCCGCGCACACTTCCAATTGCCCCGGGCTGGAAATATCGGCGCTGCGCAAGGACTGCAGCCGCAAGGCGACGCCGTTCAGCGCCTGCAGAATCAGGGTGCGCACCAGAATTTCATCCTGTTCGCCGCAGGTCACCTGAATGCGATAGCACAGTTCCAGATCGGTCGCCTGCTGATGCGGCTGCAGGTTGATGCGCTGCGCGGCTTCGCGCAGCAGGATATTGGCGCACAGGATCACCAGCGTGGCGACCACCGCATCCCAATGCTGGCCCAGGCCGCACAGGACGCCGATCCCCGCCGAACACCACAGCGTGGCGGCGGTGTTGAGGCCGCGAATGTTCAGCCCTTCCCGCATGATAACGCCGGCGCCGAGGAAGCCGATACCCGAGACAATCTGCGCGGCCACGCGGCCGGCGCTGGCCGGATCGGTGGACATGGAGCTGAGAATAAAGACCGCCGCGCCGGTCGCTACCAGCGCATTGGTGCGCAGGCCGGCCATACGTTGGCGCCACTGGCGCTCGGCGCCAATCACTGCGCCCAGGCACATTGCCAGCAATAAATTTAAAACGAAAGGAGTCATAGCCATGACTGTCCCCTTAATTAACCGCAGGAGATAAAATCATGTGCTGTTTAGCACACGCAAAGTCGCGCCGAAAATAAATCAGCGAATCAGCGTGCTGTGCCTGGAGGGAAAAGGCTGTGGCTGCAGAATACCATAATAACGTCCAACTCAATTCACCTGAAACCGCCAGGCCTCAGGACACGTTTTTTATTCGGGTATGCACAGCTCAGGAATAACTGGAGAGGGGTGCTGCCCGCCGATAACGGCAAGCAACAAATCAGAAGAGAATTGGTCAGCTTGCCTTATTTGTTTTATTACAACTACAACTGTCCAATTGGGTTTCTCCACCGAAATTTTGGCTGAGTATAGTGACGTCAGGTAATGAAGTAAAGGCTAATTTATTAAACGAAAAATAAACTGGAATACCGCGATCATATTTCGATGTCACAAATAGGCAGCGACAACGTTGGGCGCCAGTGCGCTTATCGGTAAACTGTCCTCCTTCATCTTTCAAGGACGCCCCCGATGAAACACCGGCTTTCCCCGCTCGCGCTCGCGCTGCTCGTCAGCTTTCCCGCCGATGCCCTGCTGCTGCAGCAAGGCGACGTTCAGTTTGAACTCGATCCCGCCACGCTGCGCGTTGCCGCCGGCGCTGTGCCGGTCAATCTGGCGCAGCCCGCGCAACAGGTGGCGGATCTCACTGCGTCGCCACAACGCGCCAGCTGGCGCTGGCCGCAGAGCGCGATCAACATTAGCGCCAGGCTGGAGGACGGCGATCTGCGCCTGAGCTTCAGCAGCGATCGGCCACAGCTTCTGAGCTGGTATCGCCTGCCGCCGCAGGCGGAAACGCTGTTGCTGCCGATCGGCGAAGGCAGCCGCATTCCGCTCGACGACGCGGTCTGGCGCCATTACCTGACGGCGGAAATGACGCCGCTGGATACCAACTGGGATCTGAAGCTGCCGCTGTGGAGCCAGCAATACCAGGGCAAGGTCTACAGCTGGCTGATGTTGACGCCGTTCAGCAACCGGGTCACCTTCGCCGCCGCGCAGGAAAAGCTGGAGATGCGCGCCGAGCATCAGTTCAACCGCTTCAACCAACAGCAGGCATTCGAGGTGCTGCTGCACGTCGGCGACACCCCGCTGTCCGGCGCCCGCCGCTACCGCGACTATTTGCAACAAAGCGGCCAGTTCAGCAGCCTGCGCGAGAAGATACAGCAGGCGCCCGAAGGCGAAAAGCTGATCGGTGCCACCCATGTCTACCTGTGGGGCGACAAACTGCTGGCGGCGGAAGACGTCAAAGATTGGCCGGGGTTGCTGCACTACCTTGCCTCTCCGGCCGCCGCCGGGCTGCGGCAACAAATGGATGCCGAGAGCAGAAAGCGCCTGCTGCAGCTGGCGGGCAAAACACCGGAGGGCTGGCAGCAACAGCCCCTGATCGACGGCATCAACCAGGCGTTGACGGCGCAAATTCCGCTGGGCGCCACGCCGGATGACGCCGATTTTCTGCAGGCACAGCAGCGCCAGGCCGCTGCGGTGCGGGAGCGGGCACAGCGAGAGCTGGGGCGTTGGTTAACCCCGATGGACCGTTGGGGGCAAGGGCTGGCCAAACCGGTGATCGATGCGCTGCGCCAGGCGGGTTTGCCGCGCCTGTGGTTGGGCACCGATAACTGGACCGCCGCCTTCCTGCATCCGCAGGCGGTAACCGCCGCCAAAGCGGCCGGCTATCTGATCGCCAGCTACGACTCCTACGATACCGCCATTCCACGCGGCGTGAACGACAGCTGGCTCACCGCGCAACTGCCGACGACGCTGCGGGAAACCTGCGCCATCGTGCGCGCCGACGGCAGCAAGAAACCCGGCTTCGGCAAACAGGGTTACTACCTCAATCCGGGCTGCGTCCTGCCCTATTCTCAACAGCGCATGCGCGAGTTGGTGCAACTGGCCGGGTTGAACAGCCTGTTTCTCGACGTGGACGGCACCGGCATGGTCTCCGACGACTATCAGCCCGACCACCCGACCGGCGCGGCGCAAATGGCCGAAGCGCGCAACGCCAGGCTGGCCTGGTTCAGCGCCACCCTTAAGCTGCCGCTCGGCTCGGAGGACGGCAATGCGGTGACCGCCCGCAGCCTGATGTTCGCCCACGGCATGGAAACCTGGGGATTCGGCTGGGGCGATAAACAGATGAATCAGGATAAATCCTCGCCCTATTATCTCGGCGCCTGGTGGCCCAACGCCCAACCGGCGTTTTTCTTCCGCCCCGCCAAGGTGAAACAGCCCTACCGCACCGTCGAATTCGATCCGCGTTACCGCCTGCCGCTGTACCAGGCCGTTTTCCACGATGCGATCGTCAGCAGCCACCACTGGAATTACGACAATCTGAAGTTTAGCGACGTTCAGACCACCCGCAGTCTGCTCAGCCAGCTGTACAACACTGCGCCGATGTTCCATCTGAGCCGCGCCACCCTGGCGGCCCGCCTGCCGGCGATCAAACGCGCCGACGCCGCCTTCCGGCCGCTGCATCAGGCCCTGTGGGACAAAGCGCTGACCGACTTCCGCTGGCTCGATCGGGACGGCTGGGTGCAACAGACGACGTTTAGCGACGGGTCGACGCTGACCGCCAACTTCAGCGCGCAGCCGTTCGCCGGCGTAGCGGCCCACAGCCTACGTGCCAAGCTGGCCGACGGCCGCACGTTCGACGTTGCGCCTTAGCAAGGCCGCCGGCGGTGGGCTACGCTAGGCTATATTTCCGACGACCCGCAAGGAGTGGCCAATGACGCCTCTGATCCACACTCTGCTTGACGAGATTTGGCAAAGCCTCGGGCAGCGCCCCGCGCCCTGCGACCGGTTAACCGTAAGCGGTACCGGCGCACTGCCTTCGGCTTTTCCCGTCACCGAATTGGCTACCGCCGCCTGGAGCGCCGCCGGTTTGGCCTGCGCCGAATTGCTTCTCCGCAAGGCAACCGAAGCGCCGCAGGTCTGGGTCGATCAACGCCTGGCCTCACTCTGGTTTGGCTGGACGCTGCGTCCGTTGGGTTGGACGCTGCCTGCGGCCTGGGACGCCCTGGCCGGTGACTACGAGACAGCAGACGGATGGATACGCCTGCATACCAATGCGCCGCACCATCGGCGAGCGGTGGAACAGGTGCTGGGCCCGGCATCGGACAAAGGCACGCTGGCGGCGCGCGTGCTGAGCTGGAAAAAGAGCGAGCTGGAGCAGGCCGTGATCGAAGCCGGCGGCTGTGCGGCCCAAATGCGCTCGGCGGCCGCGTGGCGGCAACATATTCAGGGCAAGAGCGTGGCGCTCGAACCCTTGATTCACACCTCGCTGCAGCCGGAAGCACCGCCGCCGGGCTGGGCGCTGCCCATAGCCCGGCCGCTGCACGGCGTGCGGGTGCTGGATCTGACGCGCATTCTCGCCGGACCGATCGCCACCCGTTTTCTCGCCGGTTTGGGTGCCGACGTGCTGCGCATCGATCCTTACGGTTGGGATGAACCCGGCGTCGAGCACGAGGTGATGCTGGGCAAGCGCAGCGCACGCCTCAACCTGACCAATGCGCACGATCGCCATACGTTTGAACATCTGCTGAGAAACACCGACGTGATCGTGCATGGCTACCGTGCCGGGGCGCTGGAGAAGTTGGGCTATGGCGCGGAGGAAAGACGCGCGCTGGCGCCGGGCCTGATCGACGTCTGTCTGAATGCCTACGGCTGGAACGGGCCGTGGCGCACCCGGCGCGGTTTTGACAGCCTGGTGCAGATGAGCTGCGGGTTGGCGGAGGCGGGCATGGTTTGGCGCAGCGCCAGTTTGCCGGTGCCGCTGCCGGTACAGGCTCTGGACCACGCCACCGGCTATTTGATGGCGGCGGCGGTGCTGACCGGTATGGCGCAGCGCCTGAGCCGCGGCACCGGCTACCACGCAAGGCTGTCGCTGGCGCGCACGGCGCAACTGCTGCTGGCGCATCCCTATCCGGCGCATTATCGGCCACAAGCCCTGACGCCGGCCGGCCCCACCGACGAAAACCCGGAAGCGGAACTGACCGACTGGGGCGCCGCGCAACGTCTGCGCGCCCCGTTAAGCCTGCAGGGCACGGCGCTGCAATGGGCGCTGCCGGCGACCGCGCTCGGCACCTCGCAGCCGGCGTGGCTGCGCCGTTAAATAGCCGCCAACTGTTGCTGCAGCCACTGCAGCAGACGTAAGACCGCCGGCGTCAACCCGGCGGTCTGCGGCCACACCAGATAAACGTCGTCATCGCTCAGGCGACAGGGCGCGGCCAGCGCCACCAGACTCCCGGCGGCGATCGCATCCTGCACCAGCAGCTTTTTCGCCAGCGCGATGCCGAACCCCTGCTCGGCCGCGCGAATCAACAATCCGGCATCGTTGAACAACGCCTGTTGCCGCCCGCACAGCGAGCGCCCTTGCGTATTGAACCAGGCGCGCCAGGGGCTGACGTCGTGCTCCAGCAAGGGAACGTCGCCGCCGTTCTCGAATGCCGTTCCCCATTGCCGCGCCATGTCCGGCGAGGCGACCGGCAGCACATCGCCCGACGCGATACGCTGTGCCTGCAGCCCCGCCCACTGGCCGTTGCCGATGCGGATCGCCGCATCGAATCCGCGCTGCGACAGATCCTGCAATGTCAGCGACGCATCGATATCCAGCGCAATATCGGCGCAGGCTTCATGGAAGGCCGGCAGGCGCGGCAACAGCCAGTAATGGGCAAAAGACGGCAGCACGCTGATACGCAGCGTCTGGCTTGCCGCGGCGCGCCGGGCGCGGGCAACGCCCTGCTGCAGCGCCTGCAGCGCCGGCTCTACCGCCGCCAGCATCTCTTTCCCGGCCGCATTCAGACGCACACCGCGCCCGCGCCGTTCAAACAGCGAATAGCCGACCGCCTGCTCCAGCAGCTGGATTTGCTGGCTGACCGCACCATGCGTTAAATGCACCTGCTGCGCCGTGGCGCGCAAATTCTCCAACCTGGCGGCGATAACGAAGGTCGGCAAGACATGCAGGGGAAGGCGTTCACTCATCACTGGTTAGCCGGATTATCCAAAAAGGTTATTTTTCATCGATTTTGGCCCGCAGGCAACTGTTCTATGTTTATGCCATCTATCCCTGATGCTTCGGAGCCGCCATGCACCCACGTTTACAACAGGATCTTACACAGTTTCCGCAGATCCTCGACCACACCCGCCAGTTGGCGGAAGATTTTCTGGCCGGGCTGCAGCAGCGCTCGGTGTGCCCACCGCTCGCGCAACAGCAGCTGCAACCCGGTGACGATCGGCTGGCGGAAAACGGTGAAGGCGCCCTGGCGGCGCTGGATGACTTTTGGCAGCGTTATCAGGCGGGCATTTCCGCCAGCGCCGGCCCGCGTTATTTCGGCTTCGTCACCGGCGGTGGCACCCCGGCGGCGGTCGCGGCGGACTGGCTGGTTAGCGTGACAGACCAAAATAGCCAGCTCAGCCATGATACGATCGCCGCGGCGATCGAGCTGGCCGCCGTGACGCAGTTGAAATCCCTGCTGGGCCTGCCGGAAGCGTTCAGCGGCAGCCTGGTCAGCGGTGCCACCATGGCCAATTTCGCCGGGCTGGCCATTGGCCGGCAGTGGCTGGGCCAACAGCACGGCGTGGATATTGCCCAACGGGGCCTGGCGGCGCTGGGGCCCATCCGGGTGCTGGCGGCCAATCCGCACGCCAGCAGCGTAAAGGCGCTCAGCATGCTCGGCATCGGCCGCGACGCGCTGACGACCGTCGCCAGCCTGCCGGAGTCTGAGGCCATGGATATGGCGGCGCTGGAGCGGCAGCTCGCCGCCGGCGAGGGCCGCCCCACGTTGGTGCTGGCCAGCGCCGGCACGGTCAACACCGTCGCCTTCGACGATCTGCCGCGTCTGCTGGCGCTGCGGGAGCGTTATCCGTTTTGGCTGCATGTCGATGCGGCCTTCGGGGGCGTGGCGGCCTGTTCGCCGCTGTATGCACCGCGACTCGCAGGCTGGCAACAGGCGGACTCCATCACCGTCGATGCGCACAAATGGCTGAACGTGCCTTATGACAGCGCGATCCAATTTACCCGCCATCTGGATCTGCAGATGCAGGTATTTCAGAACCATTCGGCCTACCTGGAAGCGCCGACGCCGCGGCCGGACAACTATCTGCATTTGACGCCGGAAAATTCGCGGCGCTTTCGCGCCCTGCCGCTCTGGCTGACGCTGAAAGCCTATGGCCGCAGCGGCATACGGGATATCGTCGAGCGCAACGTCCGATTGGCGCAGGCGCTGGGCGCGGCGTTAGCGGCCGACGACGGCTTCCATTTGCTGGCGCCGGTGAATTTGAACGTGGTGTGCTTCGCGCTCAGCCGCCCGCTGGGCGACAGCGAAGCGGCGCGCGATCGCTTTCTCGAGCGCCTTAACCGGCACGGCGTGGTGCGTTGCACCCCAACGACCTATAGCCATCAGCCGGGGATCCGCGCCGCGCTGGTCAACTGGATGACGGAGGAACGGGACATCCGGCTGGCGCTGGACTCGCTGCGCCACTGTCTGCCAGAGACGGCCTAAGGCGCGCGGCGCTATCCGAGTTGGAAGGCCTGCAAACGCCGCGCTTGCCGCCCGTCATCGCTGATGTTATCCGGCGACAGCCAGGCGGCAAAGGCGGCGTGTCGCGCCGGCCATTCCGCGTCGATGATCGACAGCCAATCGGTGTCGCGCGTGCGCCCTTTGACGACAACCGCCTGGCGGAAAGTGCCTTCGTACCGGAACCCCAAACGCTCGGCGGCCTGGCGCGAAGGCAAATTGAGGCTATCGCACTTCCATTCGCAGCGCCGATAGCCAAGATCGTCAAACAGATGCCGCAGCATCAGGAAAATCGCCTCGCTGCCCAGCGCGCTGCGCCTCATCAACTGGTCGCCGCTGATGAGGCCCAGCGCGCTGCGCCTCATCAGCGGCGACCAGTTGATGGTGCCCAGTTCGGCCACGCCGTTGCCGGGATCGATGCGCAAAAAAGCGCAGGTCCCCACGGCGCGCCCGTTCGCCTGATCGACCACCACCATCGTGTTTCTGTCAGCGCTGGACGCCTGAGCCTGGAGGTAACGCTGAAAATCCTCGCGCGTCTGCGGCCGTTCCCAAAACAGATAGGTCCAGTCTCGGTCGTCCTCGGCGGTTTGGTAAGCTCGATAGAGCTCATCCCCCCAGCGCTCAAGGCTAAGGGGTTCAAGGCGGCAAAACCGCCCTTGCAGCAACCTGTGCCCGGGCAGGCCTGCCGGCTGCCAATGAGGAAGGGCATCGCCTATTGGCTGCCCATACTGATTCTGTCTCACTGCGACATCCTGCTTTTGAAAGGTGGAAAGGCAAGTTAAAACCAACGCGGGCCGGAGACAACTCCGACCTGCCCCCCGCCCCGCTGGCGCGGGCAACAGGATGATAGTTTAGAAAAACAACTCAATCACCGTTAAATATTCACCAAAATTATTTCAATCAAAATAAATATCCAGATAACTCATTGTAAAACGGTGATTTATAGCAACAATTAAGCTACACATTTCAGCCACAACGTTAACTTTTGTTGGTTGTTATGATAAAAAAAGAAGTGATTATCATTAACAGGTGAGGAAGGGTATGATTCAACTTAATGATTTTTATCATTAAAAAAACAAAGAGACCAAAAGAACACTTTTTAAGCGCTCAAAAAACGCACTGAAAAACTTCAAAAAGCCAACACATGAATTTTTTTTAAGACTTTTCCTAGCAAACTAAAATTTTGTTTCGTGACATGATGAACAGAATCTCGGCAAGCAATGTCAGCAAGCGCGGGCGCCAAGCGCAAGTCAGGCCGATCGCGTCAACGCCGAGCGGGCAGCAAATCTCGCTGACTTAAGCCAAACTTATAGATTCATGTGATTAATAAGTTTAGTATGAAAATATCATTGAGTGCCGTCGTGTTTATTGATAGAACACTGGCTACACTGAATTATTGCTCCATTTTGCCTTTCGGCTTTTCAGGCTTTTTCTCATATTACCGCAGTAAAACGGATTTAAGTGGGGGTGCGATATGCCAACGATCATCATGGATTCATGTAGCTATACCAGATTGGGATTAACCGACTATCTGACTTCGCATGGCGTGAAAAAACGCCATATTAATGCCATCGAGGATATTGACAGCCTGCATGAAAAATGCAGCAAGTTGAATCCGAGCCTGGTGTTTATTAACGAGGACTGCTTCATCCACGAAGCAAACGCCACCGAGCGAATAAAACGGGTGATTTCACTGCACCCGGATACGTTATTCTTCATCTTCATGGCTATTACCAATGTACATTTCGACGATTATTTATATGTTCGCAAGAACGTCATCATATCGTCAAAATCCATCAAACCAGAGACTATGAATCAGCTACTTAGTCACTATCTCGAGAGAACGTCCCTACGGGCGGAGAAGTCCTCTCTGGACCAAACGCCGGTAACGCTGAGCCAGACCGAATCGAACATGTTACGCATGTGGATGTCCGGTCAAGGCACCATCCAGATATCAGACCAGATGCAAATAAAGGCCAAAACGGTCTCCTCCCACAAGGGAAACATCAAGCGGAAAATAAAGACGCACAACAAGCAGATCATTTACCACGTTGTTCGTTTGACCGATACGCTGACCAGTGGAATATTTGTCAATAGCCGTTGAGCCGCAGAGAATGCCCCCACTCTGTTTTGTCGACCGTTAAATATCCGGGGATAAAGTCACCGGGATATCGGATACTGGAACCACCAAAAGAATACCTGCTGCGCTATCCCCCCGCTAGCGCAGCGGGTATTTTTTGCCGGCGATAAAAAAAATCTTACCGTAATGAAATAATCTCAAAATGGACAATTTCATTAGCAAATTAATGAGATTAACCGACGTTACTGCCCATGCTCGCGACATGGCTCCACAAACGTCCCGTCACGGCTGTCGATTTCATTAAAAAACCATACGCCCGCCGGATAGTCTTCAAGAGAAACCAGATACATAGTCCCTTCGTTGAATACCTCTACGGCCAGAATGACGCCCTCGCGCCGCGGGCCGCCGTCTGTTTTTACCGTCACTCGATCGTTAACCTGCATACCGTTCCCCATCATTTGCGATTGGCATCAGTGTATGACAAAACCCAGGGGGAAGGACACCGCCCCGCACCAATCCGGCCTCGCTCTCAGCGTAGCCGCCGCCCGGATTTTCACTTTCTTAACGGTTTGGCCGCAGAATCTTAAGCCGGCCTCGCGTAGCCTGTCTTCAGGCGTTTCCCCCCCAGAGAAGCGCTCGCAAATGAAGAAGTAACAAGGAACTTTTGCCCGCAGACTTGCGGGCTTTTTTTTGCGCACCGCCGAATTGCAGGCATAAAAAAACCCGCCGCAGCGGGTTTTTTTCAATCAGCGGTAGACGCCAATTAGATAGCGGTAACGTTAGCCGCAGATGGACCTTTCGCACCGTTCTCGATAGAGAACTGTACGTTCTGGCCTTCAGCCAGGGTCTTGAAGCCTTGATCCTGGATAGCAGAGAAGTGTACGAATACATCTTTGCTGCCGTCTGCTGGGGTGATGAAACCAAAACCTTTAGCTTCGTTGAACCACTTCACTTGACCTTTGATCAGGTTAGACATGTCTATCTTCCTTCAATAATAAATGTAAGCCGCTATGGGCGATATAGCCGGTCATCAGTTACTTATGGAGGCACTGGAAAGGAAATTCGTCAGAGAAGGGCTATCCGGGATAACGCTTTTAATTTGAACTACTTTACTCAAAATGTCGTGCATAAATAGGTCTGTACCACAGGCCGGTAAGCATTAACTCACGAGCGGGCGGCAATAGCAACTCTTTTCGCCTCGTCGTGCAGTTTACCTCGGCTAAACGCACAGGATTTGACCCTGTTTGTCGACGCTATCGCCGCGCGTCTTCTCCTTACCAGTCAAGACAAATGATAGTAATTATCGTTACGATGTTTTATAGTTGCACAAAGAAATCATTCAGGGAGATTCACCATGCCGAGATGGCTCACATTACCGGCCGCCAGCGTTACCGCCCTGCTGGCCTTTGCCGCTTGCAGCGCCCCGCTGGGCGCGCTGGAGCTGAATTATCAGCCCCCAGAGCCCAGCGTTTCCCCGCCCCCAAAACCGGTGGCTCCGCCGGGGCCGGTCCCCAAGGCGGCGAAACCGCCGATTACCTGGGCAGAGGCACGCGACAAGAACGGTTTTCGCGTCGATATCGAATGCGATCATCCAGGCTGCAGCAAGCCGCGCGCCAAACCTTATCCCGCCTATGAAGGCCCGGTGAAGAAAACCGATCGCCGCCGCCAATCCGATCCTTACTCCACCAATCAGGATCCCGATTACAACATTCAGTTGGGCTATGAGTGGTAGCGGCGCTTTCGGAGTAATACCTATATCAGCCGCCCTCGCCGCTGCATAAAATAGCGCCAGTTCACCACTCCTCCTGGTGTTGAACACAACAAGCTGTGTTGCAAATCTTTATGCGCCTCCCTATAGGCGCTTTTTTTTGCTCCTCCCTCATGCCCGATTACAGATTGCTCTCATTGCCCCGTAAAGTGATGAATGTCACAAATACGCCTCCTTGCCATTCTTATTCGGAGGTGATGTTCATGGCCACAGCATCCCTTGCCCTCTTGGCTGCCTTGGCCGGCATTGCGGGCCATTCGCTCTATAAACACTTAAAATATCAGAAAAAAAGTACATTCGTTCGCCCGCACGATCGGTAATCGATAACGTGTTCACACCGCGAAGGCACGGCACGCCGCACGCCGCGCCTTCGTGGACCGTCATGTTTTCATCACAAAAATGTCACACTATGGCCATATGATGATTCGCGATTATCCGCTCTGGCTTAACACCAAGGATTTCGCCCATGACCATAATTAAAGCTGCAAACCATCAGGAAGCAGAAAAGCTCATCCGCGCCGGCACAGCCAAGAAAATCGAACTGGCCTACGATATCGGCAGCGATGACTTCTTCCAGCTTGCCAGCCTGTGGTGCGATAAAGGCGCCAAGATCTCCAAAGGGAAAGAACACTTTATCGTCTCGTTAAAAGGGTTCCGCATCCCACCTAACGATTGATATCCAGCCGCCCATCGCGGCGGCGTCCTCCCTTCCTCGCAAAACCGCTCTATTCGACCACGCGCACCTCATTCGATTTCGCTAAGCTAACAGCAGACTTTATTGCGGGCGTTCCGCCTGGATAACCACGTCCGCCACGATGAGGAGAATGAGCATGTCAACAAATGCAGCGCAGCCCGGCACGATGAAAGCCATTGAGATCAGCCAACCGGGTGCTCCCGAGGTTCTGGTCGTCACCGAACGCCCGGTGCCCGCCCCGCAAGCGGGCGAGCTCCTGGTGAAAATCGCCGCCGCCGGCGTTAACCGCCCCGACGTGCTGCAGCGCCAGGGGAACTATGCGCCACCGCCCGGCGCTTCGGATATCCCCGGCCTGGAAATCGCCGGCGAAGTCGTCGCCATCGGTGAAGGCGTGACCCACTTCGCGCTCGGCGATCGGGTTTGCGCCCTCATCGCCGGCGGCGGCTATGCCGAATACTGCACCGTGCATGAAAGCAATGCGCTGCCGGTGCCGGCGGGTCTGAGCCTGACCGAGGCCGCCGCGCTACCGGAAACCTTCTTTACCGTCTGGGTCAACGTGTTCCAGCGCGGCCACCTCAAAGCCGGCGAAACCGTGTTGATCCACGGTGGCACCTCTGGCATCGGCACAGTCGCCACCATGCTGGCAAAAGCCTTCTGCGCGCAGGTGATCACCACCGTTGGCTCCGAAGAGAAGCGCCAGGCCAGCCTGGCGCTGGGCGCCGACGTGGCGATTAACTACCGCAGCGAAGATTTTGTCGCACGCACCAAAGACGCCACCGACGGCAAAGGCGCCGACGTGATCGTCGATCTGATCGCCGGCGACTATCTGGCCAAGAACTATCAAGCCGCGGCGATGGAAGGCCGCATCGTACAAATCGGCACGCAAAATGGCGTGGTAAAAGAGCTCAATCTGATGCCGCTGCTGTTGAAACGCCTGACCCATACCGGTTCAACGCTGCGCTCACGCAGCGTCGCGGACAAAGCGCAGATTGCCGCCGATCTGCACGAGAAGGTTTGGCCGCTGCTGGAGCGCGGCGTGCTGAAGCCGCAAATTTTTAGAACCTTCCCGCTCGAGCAGGCCGCCGCCGCGCATGCGCTGATGGAGTCCAGCGAGCACATCGGCAAGATCATGTTGACGTTCTGAAACCGTTCCCCGCAGCCTGCGCTGCGGGGAAACCGATGCCGCGCTCAGGGAATGATGCCGCGGCGGCGGAACTCATCGAACAGCGAGAAAAACATGGCTTCGGTTTCGACAAACTGATGGAAACCGAAACGCCGCGCCTTGCTGCCGTCCGCGAACATGTCATAGTCCCAGGAAAAGACGAAGTCGGCGAAACGCCAGCCGGCCACCGCGCGATAGTCCGGTTCGGTCAATTGGTGCCGTTGCACCATCTCTCGCCACAGCATCGCTTTGTCCGCCATCATGCTCTCCAACGGCATCGACAGCGGCGGCGCGCATTCCAGCCCGAAGTAAGCGGCGATTTTTGGCCACATCTCGCTCCAGCGAAACAGATCGCCATTGTTGATATTAAACGCCTGATTGGCCGCCGCCGGTTCGGTCGCCGCCCAGAGCGTGGCACGCGCCAACAGCCCGGCATCGGTCATTTCCAGCAGGCGGTGGTAAGCGCCCGGTTTGCCGGGGAAACGCAACGGCAGCCCAAGCGCTTTACTGATCGACGCGTAAACCGCGATGCTTAACGCCAGGTTCATCGGATTGCCGAGGGAGAAGCCCCCCACCACGCTCGGGCGAATGGCGCTCCAGTGCCAACGTTTGCCGGCCTGACGCTGCGCCAGATACTGCTGTTGTGCCACGTTAAACTCCGGCGGCATATGTCCGGCGTCGCTTTCACGCGCCGGTGTTTTAAACGGCCCCAAATGGGCGCCATACACCTTGTAGCCCTGCATCAGGCTGATATGCTCCAGCGCTGGCGCGATCGGCCCCAGCCCCTCGACGACGTGTTGCAACATCTGCAGATTGGGCGCCACCAGGCCCGCCCAATCCGGCGCATCCTGATAGGCGGCATAGAAGACGTGGCTAATCGCGCTCAGCGGCCGCAGCGCGTCGCGCGTTGCCTCCGCATCCAGCAGATCCACCTGCAGGTGGCGCACACCAGGCGCCGGTTCCCCACCCCGGCGCGAGACACCCACCACGGGCCAGCCCTGACCGGTCAGTTCCTCAATCAATCGGCGCCCTATTACGCCATTGGCGCCGATCACTAACGCCTGTCGCTTTGCGTTCATCTTGTCACTCCTCGGGTTGTCGATGCCCCGAGTGTTATTGATTAGCACTGCTTGCGGTAGACGAGAACCTCCACTAACACTAATAAGAAAAACCTATAGGCAAGATCGACATGGATAAGCTGAACGCAATGAAAACCTTTGTGCGGGTGGCGGAGCTGGGCAGCCTGTCGGCCGCCGCTCGCGATCTGCGCTTAACGCAGCCGGCGGTCAGTCAGCAAATCGCCGGTCTGGAGCAGGAGCTGGGGGCACAGCTGCTGTTTCGCAGCACCCGGGCAGTCTCCCTGACCGAGGCCGGCAGCGGTTATTATCAACGCCTCAAAGCGATTCTGGCGGCGGTCGACGAAGCGGAAGAGGCGCTGCACGGCCAGCGCCACCGGCTGCAGGGCAACCTGCGCCTTCACGCACCGACCGGATTCGGTCAGCGGCACGTCACGCCGCTGGCCATCGCTTTCCAGCAGCGCCATCCGGATCTCACCATCGAGCTGCTGCTGGACGATCGGCGCGCCGACGTGATCGGTGAAGGCATCGACGTGGCGCTGCGCTTCGGCGAACTGCACGCGCCCGGCATGGTGGCGAAACGGCTGGGCGAACTGCAACGCCTGCTGGTAGCGTCACCGGCGTATCTGGCAGAGCATGGCGCGCCACGCTCGCCGGCGGAGCTGGCAAAACATGCGCACATTCGCTACAGCGGATTGAACGACGGGGATACGCTCACCCTGATCGGCCCGCACGGCCCCGAGATAGTGGCGCTGCGGCCCACGTTCCGCGCCAACAATACGCTATCGCTGCTGACGGCCATCGAGGCGGGGCTTGGTATCGGCGGCGCTCAGCGGCCGTTGATCGGCGAGCAGCTGGCGACAGGGGCGCTGGTGCCCGTCTTGCCGGAATACCGCTATCCGCCCATGGCGCTGCACGCGGTCTATCCCGCATTACGATTTATTCCGGAGAAAGTGCGCGCCTGGGTGGCGCATCTGCAACAGGCGTTGACGGCGATCGAGGGAATTAGCGGAGTGAATGCCCCCGGCCAGACGCCGGGAGCATAAGCCTTATTTGAACAGTTTGCCGACCATGTCGCCCAGTTCGTTGCTGTCTTGCTGCACTTCGCCATTTGGCGAAGCGGCATCCGCGACCGTTGGCAAGAACTGTGCAATGGTGCTGGAGGCCTGAGCCGGATCGACACCCAGCTTTTCAGCCAGCTGATTAATCGCATCGCTACCCAACGCCTGCTGTACGTGATCGCCGGTAATCGGTTGGTTTTCGCCATTGCCGAGCCAGGAGCCGACGATATCGCCGAACTGCCCCTGACGGAACTTGTCCAAAATGGCCTGCAGGCCACCTTGTTGCTCAACCCACTGCATAATGGCGATGTAATCGATGCCTTTGCCACCGTTGGCGCCGCCGCCCAGAATGTTACCCAATACGCTATCGAACAGACCCATGATATTCCCCTTTCAGCCGATACGGCCCCGCGCCGCACCGCCGGATTGATTTCACGAAAAAGGGCCGCCGCGGCGACCCTGTTGAGCAACGGCTGCTTAGCCTTTGATCTTCCTGTAGACAAAAAGCACCACCAGGGCACCGATTACCGCCACCACAAAGCTGCCCAGGTTAAAGCCGTCAACGCGACCCATACCGAAGAAGGTGCTGATATAGCCGCCGACCACGGCGCCCACGACCCCCAGTACCACGGTCATAATAAACCCGCCGCCGTCTTTGCCCGGCATAATCCATTTGGCCAGGATACCGGCGATTAAACCAAAAATGATCCAGGAAATGATGCCCATCTTTACTCTCCCTATTACCTTTTGCCTAACAGAAATCCTATTACCAGGCCCACGACGGCGCCGGCGCCTATCCCCGCCCAAGGATTATCCTTGATGCAGGCACATGATTGCTCGAGCGCCGCTTTTACACCGCTGCGCACTTCGCAGGCGGTGGTTTTCACGTAGTCGCTCGGTTGCTCAACACCGTTTAGATCGTCATTTTCATATGACATGTCAAATCCTTACAGACCAACCCTCTGAGAATTGCGTCACATGTTTCACGCCCGGCACCGCCCGCCCCGCGATCTTGCTCCGGGCAATCTGCCCGCTGCCGCTCAATGCAGGGCGTACGGCGACAAACGCACAACTTCACACTATGACTATAGTAAAAAATCAGCGGTTTACCCATTTCCGTCCGTCTGAATTTCACCGTACAAAAAACGATCTAATTTCATCCTGCTGTCATCTCGACAGACTAAACTTTAAACAAATCTCCGGGAGGAAACGCCCATGTTCAATGCCCCGTTCATCCTGATTCTCGCACTGCTGTACGCGCTGGCCGCCGTTTGGGACGGTTCCGCCGCGTTACTGTTTCTCTAAGGTTACATAGCGGTTGTCACTTTTGCGATGCGCTTAATTGTGTCTTTATTTTTCAATTGCGTCAGCCGGTTGAAATAGCGGTAAATATCCTCCTTTTCCTCGGTAAAAATCCTAACTTGCCCCGTTATCCGTGCGTTGCTAAATAAAGCGCAAAAAAAAGCATTAATGGAAACCCCTATTTAGCACCAAATGTTCTATCATTCGCCGTATAACAATTTGGGTTAAGGTCCCATTGGGAAAGAAAAGGAAGAACAGGAAAAATGCTTTCAAACCAACGCTTTGAGCGCGAATTCTTGCGCCCTCGTTATTGGTTGCTGTGGATAGGGCTAGGAATGCTCTATCTCTTGGTGTTACTGCCCTACCCGCTCATATATCGGCTTGGACACGGCCTCGGCAGAATAGCCATGCGCCTGATGAAACGCCGGGTAAAAATAGCGCGCCGCAATTTAGCACTCTGCTTCCCCGCAATGCCCGCCGCCGAGCGCGAGGCGCTGATCGTCAAAAATTTTGAGTCCGTCGGCATGGGCCTGTTCGAAGTCGGCATGGCCTGGTTCTGGCCCGACTGGCGCATCGCCTGCTGGTTCAAGGTGAGCGGCATGGAAAACATGCAGCTGGCACGCCAGGACGGCAAAGGCGTTCTGCTGATCGGCCTGCATTTCCTGACGCTGGAACTGGGCGCGCGCATTTTCGGCATGCAAAATCCCGGTATCGGCGTGCATCGCCCGCATAACAACAAGCTGATGGAGTGGGTCCAGACCCGCGGCCGGCTGCGCTCGAATAAGTTCATGATCGATCGTAAAGATATCAAAGGCATGATCCGCAACCTGAAACAGGGGGAAATCCTGTGGTACGCGCCGGATCACGATTACGGTCCGCAAAGCAGCGTGTTCGCGCCGTTCTTCGCCGTTGAAAACGCCGCCACGACAACCGGTACCTTTATCCTGGCGCGCATGGGGCGGCCGTCGATCGTGCCTTTCGTGCCGCGCCGGCTGCCGCATGCGCAGGGCTATGAGCTGATCGTACAGCCGCCGCTGAAGGACTTCCCGCTGGACGATGAAACGCGCGCGGCGACCATGATGAACCGCGTGGTGGAAGAACAGGTGCTGCTGGCACCCGATCAGTACATGTGGCTGCATCGCCGGTTTAAAACCCGTCCGCCCGGCGAACCTTCGCTGTATTAACGCCCCCGCGCCTTCGCCCGCCACACCGCTGGCGAAGGCGCGCTCGCCTCGCACAAGCATTCTTCGCCAAGGGAACTACACTAATAAGTCACCGACGGCAATCATTGCCGCCAGCAACCATTTCTTCCTGCCCGTGGGCCGGTCGTTGCCTGTCGGGCCACAACCGAGGTCAATGTCATGCTGGTACAACCCTATCTGTTTTTCAGCGGTAACTGTGAGCAAGCGATTAACTTCTACGTGCAGCAGTTGAATGCCAAAATTGAAATGGTCATGCGTTACAAAGATATGCCCGAAGAGGCTCGGCAAGGCGGTCCACAGGACGTCAACCCGGAGGCGATCATGCATGCGCGCCTGCTGATCGGTGACGGTGTGCTGATGGCCTCCGACGGCTGTCCGCAGGACGACAGCGGCGGCGCTTCCCATAAAGGCTTCTCGCTGTCGCTGAACCCCAGCGATGCGGAGCAAGGGCGCAAGCTGTTCGATAATCTGGCGCAGGGCGGCCAGGTGACGATGCCTTACCAAGCCACCTTTTGGGCCAAAGGCTTCGGCATGCTGACCGATAAATTTGGCGTCAACTGGATGATCAACGTCGAATAACCCGCCATGGCGCCGCTAGCTATAGCGGTGCCAGTCATACGCCGCCTTGGCGAACAGCACGAACAGCAGCGCCAACAGCACCAAACCCAACCGCCAGTAGGGCGATCGGCGGCGCCGCCAGGCGATGTACATCATCCCCGCCAGCGCCCCCAGCGTAAGGGGGTAATACACCGCCAGCGTCAGTAAAGCGATCATGATGTAATCCGACATTGACTCTTTACTCCGTAGTCTTCACACCACCGCAGAGGCAGATTGCGGCATGCCTTTCTCCGTATCGCCTCGTTAAGGGCTAGAGGTCTGGCGCATTTATGCATAAAATATAGGATTGCTCTTAACTCAAATTGAATAGTAATCAAACCACAAGGGTGACATGACTCAGCAGCAACCCATACAGGATGCCGTGCCGCCGCGCAGCGTTAAAAGCTCCCCATTATTATTTCAGGCCGGCGTGTTTGTCATCATCGTTGCCGCCACGCTGATCCTCTTTAACAGCTGGCAAATCTGGAACGCGCACCAGCGCGATCTGCGCAGCGCCGAGCATGAATCCGCCAACCTCGCCCGCTCGCTGGCGCAGCACGCCGACGATACCTTCATGCAGGTGGACGGCAATCTGCTCGATCTGACCGAACGTCTCCAGAACGACGGGCTGGGCCCATCGCAGCTGACGCGGCTGCAGCGCGTCATGCAGACGCAGGTCGGCAATCTGCCGCAGCTGCATGGGCTGTTTATCTACGATGCGCGCGGCCGCTGGCTGGCGACCTCCTCGGGCAAGTTCATCAAGAACGCCAACAACGCCGATCGTGATTACTTCAAATACCATCAAAACCGCGACGGCGGCGGTCTGTACATCGGCAAGGTGATCCGCAGCCGCACTAGCGGCGATCTGATCATCCCCGTATCACGGCGCTTCAACAACCCGGACGGCAGCTTTGGCGGCGTGGTGCTGGCGACGCTGTACGTCGATTATTTCCGCCAGTTTTACGACAGCTTCGCCCTCAACACCGACGCCTCGTTGAACCTGCTGCTGGCGGACGGCACCATCCTTTACCGCCGCCCTTACTCAGCGGCCTCGATCGGTAAAAACATCGCCAAGGGCGTGTTGTTCAGCGAAATTTTACCGCATTCGGAGTTCGGCAACGCCACCATCACCTCGCTGTACGACAAAGTGGAGCGCATCTACGGCTATTCGCGGGTCAATCGCTTTCCGCTGGTGATCGCCGCCGGGCTGTCGAAGCGCGACGCGCTGGCGGACTGGCGCACCGACGCCGGCCTGTTCGCCGCCGGCGGCCTCTCCCTGCTGATGATCCTGTTGGCGATGGGCATGGTGCTGCTGCGGCAAATCAAGCACAGCATGCAAACCGAAGCCGAGCTGATGCGCACCCGCGATCAGCTGACCAGCATCAACCAGATGCTCGAAGAGTTGGCGCTGCTGGACGGCCTGACCGGTCTGGCCAATCGCCGCCAGTTTGATATCGCGCTGAAGAACGAGCTGGCGCGGGCTTCGCGCAACTACCGCAGCGTGGCGCTGCTGATGCTGGATATCGACTACTTCAAGCAGTACAACGACAGCTATGGCCACGTCGCCGGCGACCAGTGCCTGCAGCAAATCGGCCAAACGCTGAAGGGGCTGGCGTGCCGCAGCAACGACATTCTGGCGCGCTACGGCGGCGAAGAGATGGGGATTATCCTGCCGGATACCGACGTGCAGGGCGCGCTGATTTTCGCCGAACGCGTCATCCAGGCGGTGCGCGATCTGAAAATTCCGCATCAGGGCAACCCGCACGGCATCGTCACCATCAGCATCGGCATCTGCGCCAAAGTGCCTCATATGTACAACGATACGCCGATCAGCTTTATCAATGAGGCGGACAGCGCGTTGTATCAGGCCAAGAAAAAAGGCAAAAACTGCATTTACGGCGCTTAAGCAATCATCGGGTCACCAAAATTTGGCGGCCCGATTTATTCACCCGGCAAAAATGAAATAGTTTCCCTCCGCAACATTATTTCACCGACGCGCCCCGCTCTCTGAATGAAATAACGCCAATAAATAAGCAGGATATTTATTTCTAATATAATTCAATAAGATAAAAAATACGCCGTTCAACAACCCATTCGTGCCATTTTTGATTATTCGTGCCTACGCCAGGCCCCGTTTAGCCCCCGTTTACTTTTTATTGGCGTTGCCGGTGATACTCTTATCAGGACTATTCTATATATCAGGAAGCCATCGCACGCTTCGGCGCACTGCGCCCTGCTGATACATCCATAATAGAACCCGCAAATTTCACGTTGCAATTGGGCGACCGGCGCAAAAATTTCTGGCGCCGCTCCAGCCAGCCACTGCGCAAGCCAGTGCAGCCAACCACGCGGCAACCTGAAAGACGGGAATAAAGCGATATAGATTTGCAAGGAGATCTCATGCCTACTGGCGATATTACGCGTGAACGGGCCGTTCTGACGCTGCCGTTGCGACAATGGGCGGCGCAAGAAGCGTCCAGCGCGGTCAGCGAACTGGAACAGGGCAAGGTGCTGTTTTTGCCCGAGCTGGCCTTCACCCTGTCTGAGCAGGAAATGCCGCTGCTGGATCCGACGTTGGTCGATCCGAAGCGCAAAAACATCAGCTATCAGCCGCTGTCCGGCAAGCTGACCGGCGTCGCCGTCGCGGAACGCCGGCAGCAGGTTCAGCAACTGCTGGAGCGCTATTACCAGTCGTGCCGTCAGCTGATCGCCGGGCTGTTGCCCGAGTATCAGGAGGCGCTGCACCACCCAACCGGCAGCCTGCGTTTGCATCCGGTCTCCGCCTGGCGCGCCAATAGCTCCTGGCGCAAAGACGACAGCCGGCTGCACGTCGACGCTTTCCCGTCGCGCCCGAACTACGGCGAACGCATTCTGCGCATTTTCACCAACATCAATCCACACGGTGAACATCGCCAATGGCGGGTCGGCGAGCCGTTCCCTGAGCTGGCTGAACGCTTTATGCCGCGTCTGGCCCGCTATTCTGCGTTAAGCAGCTGGCTGCAGCACCAGGTGCGCATCACCAAAACCCGCCGCAGCCATTATGACCACCTGATGCTGCAGTTGCATGACGCCATGAAGGCCGATGGCGATTATCAGCAGCGTGGCCCACAGCTGGCGCTGTCGTTCCCGCCGGGCAGCAGCTGGATTTGCTTCTCGGACCAAACGCCGCACGCCGCGATGGGCGGCCAGTTTATGCTGGAACAGACCTTCCTGCTGCCGGTGAATAAAATGCAGGATCCGCAGCGTTCACCGCTGAAAGTGTTGGAACAGCTGCGCGGCCAGCCGTTGATCTGACTGATTTGCCGCCGTCGGCGTTACCGGCGGCGGCAAACGCGCATCACGCCTCGAAATCCCCCTGTTGGCGCGCCACCAGCGTCAGAATGCTGTACAGCGCCACCGGCTGCTGTTCCTGATTCAACACCTGCACATCCCACACCACTACGCCGTGCGGGCGATCTTCGGCGGTTTTCTGCGGCTTTCGGATTTTCTTTTTGCAGGTCAACCGCACCTGAATGGTATCGCCGATCTTCACCGGCTCGATAAAGCGCAGATTCTCCATGCCGTAGTTGGCGATCACCGGCCCGACGGCGGCGTCAACAAACAGCCCGGCCGCGGCGGACACCACAAAGTAACCGTGCGCCACCCGTTCGCCGAACAGCGAGTCGGCGGCGCCGATCTTGTCCATGTGCGCGTAGAAATGGTCGCCGCTCAGGCAGGCGAAGTTGACGATATCCGCTTCGGTCACGGTGCGGCGCGCGGTCAACAGGCTGTCGCCCAGCTGCAGCTGCTCGAAGTATTTCCGGAACGGATGCACCGGATGCTCGACGACCGGCGCGCCGCGCACCCATTCGCCGCCGATGGCCGCCAGCATCGCCGGGCTGCCCTGGATCGCCGTGCGCTGCATATAGTGCTTCACCGCGCGCAGCCCGCCCAGCTCTTCACCGCCGCCGGCGCGCCCCGGGCCGCCGTGCACCAGCATCGGCAACGGCGAACCGTGGCCGGTGGACTCCGCCGCCGCCTGCTCATCCAAAATCAACATGCGGCCGTGAGCGCAGGCCGCCGCGCGAATGAAGCGCTTGGCCAATGCCGGATCGGCAGTTACCAGCGATCCCGCCAGGCTGCCCTGCCCCAGCAACGCCAACGCGATCGCCTGCTCGGTATCCGCATACGGCATCAGCGTCGCCACCGGGCCGAAGGCCTCCGTGCCGTGCACCGCCTGATGGGTGAGCGGATCGGCGCAATACAGCAGGGTCGGCGGATAAAACGCCCCGCCGCGCGCACCGTCGCCCAGAACCTCCAGCTTATCCAGCGCCGCGCCACAGAGCGGTTCGCAGCCGTTGCGCAGCAGGAAATCCACCTTGCTTTGCACATCATCACGCTGCTCGTGGCTGACCAACGCCCCCATGCGCACCTGTTCCAGCTGCGGATCGCCCACCGTCACCCCCGCCAGGCGCTGCAACAAGGCCTGACGCACGGCCGCCACCTGCGCCGCCGGCACGATGATGCGGCGGATCGCGGTGCATTTCTGCCCCGCCTTGGCGGTCATTTCACGGCACACTTCTTTGATGAACAGCGCAAACTCCGGCATCTCCGGCGTCACGTCTTCTGCCAGCACGCAGCAGTTGAGCGAATCCGCCTCCATGGTGAACGCGATCGATTTCTCCAGCAGGCGCGGGTGTGCCCGCAGCCGCTGTCCGGTCTGCGCCGAACCGGTGAAAGTCACCGCATCCTGATAATCCAGGTGCGCAAACATGTCGCCGACGCCGCCGCAAACCAGCTGCAGCGCCCCTTCCGGCACCAGCCCGCTGTCGACAATCAGCCTGACCATCGCCTGCGTCAGCTGCGCGGTAGCGGTGGCCGGCTTGATGATGGCCGGCATGCCCGCCAGCCAGGTCGGCGCCAGTTTTTCCAGCATGCCCCAGCACGGGAAGTTGAAGGCGTTGATGTGCAGCGCCACGCCGGGGCGCGAGGTCAGCACGTGGCGGGCGCCGAACTGCGCCTGTTTCGACAATGGGATCAGCTCGTCTTCCGGCCACAGGGTATCGTCCGGCAGATCGCGGCCGGCCATGCCGGCATAGGCGAACAGCGTGGCGATACCGCCCTCAATATCAACCCAGCCGTCGCTGCGCGTCGCGCCGGTTTGATAGGAAATCTGATACAGCGCCTCTTTATGCGCCTGCAGGTGTTTCGCCACCGCTTTCAGCATCTGGGCGCGCTGCTGGAACGTCATGTGCGCCAGCGCCGGGCCGCCGTGGCTGCGCGCATAGTTCAGGCTCGCCGCCAACGGCAGGCCGTCGGAGCAAACCTGGTACAGCGTCTCGCCGGTCACGGCATGGCGGATCTCGCGCCCCTCTCCCTGCCCGTACACCCAGGCGCCAGAAAGATAACTGTGTAACTGCTGCATGTGCCCTCCGAAATTCATAAATTTTCACCATATAGCTTAATTACGTATCACATAAATGCCAGTCCACGCCAAACCAAATTTTAACAAAAAGAAAACAAAAGGCGCTTTCAGGGCATTTGACCTGCCATAAACAAGGAATTAATCACTTTATTTATCAAATAAAATCAACAAAATAATAAATACCCTTGTGAGTATCCTCGCAAAACCACATGAATTACGTTTGATCTTTTTGTTATCAGTTTGTAGCCTTATGGTTAGTTAAAGTGATTCACATTTTTATGTTTAATGTGAAAAATACGAATCACCAAGAGGCAAGCATGACAACTGACGCACAGTATCAGCAGCATTTCGACGACAAGATCGCGGCGGACATCGCCATTGAGGCCAAAGACTGGATGCCGGACGCCTACCGTCAGAACCTGATTCGGCAGATTGGCCAACACGCCCACTCGGAAGTCATCGGCATGCTGCCGGAAGCCAACTGGCTGACGCGCGCCCCCACGCTGCGCCGCAAGGCGGTGCTGCTGGCCAAGGTGCAGGACGAAGCCGGCCACGGTCTGTACCTCTACAGCGCCGCCGAGACCCTCGGCTGTTCGCGCCAGGACATCTACCAAAAGATGCTCGACGGCAAGATGAAGTACTCCTCTATCTTCAATTACCCCACGCTCAACTGGGCGGATATCGGCGTGATCGGCTGGCTGGTCGACGGCGCCGCCATCGTCAACCAGGTGGCGCTGTGCCGCGCGTCCTACGGCCCCTATGCGCGGGCGATGGTGAAAATCTGCAAAGAGGAAAGCTTCCACCAACGCCAGGGCTACGAGGCGGTGATGGCGATGGCCAACGGCAGCGACACGCAGCGCGCCATGTTGCAGGACGCTATCGATCGCTTCTGGTGGCCGGTGCTGATGATGTTCGGCCCGAGCGACGCCGACTCCCCCCACAGCGCCCAGAGCATGGCGTGGAAAATCAAACGCCACAGCAACGATGAGCTGCGGCAGAAATTCGTCGACAACACCGTGCCGCAGCTTGAGGCGCTGGGCATGACGGCGCCGGACCCGAGCCTTACCTGGGACGAGGCCGCCGGCCACTATCGCTTCGGCGAAATCGACTGGAGCGAACTGCATGAGGTGATCAAAGGGCGCGGCCAATGCAACCACGAACGCCTGCAGGCCAAACGCCGCGCCTGGGAAGACGGCGCCTGGGTACGCGACGGCGCCATGGCCCACGCCGCGAAAAACGCCGCCTCCGCCGCATAGCCAACATAAGGAACCGAGATCATGAGCCACGTTGAATGGCCGCTGTATGAAGTGTTTATCCGCAGCAAACAAGGGCTGGCGCATCGCCACGTCGGCAGCCTGCACGCCGCCGACGACCAAATGGCGCTGGAAAATGCCCGCGACGCCTATACGCGCCGCAACGAAGGCTGCTCGATCTGGGTGGTGCAGTCGCGCCATCTGATCGCCTCGCAGCCGGAAGATCGCGGCGCGTTCTTCGATCCGTCCGAAGACAAGATCTACCGTCATCCGACGTTTTACACCATTCCCGACGGCATCAAGAACATGTAGAGGCGACCATGACGGTTAACGATCCGCGCATCAGCTATTTGCTCCGCCAGGGCGACACGCCTCTGATCCTCGCCCAGCGCCTGTGCGCCTGGTGCGGCCACGCGCCCGAGCTGGAAATCGATCTGGCGTTGGCCAACATCGGGCTCGATCTGCTCGGCCAGGCGCGCAACTTTCTGGGTTACGCCGCCGAACTGGCCGGCCCGCCCTGCAGCGAAGACAGCCTGGCCTTCGGCCGCGACGAGCGCCAGTTTCATAACCTGCTGTTGGCGGAGCAGCCGAACGGCGGTTTCAACGACACGCTGGTGCGTCAGTTCCTGCTCGATGCCTACCACGTACAGCTGCACCAGGCGCTGAGCCGCAGCCGCGATGCGCAGATCGCCGCCATCGCCGCCAAGTCATTGAAGGAGGCCGATTATCACCTGCGCTTCAGCCACGGCTGGATGATCCGCCTGGGCGACGGCAACGACGTCAGCCACCGCAAGATCCAGCAATCGCTGGATAACCTGTGGCGGTTCACCGCCGAGCTGTTCCACGCCGACGCGCTGGAGCTGGAACTGGCAGAACAAGGCATCGCCGTCGATCCGCGCGAACTGCAGGCCCCCTGGCAAGCGCAGGTGGAAGAGACGCTGCGCCAGGCGACGCTGGCGCTGCCTGCCGAGCAGGCGTTCCGGCACGGCGGCAAGCAAGGCCGGCACAGCGAACACCTCGGCCCGCTGCTGGCGGAAATGCAGTTCCTGCAGCGCGCCTATCCAAACGGTCAATGGTAGGAGACCACGATGAACGTCACCCGTTTGCAACCCGCCGAAATCCCGCAGATTTGGCACTGCCTGCAGCAGATCAGCGATCCCGAACTGCCGGTGCTGTCGATCACCGATTTGGGCATGGTGCGCGACGTAGCGCGCGACGGCGCGGGCTGGCGCGTGACCTTCACCCCAACCTATTCCGGCTGCCCGGCCACCGAATTTTTGCTCAACGCCATCGAGCAGCGGCTGGCGGCCGCCGGCTTCAGCCCGGTGCAGGTGGACATTCGCCTCAGCCCGGCCTGGACCACCGACTGGATGAACGCCGACGCCCGCGAGCGGCTGCGGCAATACGGCGTAGCGCCCCCGCAGGGGCACACCTGCGATCGGCCGCATGCCCACGGCCCGGTAGCCTGCCCGCGCTGCGGCAGCACCCACAGCGAGAAGATCAGCGAGTTCGGCTCCACCGCCTGTAAAGCGCTGTACCGCTGCTGCGACTGCCGGGAACCGTTCGATTATTTCAAATGCATATAGGAGCGCTGACACCATGACGGTCTTTCATCGCCTGAACGTCGCCGCCATCGAGCGCGAAACGCCGGACGCCGTAGCCATCACCCTGCGGGTGCCCGAAGAGCTGCAAAACCAATACCGCTATACCCCCGGCCAGCACCTGACGCTCAAGGCGTTGGTCAACGGCGAAGAGCTGCGGCGTTGCTACTCCATCTGCAGTTCGCCGCAGGAAGGCCTGCTGCAGATCGGCGTGAAGGCGATTGACCAGGGGCGCTTCTCCGGCTTCGTCAACCGCATGCTGAAGGTCGGCGACGCGCTGGAGGTGATGGTGCCTCAGGGGCGCTTCGGCTACCAGCCGCAGGCAGAGCGCCACGGCAACTACCTGGCGATCGCCGCCGGCTCCGGCATCACGCCGATGCTGTCGATCATCAAGGCGACGCTGCTGCTCGAACCGGGCAGCAGCTTCACCCTGATCTACGGCAACCGCAACAGCCGTTCGATGATGTTCAAAGAGGCGCTGTCGGATCTGAAAAACCGCTACCCGCAGCGTTTTCAGCAGCTTTATCTGTTCAGCCAGGAAAGTCTCGACAGCCCGCTGCTCAGCGGCCGCATCGACCGTGAACGCCTGACGGCGATCGGCGGCGCGCTGCTGGATTTCCGCGACTATGACCACGCCTTTATCTGCGGGCCGGAATCGATGATGGACGACGCGCAAACCGTGCTGGAACAGGCCGGCGTCCCGGCCAACCACATCCACAGCGAACGCTTCAACACCAGCGGCCTGGTCGCCCGCCCGCGAAGCAGCGGCGATCGCAACGCCACCCGGGTGGCGATCCTGCTCGACGGCCGCCGGTTGGATATCGAGGTCGGCGAACAGGACGACAGCATTCTCGACGCCGCGCTGCGCCAGGGCGCCGACCTGCCCTACGCCTGCAAAGGCGGCGTATGCGCCACCTGCAAATGCCGTCTGAAGGCCGGCCAGGTGGAGATGGGCGTCAACTACAGCCTGGAGCCGGATCAGCTGGCGGCAGGCTACGTATTGAGCTGCCAGTCGTGGCCGAAAGGCGACGGCGTGGTATTGGACTTCGACGTCTAGGAGCCGCGATGGACACCCCCTTTATTTTGCATCAGCAGCAGCACCGCGTGGTCACGCTGACGCTGCATCGCCCGGAGGCGCGCAACGCCCTGAGCACGCCGTGCCTGGAACAGCTGGTTGCTCGCCTGGAGCAGGCCGACGCCGACAGCGGCGTGGGCGCCGTAGTGATCGCCGGTGCGGCGCGCTTCTTCGCCGCCGGCGCCGATCTGCGCGAACTGCAACAGCAGGATCTGCCGGCCGCGCTGGCGGATCGCCGTCCGCAGCTGTGGCAGCGTCTGGCGCAGTTCAGCAAGCCGCTGCTGGCGGCGGTGAACGGTTATGCCCTGGGCGCCGGCTGCGAGCTGGCGCTGGCCTGCGACATCGTCATCGGCGGCGAAAGCGCCCGCTTCGGCCTGCCGGAGATCACCCTCGGCCTGATGCCGGGCGCCGGGGGCACCCAGCGTCTGATCCGCTGCGTCGGCAAGTCGCGCGCCAGCCAGATGGTGCTGACCGGCGAGCCCATCGACGCCTGCACCGCGTTGCAGGCCGGCCTTATCAGCGAAGTGTGCGTCGATGCCCTGACGCTGGAACGCACGCAGCAGATGGCCGATCGCATCAGCCGTCAGGCGCCACTGGCGCTGCGCGCCGCCAAACAGGCGCTGAAACAGGCCGAGGAAATCGGCCTTAGCCAGGGGCTGACGATGGAGCGTCAGCAGTTCGTCACCCTGGCCGCCACCGACGATCGCCGCGAAGGCATCGCCGCCTTTTTCGAAAAACGTACGCCAAACTATCAGGGGCGCTGATTTATGGATAACGCATTGATTCTCAGTCATCTCGACGCCGGCGTGTTGACGCTGACCCTCAACCGTCCGGATCGGCTCAACAGCTTTAACGACGAGATGCATCGCCAGCTGAGTGAAGCGCTGACGCAAGCCGAGCGCGACGACAGCGTGCGCTGCCTGCTGATCGCCGGCGCCGGGCGCGGTTTCTGCGCCGGGCAGGATCTCAACGATCGCAACGTCAGCGCCGATCAACAGGCGCCGGATCTCGGCCTGTCGGTCGAACGTTTCTACAACCCCCTGATCCGTCGCCTGACCGCCCTGCCGAAGCCGGTGGTGTGCGCGGTCAACGGCGTGGCGGCCGGCGCCGGCGCCGCGCTGGCCCTGGCGTGCGATATCGTCATCGCCGCCGACAATGCCAGCTTCATTCAGTCGTTCTGCCGTCTGGGGCTGGTACCTGACTCCGGCGGCAGCTGGTTCCTGCCGCGGCTGGCCGGCCACGCCCGCGCGATGGGCATGGCCATGCTGGGTGACAAAATCAACGCCCAACAGGCGCTGGCGTGGGGCATGATCTGGCAGGTGGTGCCGGCGGATGAATTGGCCGACCGCACGCAAACGCTGGCGCGCCATCTGGCCACCCAGCCGACCTACGGTCTGGGGCTGATCAAGAAAGCCCTCTACAGCTCGGCCACCAACAGCCTCGATCAGCAGCTCGATCTGGAGCGCGATCTGCAGCGCCTGGGCGGCCGCAGCGACGACTATCGCGAAGGCGTCAGCGCGTTCTTTGCCAAACGCACGCCAAACTTCAGCGGGAAATAGCCATGAACGCGCCCCTTCTTAACGGCCAGGTGGCGGTGATCGGCGCCGGCACCATGGGCATCGGCATCGCCCAGGTGGCCGCCGCCGCCGGCCACCCGGTGCGGCTGTTCGATATCGCGCCCGCCGCCGCCCAGCGCGCGATCGACGATCTCGCTCGCCGCCTGCGCCAGCGGGTCGACGACGGCAAGGCCGACGCCGCGCCCACCGAAGCCCTGCTGGCGCGCCTCGAACGCGCCGACTCGCTCGAGCAGCTGGCCGACTGCACGCTGGTGATTGAAGCGGTGGCGGAAAATTTGGCGATCAAACAGGGCCTGTTCCGCGATCTGGAGGCGCTCTGCTCGCCCACGACGCTGTTCGCCAGCAATACCTCTTCGCTGTCGATCACCGCCATCGCCGGGGCACTGCAACACCCGGCCCGCATGGCCGGGCTGCACTTCTTCAACCCGGCGCCGCTGATGAAGCTGGTGGAGATCGTCAGCGGCCTGGAGACCGGCGCCGAGACCCTCGCCGCGCTGCAGGCCCTGGCACAGCGCTGGGGTAAGCAGAGTGTCGTGTGCCGCTCGACGCCGGGATTTATCGTCAACCGCGTGGCGCGGCCGTTCTATGCCGAAACCCTGCGCGCGCTGGAGGAACAGGTGGCCGACGCCGCCACGCTGGATGCGGTATTGCGCGACGCCGGCGGCTTCGCCATGGGCCCGCTGCAATTGACCGATCTGATCGGCCAGGACGTCAATTACGCCGTGACCGAATCGGTGTATCAGGCCTTCTATCAGGATCCGCGCTTCACGCCCTCACTGGTGCAGCAGGAGCTGGTGGCCGCCGGACACCTCGGCCGTAAATCCGGCCGCGGTTTCTACCGCTACGACGCGCCGCGATCCGCCGCCGCGATCGCCTTTGCGCCACCGGCGCAGGCCGCACTGCCGCAACGCGTTACGCTGCACGGCGACTGGTCTTCGCTGGCCGATTTGGCGCAGTTGTTAAGCGAAAATGCGGGGGCGATCAAACAACCCGGCCAGACCAGCCCACACCTCACGATCGACGACGTTACACTGATGTTAACCAATGGTAAAACCGCCGGCCAACTGGCCGACGAACGGGGAACGCCCGTGGTGCTGTTCGATCTCTGTGCCGACTATGCGCACGCCTCCGCCATCGCCATCAGCTGCGCGGCGCAAAACGATGCGCAACACAATGCCAAAGCGATTCGCCTGCTGCAGTCCCTCGGCAAGCAGGTCATTCCGTTGCCGGATTACCCCGGCCTGCTGACGATGCGCACCCTGGCCATGCTGGCCAACGAAGCGCTCGACGTGGTGAACAAAGGCGTCGCCAGCGCCGAAGATACCGATCTGGCGATGCTGCGCGGCGTCAACTATCCGCGCGGCCCACTGGCCTGGGGCGCCGCACTCGGCTGGCGGCACATTCTGACGACGCTGGAAAACCTGCAACGCTATTACGGCGAAGCGCGCTATCGCCCGATGCCGCTGCTGCGCCGCTACGCTTCCCCCGCCTCTTTCTCAGGAGCCGAACGATGAACGCCAATACGCCGCGCGCGCTGGCTCAGCGCTGCGCCGAACAGATGTTCCAACAAGATACCTGCGCTCAGGCGATGGGGATGCACATCGATGCCGTCGACGCCGGGTACGCTCAGGTCAGCATGACCGTCGGCCCGCAGATGCTCAACGGCCACCAGACCTGCCACGGCGGCCAGCTGTTCAGCCTGGCGGACACCGCCTTCGCCTACGCCTGCAACAGCCAGGGGTTGGCGGCGGTGGCCTCCGGCTGCAGCATCGACTTCGTCCGCCCGGCGCTGGCCGGCGATCGCCTCACCGCCAGCGCGGCGGTGCGCCATCAGGGCAAAGCCACCGGGCTGTATGACGTCGAAATCGTTAACCAACGGGGCAAAACCGTCGCCTGGTTCCGCGGCCGCGCGCACCGCCTCGGCCACAGCATTTTAGGAGATCAGGCATGAATCAGGCATTTATCTGCGACGGCGTGCGTACCCCGATCGGCCGCTATGGCGGCGCGCTGGCCCAGGTGCGCGCCGACGACCTCGCCGCCCTGCCGCTGCGCGTGCTGTTGGAACGCCATCCGCAGGTCGATTGGGCGCAGCTGGACGACGTGATCCTCGGCTGCGCCAACCAGGCCGGGGAAGACAACCGCAACCTGGCACGCATGGCGCTGCTGCTGGCCGGCGTGCCGGTCGGCGTGTCCGGCACCACGGTGAACCGCCTGTGCGGTTCGGGCCTGGATGCGCTGGCGATGGCGGCGCGCAGCATCAAGGCCGGTGACGCCGGGCTGCTGCTGGCGGGCGGCGCGGAATCGATGACCCGTGCGCCGCTGGTGATGGGCAAGGCCGACAGTGCCTTCAGCCGCCAGGCGCAGCTGTACGACACCACCCTCGGCTGGCGCTTCGTCAATCCGCGGATGCAGGCCGAGTTCGGCACCGATTCAATGCCGGAGACCGCCGAAAACGTCGCGGCGCAGTTCAACATCAGCCGTGCCGATCAGGACGCCTTTGCGCTGCGCAGCCAGCAGCGCGCCGCCCGGGCGCAGGCGCTGGGCCACCTGGCGCAGGAGATAGCCCCGGTCAGCCTCACCGGCAAAAAAGGCGCGGTGACGCTGTTCAGCCAGGATGAACACCCGCGCCCCGACACCACCTTTGATCAGCTGCAGGCGCTGAAAACCCCGTTCCGTCAGCCCGGCAGCGTCACCGCCGGCAACGCCTCGGGCCTGAACGACGGTGCGGCGGCCCTGATCGTCGCCTCCGAAGCGATGGCGGCGCGCCAGGGGCTGACGCCGCGCGCGCGCATCGTTGCCACCGCCACCTGCGGCGTGGAGCCGCGGCTGATGGGCATCGGCCCGCTGCCGGCCACCCGCAAGGTGCTGGAAATCGCCGGGCTGAGCCTGGCGCAGATGGACGTTATCGAACTGAACGAAGCGTTCGCCGCCCAGGCGTTGGCGGTGATGCGCCAGCTTGGCCTGCCGGACGATGCCCCGCAGGTCAACCCCAACGGCGGCGCGATCGCCCTGGGGCATCCGCTGGGCATGAGCGGCGCGCGCCTGGCGCTGGCCGCCCTGTTTGAACTGGAACGGCGAGCCGGCCGCTACGCGCTTTGCACCATGTGCATCGGCGTCGGCCAAGGCATCGCCATGATCATTGAGCGTGTCTGACCCCTGAGGCTAACCATGACAATAAATCCACAGCCCCTCGAAACGATCGAATTCGCCTCGCGCGATGAGATTGAAGCGTTGCAGCTGACGCGTCTGAAGTGGACGCTGCACCACACCTACGACAATGTGCCGATGTACAAACGCAAATTTGACCAGGCCGGCGTGCACCCCGACGATCTCAAACAGCTAAGCGATCTGGCGCGCTTCCCCTACACCACCAAGCAGGATCTGCGCGACAACTACCCGTTCGACACCTTCGCGGTGCCGATGGAACAGGTGGTGCGCATCCACGCCTCCTCGGGCACCACCGGCCGCCCGACGGTAGTGGGTTACACCCAGCGCGACATCGATAACTGGGCCGATATCGTCGCCCGCTGTCTGCGCGCCGGCGGCGCCACCGCCAAAGACAAGGTGCACGTCGCCTACGGCTACGGCCTGTTCACCGGCGGCCTGGGCGCACACTACGGCGCGGAGCGGCTCGGCGCGACGGTGATCCCGATGTCCGGCGGCCAGACGGAACGCCAGGCGCAGCTGATCCTCGATTTCAAACCCGACATCATCATGGTGACGCCGTCCTATTGCCTGACGCTGATCGACGAGCTGGAGCGCAAGATGGGCGGCGACGCGCGCGGCTGCTCGCTGCGGCTCGGCGTGTTCGGTGCTGAACCTTGGACCGAAGCCCTGCGCCACGAGATCGAAACCCGCATGGGCATCAAGGCGCTGGATATTTACGGCCTGTCGGAAGTGATGGGGCCAGGCGTGGCGATGGAGTGTCTGGAGAGCGGCGGCGGCCCTACCATTTGGGAAGACCACTTCCTGCCGGAGATCATCTGCCCGGAAACCGGCATCGCCCTGCCGGACGGCGAACACGGCGAACTGGTGTTCACCACCCTGACCAAAGAGGCGCTACCGGTGATCCGCTACCGCACCCGCGATCTCACCCGGCTGCTGCCGGGCGACGCGCGCCAGATGCGCCGCATGGGCAAGATCACCGGCCGCTCCGACGACATGCTGATCATCCGCGGCGTCAACGTCTTCCCGTCGCAGGTGGAAGAGCAGATCATGCAGTTCGAGCAGCTGTCGCCGCACTACCAGCTGCAGGTCAGCCGCAGCGGGCACCTGGACACGCTGGCGGTGCGCGTCGAACTGAAAGAATCGGCGCTCAGCCTCAGCCATCAACAGCGTTGCGACATCTGCCACCAGCTACGCCACCACATCAAATCGATCGTGGGCGTCAGCACCGACGTCAGCATCGCCAACTGCGGCGATATTCCGCGCTCGGAAGGCAAAGCGCAGCGCGTGGTCGATTTGCGGCCGCGCTGAGGCGCACGGCGTCACGGATGACGCCGCCCCAAATTAGGCGTAATGTTATGGCTCATCGAAGGCTAACCCATGGAAAAATATGGAACATAAACTGGATGAGTTCATTCGCCATGCCGTCGACGCGCAGCCGATCAGCGGCACCTCGCTGATCATTTCGCTGTACGGCGACGCGCTCAGCCACCGCGGCGGCGAAGTGTGGCTCGGCAGCCTGAGCGCGCTGCTGGAGGCCTTCGGCTTCGGCGATCGCTTCGTGCGCACCTCGGTGTTCCGCCTGCAGAAAGAGGGTTGGCTGGCGGTGGAGAAAATAGGCCGCCGCAGCTTCTACCGCGTGACCGAGCAGGGGATGCGCCAGTTCCGCCACGCCGAATCGAAAATCTATCTGCGCGAGCAGCCCGCCTGGGACGGCAAGTGGGAGCTGTTGCTGCTGGAAAGCGCCGAAAAAAACGAGCGCGCGCGGCTGAAAAAAGAGCTGGGCTGGCTCGGGTTCGGGCAAATCGCCAGCAACCTGATGGCCGCCCCCACCCATGCGCAAACCGACGTGACGGCGCTGCTCGGCGAGCTGAACGCCAGCGAGCAGGTGATTTACTTCCGCGCCGATTATCCCTATAACCGCTCCGAGCAAACCCTGCAGAACTTGGTGGCCGACTGCTGGTCGCTAAACGAGGTGGCGGCCGGCTATCACGAGTTTATCGTCTCCTTCCGGCCGCTGATGGCGCTGCTGCGCGAAGTCGATCCGTCGGCGCTGACGCCGCTGCGCTGTTTCCAGATTAAGCTATTATTGATTCACTTCTTCCGTCGCGTGGTGTTGAAAGATCCGCTGCTGCCGGACGCGCTGCTGCCCGCGCAGTGGGAGGGCCAGATCGCCCGCAACCTGTGCATCAATCTTTATCAGCAGGTCGATCGCGCCGCGACGGAGTATGTCAGCGCGCTGGCGGAAACCACCATCGGCGCCCTGCCCGCGCCGGCCGCCGGCTACTATCGGCGCTTCGGCGGCCTGCCGCGCGACCCTACATTTTAAGGAACTCACGCTATGCCTGTGTATCAGATTGACGGCCTGACGCCGGTCGTCGACCCCAGCAGTTACGTGCACCCGACGGCGGTGCTGATCGGCGACGTGATCGTCGGCAAGCACGTGTACATCGGCCCGAATGCCAGCCTGCGCGGCGATTTTGGCCGCCTGGTGATCTGTGACGGCGCCAACATTCAGGATAACTGCGTGATGCACGGCTTCCCGCAGCAGGACACGGTGGTGGAAGAAGATGGCCATATCGGCCACGGCGCCATCCTGCACGGCTGCCGCATTCGCCGCAATGCGATGGTGGGCATGAACGCGGTGGTGATGGACGGCGCGGAGATCGGCGAGAACACCATCGTCGGTGCGATGGCATTCGTCAAAGCCGCGGCGGTGATCGAAGCCAACAAGCTGGTGGTCGGCAGCCCGGCACGCGTGCTGCGCGATCTGACCGAACAGGAGCTGGCCTGGAAGATCGCCGGCACCCGCGAGTATCAGGATCTGGTACAGCGCTGCAAATCCTCGCTGCACGAAGTGGCGCCGCTGACCGAAATCGAACCGGGCCGCCAACGCCTGAGCTTCGGCGACCACCTGATCCCGAAAAGCCAGCTGTAATCCCCGGGGCTGAGGCACGCCTCAGCCCCTTCCCTTATTACTCCACCTCCGGCGCCTTGAACGGCGACGGCACGGCCGCGCGGCGGCTCTGGACGTGATAAGCCACCACCAGCAGCAAGGTGAACGGAATACCGAACCACAGCGTCATGCGGAAAAATTCGGTAAACGCCGTCGAGATCATCAGCGCCGCCATCAGCCCGGCGCCCAGCAAGGTGGTATAGGGGAACCCCCACATGCGGAACTTCAGGTGGGTCTGCCGGTGCCGGCGGCGGAAGAACAGATGGGTGACGAAAATCATCAGCCAGGTAAAGCAGGCGCCATACACCGAAATAGACATCATGGCGGCGAACGACGTTTCCGGTGCCACCAGGCTCAGCACGATAGACACCACGATGCCGATGCACGACATCGCCAGCGCATTGACCGGAATGCCGCGCCGGCTGACGCGCCCCAACGCCGCCGGCGCCTGCCCGGCGCGCGACAGCGAGAACATCATGCGGGTGGTGATATACAGCTGGCTGTTCATCGCCGACAGCGCCGCCACCAGCACGATACAGTTGAAAATACCGGCGGCGGCGGGCAGATGGATCACGTTCATCGCCATCAGGAACGGGCTTTCGCCGGTGCCGGACTGCCGCCAAGGTACGATGGCCAGCATCAGGGCAATCGACAGCATGTAGAAGATAAACAGCCGCACGATGGTGCCCTTGAACGCCGCCTTCACCGCAATCACCGGATTTTTCGCCTCGCCGGCGGCCACCGCGATCATTTCAATGCTCAGGTAGCTGAAGATAGACACGATCACCGCGAACCACATGCCCTTGACGCCAAACGGCATGAAGCCGCCGGCGGTCAGGTTGCGCAGGCCGTAGGCCGGGTTGCCCGAGAACGCCAGAATGACGATGCCGATCAGAATGAACGCCACGATCGCCGTCACTTTGACGGTGGACAGCGCGTATTCCACCTGGCCGAACGACTTCACGCCGATCACATTGATGACGATCACCGCCGCCGAGAACAGCAGCACCCACGGCCAGGTCGGCGTCGCCGGGAACCAGAACTGCATGTACATGCCGATGGCGGTAACTTCGGTGCCCACCGCCAGCACCACGCAAGACCAGTAGGAATAACGCACCAGAAAACCGAACAGCGGGCCAAGATAGAATTCGGCGTAGTCGCCGAACGAGCCGGGCGTCGGGTGTTCGGAGGTCATTTCCGCCAGGCTGCCCATCAACAGCAGCGCAATAACGCCGCCGATCAGGTAGCTCAGCAATACCGACGGCCCCGCCATCTGAATGGCGTAGGCGCTGCCGAGAAACAGCCCGGTGCCGATGGCGCCGCCGATCGCCAGCATCGACATCTGCCCGGCGGTAAGATGCTTGTTCAACCCGCCCTGACGGCGGGCGATATGCTCAAAATCATTCATCTGTGGCATGGCTGTGTTCCCGAGCGAAGTTAGGCGGTACGGGTGACGTCGAGAATGGCGGCGGTCACGTAGTCGATATTGCCGGGGTTGAGCCCCGGCAGGCACATGCGGCCGGGCGAAACCAGATAGATGGCATAGCGCTGCCGCAGGGTCTGCAGCTGCGCTTCGTTCAGGCCGGTATAGCTGAACATGCCGCGCTGATCGCGTATGCGCCGGTGATCCAGCGAAGAACCTCCCCGCGCCAGGCCGGCGGCCAGCTGCTCACGCATCTGCTTGATGCGCACGCGCATTTCCGCCAGCTCATTGCGCCAAAGCTCACCGAGTTCGGCGTCGCCGAGCAGGGTTTCCACGATCTGGCTGCCGTGCGTCGGCGGGCAGGAGTAGCTGCGGCGGATCAGCGTTTTTAACGCGCCTTTGACGTTAGCGGCGTTTTCCGCATCGGCGCAGCGCACCGACAGCGCGCCCAGCCGCTGGCCGTACAGCGCCACGTTTTTGGAAAACGAGTTGCAGACCAAAAACGGCAGATCGGTTTTCAGCGCTTCGCGCAACGCCAAGCAGTCCTCCTCCAGCCCGTCGCCGAAGCCCTGATAGGCGAGATCGAACAGCGGCAGCAGGTGACGCCGCTGCAGCACGGCGAGCGTGGCGCGCCACTGCTCCGCCGTCAGATCGGTGCCGGTAGGGTTATGGCAGCAAGGATGCAACAGGACTACGCTGCCGGGCGGCAGGCTGTCCAGCGCGTCGAGCATGGCGGCGAAACGCAGGCCGCCCGCCGCTTCGTCAAAGTAGGGATAGGTATTCACCCGCAGCCCGGCGCCTTCAAATATCGCCCAGTGATTGGCCCAGGTGGGATCGGACACCCAAATGTCACCGCGCGCCAGAAAGTGGCGCAAAAAATCCGCCGCCAACTTTAGCGCACCGGAGCCGCCGACGGTCTGCACTGTGGCGATCTCGACCGCCTGTTGCTCGCCGAACAGCAGCGCCTGCACCTGGCGAGCGAACTGCGGCGAACCTTCGATCGGCGGATAACCGTGCGGGCGACGCAGCGCCAGCAACCGCTGCTCGGCGGCCTCCACCGCCTGCATCAGCGGAATATTCCCCTGCCGGTCGTAATAGAGTCCAATGCCTAAATTCACTTTTTTCGGATTGGGGTCCTGCAAATAGGCTTCCATCAGCGACATAATAGGATCGGCTGCAGAAGGTGCAATCTGTTTAAACATGACGCATCCTTAACTCGTTATTGAATTAATATGAAGACAGACTTAATAAAAATTAAATCAGGCGATGGCGCTGACGGTGATTTCTATTTTCATTCCCGGCACCACCAGTTTTTCGACAATAACCGTGGAACGATTGGGATAAGGATAATTAAAGTATTTCCGGTAAATATCATCGAGCAATTTAACGTCGTTGACGTCGGTGAGATAAACGATCACCTGCAGTACCTTATCGCTGTGGCTGCCCGCCGCCTTCAACGTCTGCGCCAGGTTATCGAAGGTTAACGCAATCTGTTGCTCCGGCGCGCCGGTCTCGATGCTGCCGTCCGCCCGCACCGGGCCATGGGCGGTAAACAGCATGCCGCCGCCCCGGGTGGCCCAGGAAAAAGGCTGGCCGATGTCCGGCAGCCCGGTCTCTACGATCTCGCGCATATCAGTGGTTCCCGTGGTGGTCAAGTTGGCGAAGCAGCGCGCCGTCGGCGGCGAACAACGCATCCAGAATGGTGAAATGATTGGCGCCGGGCACCGCGACCAGTTCGGCCGGCAACCCGCGTTGGCGCAGCGCCGCGTGATAGTGTTGCGACTGACCGATCAGCTCCGGCAGCTCAGCCGCGCCGTAATACAGCGTGAGCGGCTTACTGCGCGTCGGCGGGTGGCGCGCCGGGCTTAGCGTTTCAATCTGCCGCGCGGTCAGCTGCAGCGCCCGATTGACATAGCTCTCTTGCAGCGGCGCCAGTTCGAACAGGCCGCTGATGGGAAAGACCGCCTCCACCAACGCATGCTGCTGCCAAAGCGCCGCCAGATGCCCGCCGGCGGAATGGCCGCATAGATGCACCGGATGGGCATAGTGCGGCGGCAGACGGCGCTGAATAGCATCAAGCGCCGCCCCCACCTGGCGGCAAATAGCGTCAAGATTAACCGCCGGCGCCAGCGCATATTCCACCAGCACCACGTCAAAACCCAACGCCAACGGCCCGGCGGCGATAAAGGCGAAATCCGCCTTATCGCAGAATTGCCAATAGCCGCCGTGAATAAAAATTAACGTCCCCTGGTGCTGCTTTGCAGAATAGAGCCAATCCATCGTCTCGCGTTCGCTTTCGCCATACGCAATATTCTTTTCATGTTTCGTCTGATGATAAATAGCCGCGCTGCGGGTCTGAAATGAAGCCAAAATAGCGTCTTCATTATCCACCACAGCGCCGTTGTCATAGCTCCCCGCAAGTAGTTTCATATATTAAACTTCGTTTATTATTTAAGATATGAATTAACTATTAGCACCGGCAACATTATTGTCAAGACGGGTCTATCAGCAATGCGCGCCCGGTAAAATAAAACAACACCGGCAGCGAAAAAGTTTAACCCATGAAACTTTTTGCGCTTATTTTCCCCGCCCGTCCGGCTGAATTTGCGGCAATGCGCTTAGCCGCTCAAACGCATAATCCCAAAAGGCACGCACCTTCAGCGGCATGCGCTGCGCCTGCTGCGCCACCAGCTGCACCGGCATCGGCAACGGTTCATGGTCCGCCAGCAGCCGCACCAGCGTACCGGCGGCCACATCGTCCGCCACCTGATACGAGAGCAGGCGGGCGATGCCTTTGCCGGCGCGCACCGCCAGCAGTTGCGCTTCCACATCGTTGAGCAACAGTCGGGGGGCCAAGCGCACCCGCTCGCCGTTTTCCTGCGGGCCGAAGCGCCATTCACGCAGCGACGGCCGCTGAGTGCCGACGATGGTGGCATGCTCCGCCAGCTGCGCCGGTGAGCGCGGCTCGCCGCAGCGCGCCAGGTAAGCCGGGCTGGCGACCGTCACCCGGCTGACCTGCCCCAGCCGCCGCGCCACGCGCGAAGAGTCCTGCAGATGGCCGATGCGCACCGCGATATCCAGCCCTTCGTCGATCAGATCGAGATTGCGATCGTTCAACACCATTTCGATCTGCATCTGCGGGTAGTCATCGAGAAACGCCATCACCACCGGCGCCACGTAGCGGCGGCCGAACTGCACCGGCGAAGTAACGCGCAGCAAGCCGCTCAGCTGCGCTTCGGCGGTATCCTGCACCACCGTCTGATAATCCTGCAGCAGCTGTTGCGCGCGCTCCAGCAACCGCACGCCCGCCTCGGTAGGCGCCAGCCGTCGGGTGGTGCGCTCCACCAGCCGGGTGCCGAACCGCTGTTCCAGCGCGGCGATCGCCCGGGTGATCGCCGGCGCCGAGCGCCGCAGTTTGCGCCCGGCGGCCGCCAGGCTGCCCTGCTGCACCACCGCCACGAAGATGGTCAACTCGTCTAACCGATCCATAGACTCTTCCGATAAGTGAAATTATCAATTTCCACATTGCCGGATTCCGCTCATTCACCGCAAGAGTATGCTGAAAAAAAACACTGAGGAGAAACGCCATGTCCACCATCACCCTCTACGGCACCCCGCTTTCCGGCCATGTTCACCGCGTGGCGTTGCTGCTGCGCATGCTGGCGCTGCCCTATGAATGGGTAGAGGCCTCGGCGGACGTGCGGCAGAGCGCGGCCTTTCGCCGGCTCAACCCGTTTGGCCAGATCCCGGTCTTGCAGGACGGCGATCTGACGCTGGCCGACAGCAACGCCATTCTGGTTTATCTGGCGAAACGCTATGCGCCGGACAGCCACTGGCTGCCGGAACAGCCGGCGGCGGCGGCGCGGGTGCAGGCCTGGCTTTCCAAAGCCGCCGGCGAAGTCCGCTACGGCCCGGCCTCCTGCCGATTGATCGCCCAGTTCGCGGTGCCGGAGGATTACCAGGCGGCGCGGGCAATCAGCGATCGCTTTCTGCCGCAGATGGAACAGCACCTGAGCGAGCGCGGCTATCTGGCTAGTGAACAGGCGACCATCGCCGATTTGGCCTGCTACAGCTATGTGGCGGTCGCGGCCGAAGGCGGCATTTCGCTGGCGCCTTACCCCGCCATACGGCGTTGGGTGGCGAGCATCGCGGCGCTTCCTGGCTTCTTCGCCATGCCGGCCCTGCCGGCACCGGCGGCGAGCTGACGCCATGATCCCGCAACGGTTCCACCCCGATGAGCTGCGCGCGCAGACGCTGGCCGGTTTCGATCGCGTAGGCGGAGGCATCTACCCCGCGATGCCAGATCAGCACCGTGCGTTTTTTGCCGCACTGCCCTACCTGTTCGTCGCCACGCTGGACGACCAGGGCTGGCCCATCGCCACCCTGTTCAGCGGCCCGCCCGGATTTTTACGCACGCCGGACGACACGCACCTGCGCATCAGCGCGCCACGCCGCAGCGACGATCCCGCCCAGGCGCTGTTGCTGCCCGGCAAACCGGTCGGCGCGCTCGGGCTCGACTTCAGCAACCGGCGGCGCAACCGCGCCAACGGCACCGTCGGCCGCACCGACAAAAATCGGGTGGAGATCGTCGTTCACCAAAGCTTCGGCAACTGCCCGCAGTACATTCAGCGCCGCGAACTCTACCCGGTGGAGAGCCGGCCACAGCCGGTTGAGCATTTAGCGTCGCTCGATGCCGCGGCGCAGGCGCTGATCCGCACCGCAGACACCAGCTTCGTCGCCAGCGGTGCGCACCTGGAACTGACGCAGGGCGGCGTCGATATTTCCCATCGCGGCGGGCGCCCCGGCTTTATCCATCTGGAAGGCGACACGCTGTGGATGCCGGACTTTCGCGGCAACCGCTATATGAATACGTTGGGCAACCTGCTGGCCGAACCGCGGGCGGCGCTGCTGTTCATCGATTTCGATCGCGGCGACGTGCTGCACCTGCAAGGAAAAACGCAGATCCTCTGGCAGGCGCAAGGGGATCCCGGCGTTGAAGGGGCGGAACGCTATTGGCGGTTTGACGTTCACCGCGCCTGGCGTTTTGCGGCGGCGCTGCCGTGGCGGGGACGCGATCTGGAGTATTCACCGGCGACGCTGGCGACCGGAGTGTGGCATCGCTGAAATGAAAAGCCCCGCTGCGGCGGGGCTGAATCGGGAAATTACAGGCTGTGTTCGGCCGCCGCTGCGGCCTGATAAAGCTGACGAAAATAACTCAACCGCGCAAAGAACAGGCGGCTTTGCTGTTCCGACATATTGCCGGCCACCTGCCCGGCGTCAATCTGCCGCCCTTGCCATTCCATCAGGGCGATACTCGACGCCAAAAAATCCATTTCGCTGCCGTAGGCCGCGAGATGTCTGTCCACTGATTTCATCATTCGCACACTCCTTTTAATCACATCGAAAAGGGTCATATGCCTGCTCTTTCAGTATCGACCCGACGGCGGATATTTTTTGTACAGAAGGTGCGCATAAAGAAAACGCTCATCTTGTCGCCACGCTGGCAAACGGCGACGGCAAAGTTTGCTAGGGTAAAGGGTAGCCGTATGGGATAGACCATTCTGTTGAACTCAGCAAAGGAAGAGACCAATGAGCACCAGCATCAGCGCTACCCTCAAGGACCCCACGCTGTTCCGCGAGGCCAATTACATCGACGGGCAATGGTTGCCGGCCAAAGCAGGCCACGCGATCGCCATCCATAACCCCGCCTACGGCGAGCTGGTTGGCCATGTGCCGGCCTTCGGCGCCGAGGAAACCGCACGCGCCATCGCCGCCGCCAAAAAAGCGCTGCCCGCCTGGCGTGCGCTGACTGCCAAAGAGCGCGCCGGCAAACTGCGGCGGCTGTTTGAGCTGATGATGGAAAATCAGGAGGATCTGGCGCGCATCATGACGGCGGAACAGGGCAAACCGCTGGCCGAAAGCCGCGGTGAGATCGCCTATGCCGCCTCCTTTATCGAATGGTTCGCCGAGGAAGGCAAGCGGGTCTACGGCGACACCATTCCGCAGCCCCAGACGGGCCGCCGCATCATCGTGCAGAAAGAGCCGATCGGCGTGTTCGCCGCCATCACTCCGTGGAACTTCCCGGCGGCGATGATCACCCGCAAAGCCGGCCCCGGCTGGGCGGCGGGCTGTACCGGGGTGATCCGTCCCGCCAGCCAGACCCCGTTCTCGGCGCTGGCGATCGCCGTGCTGGCGGAGCGCGCCGGGCTGCCCGCCGGGGTGTGCAACGTGATCACCGGCCCCAGTAAAGGCATCGGCGGCGAGCTCACCGCCAACCCGGACGTGCGTAAACTCTCCTTCACCGGCAGCACCGAAGTCGGCGCGCAGCTGCTGGCCCAGTGTGCGCCCACCATCAAGAAAACCAGTATGGAGCTGGGCGGCAACGCGCCGTTTATCGTGTTCGACGACGCCGATCTGGACGCCGCCGTGGCCGGCGCGGTCGCCTCGAAATACCGCAACGCCGGCCAGACCTGCGTCTGCACCAACCGTTTTCTGGTGCAGGACGGCGTGTACGACGCCTTCGCCGCCAAACTGAAAGCCGCCGTCGCCAAGCTGAAAGTCGGCAACGGCCTGGATGACGGCGTCACCATCGGCCCCTTGATTAACCCGGACGCGGTGGAGAAAGTGCGCGAGCATATCGCCGACGCCGTCGAGCACGGTGCCTCGGTGCTGCTGGGCGGCAAGCCTGACGCGCTGGGCGGCAATTTCTTCACCCCGACCATCCTGACCGACGTACCGCGCACGGCGAAAATCTTCCGCGAGGAGACGTTCGGCCCGGTGGCGCCCCTGATCCGCTTCAACCAGGAAGCGGAAGCCATCGAACTGGCCAACGACACGCCGTTCGGCCTGGCCGCTTACTTCTACAGCCGCGACATCGGCCGGGTGATGCGCGTGGCCGAAGCGCTGGAGTACGGCATCGTCGGCATCAACGAAGGGCTGATTTCCACCGAGGTGGCGCCGTTCGGCGGCATGAAGCACTCCGGTTTGGGCCGCGAAGGCTCAAAATACGGCATCGAGGACTATCTCGAGATCAAATACCTGTGCCTTGGCGGTTTGGGCGCTTGATGCGATCGGCCTCCGCGTCTGCGGGGGCCCTGTCTGGCGGATCCGGAAAGCCTTTGCTACCTTTAGGCCTCTCGTTCGAACGGTTAAAAGGAATTTCCAGTATGCAACCTCTCGTGGTACAGCTGCCCGGCTTTTACGTCGCCGGCCAAACGGTCAGAACCACCAATCAGGACGAAACCCGGCCCGAGACGGCAAAAATCCCGGCGCTGTGGTCAGACTTTTTCGCCACCTCGCCCGCCACGCCGGTCTATGGGGTCTACTCCAACTACGCCTCCGACGCCGGCGGGCCGTTTGACGTCACCGCCGGCAGCGCGGCAGAGAGCGGTTTGCACATCCAACCCGGCCGCTATCTGGTGTTCCAGGCCCGTGGCGCCATGCCGGAGGCGGTTATCGCAGGCTGGCAAGCCATCTGGGCCTACTTCGAGCAACACCCGGAAATCGAACGCCGCTTCCTGACCGACTTCGAAGCCTATACCGGCCCCGAGGCGGTCGATATCCATATCGGCTGCCGCTAACGTAACAGTGAGATCGACGATGATCACCTTCTCCCCCGCCATTCCGATCCTGCGCATTTTTGCGGTCGACAAGGCCAAAGAGTTTTATCTGGACTTTCTCGGCTTCACGCTGGAGTGGGAGCACCGTTTCAGCGAAGATCTGCCGCTGTACATGCAGGTGACCCGCGCCGGATTGACGCTGCACCTGAGCGAACACTATGGCGACAGCACGCCCGGCGCCGCTATTTTCATCCCGGTGCACGATATCGACGCGCTGCACCGGGAGCTCACGGCCAAAAACTACCGCTATGCTCGGCCGGGGTTGGAGGTTGTCGACTGGGGCAAAGAGCTGAACCTGACCGATCCGTTCGGCAACCGCCTGCGGTTTTGCGAGCAGAGCCACGAGGCCTGAGCGGCCTTATTGCCGGTACTCCGCCTCGCTGACCGCCTCCAGCCAGGTCACCGGGCTGCCGTCCACCGCTTCGGCGATGGCGATATGGCTCATGGCGGTATCCGGCGTCGAGCCGTGCCAGTGTTTGACGCCTGCCGGGATCCAGACGATATCGCCGGGGTGCATTTCCTGCGTGGTCTCGCCCCACATTTGGATCCACCCGCGCCCCTGGGTGACGATCAGCGTCTGGCCGAGCGGATGGGTATGCCAGGCCGTGCGGGCGCCGGGTTCAAAGGTGACGGTCGCGCCGCCCACCCTGGCCGGCGCGTCACCGGCGAACGGCGCGTCGATGCGTACCTGCCCGGTAAAATATTCTGCCGAACCGCGCTGTGATGGGATCGAACCGCTGCGTTGTATTTTCATCTTTCGTGTCCTCCGCGCCGGCTCTCACCGCCGGCGCTGATCGTCATGAGTCAGTGATGCCAAGATAGCGCCATGCTTTTCCGGCGACTAGCGGGTAAAATGCGCAAGGAGCTATGAGCTCAATTCATAAATCTACGCGCGACAGTGCGCTCACCTTCCTCTTCGGTGCCGGTATGTTGAAAGAAAACTTTAACGATCTGATCGCTTTCCTGATGGTGGCCAGGGAGCGCAGCTTCACCAAAGCGGCGGCGCAGCTTGGGGTTTCCCAATCGGCGCTCAGCCACGCCATTCGTGGGCTGGAAGAGCGCCTGGCGCTGCGCTTGCTCACGCGCACCACCCGCAGCGTCGCCCCCACCGAAGCCGGTGAGCGGCTGCTCAACAGCATTGGCCCGCGCTTGGCGGAGATTGAAAGCGAGCTGAACGCGCTGGGTGAAATGCGCGATCGGCCCGCCGGCAACATCCGCATCACCGCCGGCGAACACGCGGTGGATGCGGTGCTGTGGCCGGTGCTGCGCACTTTTCTCGTCGATTACCCGGATATCAACGTGGAAATCACCGTCGACAACAGCCTGACCGACATCGTCGCCGGGCGTTTCGACGCCGGCATCCGGCTGGGAGAACAGGTGGCGAAGGACATGGTCGCGGTGCGCATCGGGCCGGACATGCGCATGGTGCCCGTCGCCTCCCCTGACTATTTCGCCCGTTACGGCCTCCCTGCCACGCCGCAAGCGCTGCAAAACCATCGCTGCATCAATATGCGGCTCCCCACCCTCGGCGGGCTGTATGCCTGGGAATTTGCCCGCGATGGCCGGGAGATCAAAGTGCGGGTGGAGGGGCAACTGACCTTCAACAGCCTGCGCCAGCGGATCGACGCCGCGCAGCTCGGCCTCGGCATCGCCTTCGTGCCGGAAGATACCGTCGCCGAGCCGCTGGCCGACGGCCGGCTGCAGATGGCGCTGGACGACTGGTGCCCGCCGTTTCCCGGCTATTACCTCTATTATCCGAGCCGCAGGCAGCACACCACCGCCTTTGCGCTGCTGATTGAGGCGCTGCGGCGCGGGGCTTAACGCCCGACGTTTTTCTGCAGATGCGCCGGGTAGCGATCGCCGATCACGTCGATCGCGCAGAGCGCGCGCTCAATCTCGCCCAGTTCGTCCGCCGCCAACGCGACCGCCGCCGCCGCGAGGTTTTCTTCCAGCCGGTGACGCTTGGTGGTTCCCGGGATCGGCACGATCCACGGCTGCTGCGCCAGCAGCCAGGCCAGAGCGATCTGCGCCGGCGTCACGCCCTTGCGCTGCGCTATCTGCCCCAGCACATCCACCAGCGCCTGGTTGGCCCGGCGCGCCTCGGCGCTGAAGCGCGGCACCACGTTGCGAAAATCGCCGCTGTCGAAAGTGGTGTTCTCGGTAATGGCGCCGGTGAGAAAGCCCTTGCCGAGCGGGCTGAACGGCACCAGACCGATGCCCAGCTCTGCCAGCGTCGGCAAGATTTCACGCTCCGGCTCGCGCCACCACAGCGAATATTCGCTTTGCAGCGCCGTGACCGGCTGCACCGCGTGAGCTCGCCGAATGGTTTGCGCACCGGCTTCCGACAGGCCGAAATACTTTACTTTCCCTTCGCGAATCAGTTGCTGCACCGTACCGGCCACCTCCTCGATAGGCACCTCGGGATCGACGCGGTGCTGATACAACAAATCGATCGTCTCTATCCGCAAGCGCTTCAGCGAACCCTCCACCGCCCGGCGAATATGCTCCGGACGGCTGTTCAACACCTGTTGCCCCGCCGGCTGCGGCAGATCGAAACCGAATTTGGTGGCGATGACGACCCGATCGCGCACCGGCGCCAGCGCTTCGCCCAGCAGCTCCTCGTTCGTGAACGGACCATAAATCTCGGCGGTATCGAAGAGCGTCACCCCCTCGTCAACCGCGGCGTGGATCAGTTCGATCGCCTGCCGTTTGTCGGTAGCCGGGCCATAGCCAAAACTCAGCCCCATGCAGCCCAACCCCAACGCCGATACTTCCAGCCCTTCGCGCCCCAACTTGCGTGTTTGCATCTTCACTCTCCCGCTGATTGATACCGGCCCCGCCTGGCGCGAAGCCGCTCCGGTGTGATGACTGTAAAACGCAACCGCCGCCATGACTATGGGGCGAAATACGCTTGGGCTTATGAGCCAGGCTCATGAATCAGAGACTCTCGTTAAGCGCTTGCCCGATCTCCGCCTCACACAGCAGGATGTTGTGGTGATGACAAGCCAGCGGGATAACCTGCAGCCGCTCGCAGGCGGCGCCAAGCCCATTATCTTCCACCGCCAGCAGCGGCGCCGTGACCGCTTCCGGCAACTGCGGGTTACCCTCCATCGCCTTGAACAACGTCACCTTCGTGGTTTGCAGCCTGCGGCTCAGACTCCCCTCAGACAGCCGTCGCTCCGCCTGCCCTGCGGCCATGGCGCGTGTCGCCGCCTCGCCCTCGATGCCCAACGCCGGCAACAGCTGCTCCAAAGGCAACTCCGCCGTGGCCTGCCGGTAGAAGCTGTCCAGCAGATACAGTTGCACGTTACGGCAGCCGCGCGCCTCCAGCCGGGCGGCAATCTCCAGCGCGATGATGCCCCCCAGCGACCAACCGAGAATGCGCACCGGCCCGGCGCCTTGCAGCAGGCCGGCGGCGATCATGTCGTTCAGATACCGTTCGGCCAGATCGCCGAGCGAGTCGATGGCCGGTTGATGGTAAAGGTTATGGTTGTCGACGCCGTAACAGTTGAATCGCCCCTGCAACGGCTGAGCGAAAGCGTGAAACGCTTCCGCCCCCACCAGCGCCGGGTGGATCATCCATACGACGGGCGCGCCCTCTGCCCAACGGTTAAGCGGCAAGACCAGGCGGCGTTCGTTGGCGGCCAGCAGGTTTTTCAGGGTGCGGCTTTGCAACAGCTGCACCACCGGCACCGGCGCGGCCATCAGTTCGCCCATGCCGACACACAGGGAAATGGCCTTGATCGAGGTGCCGCCCAGCAGGAAGAAATCGTCCGTCATGCCGACCTGCCCGCACTGCAGCGCCGCCTGCCACAGCGCGCACAGCTGCTGTTCCAGCTCGTTCGCGGGAGCGACATAGGCCTGCGGTTCGCTCGCCGCCGGCGCAGGCAACGCCTTGCGATCCAGTTTGCCGCTGGAGTTATATGGCAGAGCGTCCAGCCGCATCAGCGCCGCAGGCAGCATGTACAACGGCAATTGCCCGCTCATAAAGGCCAGCAGCGCCGATTCATCCAGCGGCGCCTCGCTGACGTAATACAGCGCCAGGCGCTGCCGATGCGCCTCCGACAGCACGACCGCGCAGCAGGATTTGATCGCGCCGAACGCCAGCGCACATTGCTCGACCTCTCCAAGCTCAACGCGGTAGCCGTTGATTTTCACCTGAAAATCCATACGGCCGAGGAACTCCAGGTTGCCGTCCGGCAAATAGCGGCCGGCGTCGCCGGTGCGATAAAGCCGCTCCCCCAGTTCCGGATGGTAGATGAACTTCTCTTCGGTCAGCGACGGATTGCGGTAATAGCCGCGCGCCACGCCGGCCCCACCGATGTATTGCTCTCCCGGCAAGCAAGGCGGCAGTACGCGCTGATGGCGATCCAGCACGTAAAAGCGCTGATGCGCCATCGCCTGGCCGTAAGGCACGCTGGGCGCCAGGATCGGCGTTTCCGGGATGTCGTACAGGATCGACCAAATGGAGCTCTCGGTCGCGCCCCCGGCGCTGACGATCCGGCACCCTGGCCGCCATTGGCGAATACGCGCCGGCAGTTGGCGGGAGATCACCTCGCCCACCAGCACCACATTGCGCAGCTGCGGCCACTACGCCTGCGACGCGGCGGACTCCAACTGCTCCACCAGCAGCGTCATCACTGAAGGCGCGGAATTCCAGAAGGTTACGCCCTGGGTCATCAACAGCCGATGCCAGGCCTCAGGCTGGTAGCGTTCGGTTTCGGACGGCATCACTATGGCGCCCCCCACCGACAGCAGGCCGAAAATATCGAACACCGAAATGTCGAAACTCAACGCGCTGAGCGCCAACCCGCGATCGTCCGCGCCGAGTTCCAGCTGGTGCAACGTATCGATGATGCTGTTCACCGCGCCGCGATGTTCTATCGCCACCCCTTTCGGCGCGCCGGTAGAGCCGGAGGTGAAGATCACATAGGCCAGCGCGGAAGGTGCCGGCAAAACAGCCTCGCCCGGCGGAGCCGGCGGCAACTCCATGACGGCTCCCTGCGGATCGATCGTCAACAGCCTGGCCTCGCCGCTGGCCCCCCACTCCCGGCTGCTCAAAATCACCCGGGTCTGCGACTGCGCGACGATATCGAGGCGGCGGCGTTCCGGCCAGGCGCCGTCCAGCGGCAAATAGGCCTTGCCGGCCATCAGAATCGCCAGCACCGCAATGATCTGCGCCCGCCCTTTGTCCACCATCACTGCGATGGTCTCGGCGCGCATGTCCGCGTGCTCACGCAGCTGCAACGACAGCGTCAGCGCCCGCCGATACAGCTCACCGTAGCTCAGCTCGCCCCATTCATCGACGATTGCCACCCGCTGCGGATCGCGCTCAGCCTGGCGGATGAAGTCATGATGGATGGCGCGTTCGAAATCGTAGGCCGGCGGACAGGATTGATGGAAGGCGCGCTGCCGCGCCATTTCACTCTCCGAGATCAGCGCCAACTGGCTGACGCGCTGCTCCCCGTGATTGACGATCTGCGTGAGGATCGTCAGATAATACTCCCCCAGCAGCGCCAGCGTAGCCGGTGCAAACAAGGCGGTGGCATAGTTGAAGATCGCCCGCCCGCCCTGCGGCGCCGACTGGATGCTCAGCGTCAAATCGAATTTGGCCGCCAGGTAGTGCGCCAGCAGATCCTGCGGCGCCAGCCAGGCCGGCGCGGCCCCCGCCTCCTCCAGCGCGAACAGCGCCTGGAACAGCGGATGGCGCGACAGATCGCGCGGCACCTGCAGCAGTTCGATCAGCTGATCCAACGGCAAATTCTGATACCGCTGCGCCTGCAGCACGCCGTCAAAGACGCGATGCACATAATCGTTCAGCGACGCCGCATCGTCTATTTGCGAGCGCAGCGGCAGCGTGTTGACGAAGAATCCGATCGCTGAGCGGGTCTCTGCCGCCGGTCGGTTGGCAACCGGCGTACCGACCAGAATGTCTTGCTGGCCGCTGAAGTAACCGAGCAGCAAATTAAAGGCCGCAAGATACAGCGCAAACGGCGTGACGCCCTGCTGCCGGGCGAACTGCGCCGCCTGCACCACCAGCGCCTCCGGCAGCGCGATGACGTGGTTGGCGCCACGATGATCGAAGCGAGCCGGCCGCACGAAATCGAGCGGCATTTCCAGCGCCTGCCACCCCGCCAGGGCTTGGCGCCAATAGGCTTTCGCCTCATCCGCCTGAACGGAATCCAGCCAGCGCCGCTGCCAGACGGCATAGTCGCCATAGTGCAACGGCAACGCCGCCAGCCCGGCCTCTCGCCCTTGCCGCTGCGCCTGATACAGCACGTCCAGCTCCTGCAGCAGCACCGGCTGCGACCAGCCGTCAAACGCCAGGTGATGCACCAGAATCAGGCTGTAATTCACCCACCCGCCATCCGGCTGCGCCACCCGGTAAACGGCCGCCCTGATCGGCAATTCCGCCCCCAGCGCGAACGGCCGGTCGATATCCTGCCGCAGCCTGTCCGGCCAGTGCGCCGCCTCCAACGTCACGCGCTCCAGCGAAAGCGTCAGTTCACAGGCTCGGGATACGGCGCTTTGGGATGGCATCTGGACAATCAGGCTGTGTAAAACCTGATGCCGGGCGACGACCGCCTGTAAACTGCGCTCGTAAGCCGCCAGACACACCTCGTCGCCGAGACGGAACAGCATCGGCACATGGTAAAGATTGCCGCCGCCGTTCAGATTCTCGATAAACCACAGCTGCAGCTGTGAAGAAGAGAGCGGATACTCGCGTTGCCGCAGCGGCGGGATCGACACCGGCGCGGCGCCCTGCTCCTGTTGCTGCAACGCGCGACACAGCGAACGGATCGTCGGGAACCGCCCCAACTCGCTCAGCGTTACCTCACGCGCCAGCCGCCGGCCGATCTGATAACAGGCCTGAATAGCCAGAAGAGAGTTGCCCCCCAGCGAGAAGAAGTTGTCCTCCACGCCGATATCCTGCCGCTGCAGCAAATCGCGCCACACCGCCAGACAGGCGTTCTCCCATTCGCCCTGCGCCGCGACGAACTCACGCACCGCCCTTTCCGGCTGCGGCAAGGCCTGTCGGGCTATCTTGCCGTTTTCGGTCAGCGGCAGCTGCGCCAGCTGCATCAGCGCCTGCGGCACCATGTACGGAGGCAGTTGGCTGCTCAAGTGCTGAGCCAGCGCCTGGGGGGCGATCGTCTCATCGGCAACGTAGTACGCGGCCAGGCAGGGCTGCGGTTGCGTGACGAGCACGCAGCAACAGGCGGTCACGCCCGGATAGGTGAGCACCGCATGTTCTATCTCCCCCAGCTCGATGCGATAGCCGTTCAGCTTGATCTGCTGATCGAGGCGCCCCATGAACTCCACGTTGCCATCCTCCAGCCATCGGCCCGCGTCGCCGGTGCGGTACACCCGCTCCTGCAGCTCGTCATGCCAGAAAAAACTCTCGGCGGTGCGTTGCGGATCGCCGTAATACCCGCGCGCCAGGCCCTCACCCGCCAGATAGATTTCCCCTCGCACCCCCGGCGCGGCGGGCCGTCGCCCGGCGTCCAGGATATAGCAACGCTGGTGCGGCAACGGTTTGCCGTAAGGAATGCTGACCGACCGAATGTTCTGACCGCGCGGGACCTCGTACAGCATGGTGAAGATCGCCGCCTCCGTCGCGCCGCCGGCGCTGCAAAAACGGCCGTGCGGCGCCCAGGCCAGGCAGCGTTCCGGCAGCGAGGTGGCGATCCAATCGCCCCCCACCATCACCGCCCGCAGCGCCGGTGCCGGCCCTGCCGTTAACCCCGCGCCGTTCACGTAATCCAGCAACAGCTCCATCAGCGCCGGTGCGCTCAGCCATTGCGTCACCCGATGGGCCATCATCAATTGATACCAGGCCTGCGGATTGCTCCTGTCCCGCTCGGCCGGCATCACGACCGCACCGCCGGCGCTCAGCGGGCTGAAAATGTCGAAGATCGCCAGATCGAAGCTCAACGCGCTGAGGGCCAGGCTGCGATCCCGCTCGTTGAGGCCGAAATACCGCCGCACGCCCTCCAGCATGTTCACCGCGCTGCGATGTTCGATCGCCACGCCCTTCGGTGTGCCGGTCGATCCTGAGGTGAAAATGATATAGGCCAGGCTGTCAGGCCCGGCATCCAGCGCCGGCAGGCGCTGTTCCGGCAGCGGCAGCTGCGCCGCCAGCCCTGCGGCATTCAGTTCGATCAGGTTGATCTCGGCGCAGGCCCAGGGCGCATCGCTGAGCAGCGTATTGATGCCGGCCTGCGCCATCACTTTCAGCCGCCGCTGCGGTGGCCATGCCGCCTCCATCGGCAAGAACGCCTTACCGCACATCAGCGCCGCCAGCAGGGCTACCGGCTGCCGGCGCCCTTTGTCGGCGATGACGGCGATGGCGTCGCCGGTCACCCGTCCTTGCACGCGCAGCTGAGTGGCCAGCGTCAACGCCGCCTCGTGCAGCTCACCGTAAGTCATCTCCCCCTGCTCGTCGACAACCGCCACCGCCTGCGGACTGCGCCGCGCATGCTGCACGAAATCCTGTTGCAGGCTGCGTTCAAACGCATAGCCGAAGGGGGATCCGGCCGGTAGCGCCTGGCTTTGCGGTTGCAAGCGGATGTTTTCCAGCGGCCAGTCGTCGTGGTGAGCCATCTGCTGCAATACGGCGAGATAGTAACCGGCCAGCCGATCCATCGACGCCTTGCTGAACAACGCCGAAGCGAAGTTGAAGCGCGCACGCATCTGCTCGCCCTGCGGCGTCAGCGTGAGCGTCAGGTCGAACTTGGCGGTGCGCTCATAAGCGCTCAGATCGACCACCGACAGCCAGTCCGGGCGCGCCTGCGCGCCGCCCTCGCTCTCCAGCGCGAACATGACCTGGAACAGCGGATGGCGAGAAAAATCGCGCGGCAGCGCCAGATCGTCCACCAGCGCTTCCAGCGACAGCGTCTGATGCTGCTGCGCCTGCAGCGTCGTGGCCGCCACCTGCCGCACAAACTCGGCGACGCGATGACGCGGATCGAGCCGCCGGCGTAAAGGCAGCGTATTGACGAAGAACCCAATCAGATTCTCCAGTTCGGGGCGGTTGCGGTTCGCCAGCGGCGTACCGACCATGACATCGTTCTGGCCGCTGTAGCGGGACAACAGCAGCATGAACCCCGCCAGCATCACCGCATGCAGCGTCACCCCCTCTCTGCGTGCCAGCGCATCCAGCGCCTTCACCAGCGCCGCCGGCAACGGTACTTCGCTGTTGTCACCGCGCTCGTCGAAGACCGCCGGCCGCAAAAAGTCCAACGGCAGATCGAGTTGCTGGCAACCTGCCAGCGCTTGCCGCCAAAAGGCCAATTCGTCCGCCCGGCGCTGCACATTTTCCGGCGCTTGTTGCCAGCACGCATAGTCGAGGTATTGCAACGCCGGCTCTGTCGCCTCACGCCACGTCCCGCGATAGCGCGCGTCCAATTCCTGCAGCAGCACCTCAAGCGACCAGCCGTCAAAGACGATGTGATGGAACACCAACAGGCAAACGGTCGTTTCCCGCTCCGCCGCATCGCGGTAACGGTAGCGCGTGGCGCGCAGCGGCAGCTCGCGCGTCAAATCCATCGGCTGGCTGCAGGCTTGCGCCAGCGCAGCGTCAAATTCATCGGCACTCAGCGTCAGCAAAGGTACCGGCAGCACGGTGTCGCTGACCCACTGACTGGCTTCGCCCCGGTCATTCTGGCGGATCAGGCTGCGCAAGATCTGGTGGCGCTCGACGATCGCCTGCAGACACGCCGCAAAGCGTTCGTCATCGACATCCGGCGGCAGCCGCAGCAGCACCGGCGACAGATAATGCGTGGCATTCACCGACAGTTGCTGAACAAACCACAGCCGCGACTGCTGAAGCGACAGCGGCGCCTCCCGCAGCCCGCCGGAGAGGATCGGCAGCTCATCCGGCGGCGCCTGCCGTTGGGCGGCGATGTGCTCGCTCAATGCGGCCACCGTCGGATGCTGATTCAACGTCAGTACCGAGATCTTTGCCCCCGGCAGTTTATTCACTTCGTGGCACAGCCTGATGGCCATAATGGAGTTGCCGCCGAGGCGGAAGAAGTTGTCGTCCACGCCAACATCGCCCCCCAGCAGCCGGTTGAACAGCGCCGACAGACGGGTCTCCAGCGGCGTGCCCGGCCGGCGAAACGCCGTTTGCGGCTCGACCGGCAGCGGTTCCGGCAATGCCCGGTAATCGATCTTGCGGCTCACCGTCAGCGGCAGCGCCGCCAGCGCCCGCATCGCCGAAGGCAACATGTAGTGCGGCAGCTGCGCCGCCAGGCGTTGCAAGATGTCGCCGGCCTCCGGCTCCGCGCCAGCTTGCGGCACATACCAAGCCGCCAGCTGGTCCGTAGTGCCGGGACGCAGACTCACCACCGCCTCGGCCACCTCAGGCAGCGCACGCAGCTGCATTTCTATTTCGCCCAATTCGATGCGATAGCCGTTGATCTTGATTTGCTGATCGTGCCGCCCGAGATACTCCAGACCGCCGTCGGCCAAGCGCCGCACTCTGTCACCGGTGCGATACAGGCGCCGGTACGGTTCCCGCAGTTCAAATGGGTTGGCGACGAACGTGGACGCCGTCAGCGCCGGCAGGTTCAGGTATCCCCGCGCCAACCCCACGCCGGCCAGGCACAGCTCGCCTTCTACGCCCAACGGTAACAAATTATCTTTCTCGTCAATCACATAACAACGCATATTGGCGATAGCGTGGCCGATATTGCGCGCGCCGTTGCGGCGATAGATGTTCAGGCTAGCGCTGACCGAGGCTTCGGTCGGGCCATACATGTTGGCGACCTGCATGCCGCTGGCCAGGTAATGGTCGAGCGCTTCCTGCGCGGTCGCCTCACCGCCGGTCGCGAGATAGCGCACCGAAGCCGGTAGTTCAGGGAAGGTGCCAAGCAGCGCCGGCGGCAGGAAGCAGGCCTCGATGCCCCAGGCCGCCATCTGTTCGCACAACTGCGCCGGATCCCGTCGCTGCGCTTCGCTCGCGATGAACAGCCGGTAGCCGTTGTCCAGGGCCACGAACACTTCGAAGACGTGCGCGTCAAATGCCAGCGACGCGAACTGCAGGCAGTTGAGCGCATCCGGCTCATTGCGCAGCAAACGCTGCGTGTGGCCCCGCACCATATTGGCCGCGCCCCGGTGTTCGCACAGCGTGCCTTTTGGCCGCCCGGAAGTGCCGGAGGTGTAAATCACGTAGGCCAACTGCCGGGCGTCCACACTCGGCAAGGCTGCGGCATCCACGTCGGCGAGCGGTTCATCCGCCGACAGGCAAAAACCGCCCGGCGCCAATCGCTGCGCCGCAGCCTGCAACGCGTTTTCGGTCAAGACGATCGGGCTGTTGACCTCTTGCAGGATATAATCCAGCCGCTGCGCCGGCGCGGCGGGATCCAGCGGCACATAGGCACCGCCTGCCTTCATGATGGCCAGCATCGCCACCACCGCCTCCGCGCTGCGCTGCAGATACAGCGGGATCAGCGTCTCCGGCGGCATGGCCACGCCGCACAGCCGTTGATACTCCGCCCGCAGCCGCCGCGCCAGACGATCGCTGCGCTGCGCCAGCTGGCGGTAGCTGAGCGATCCTTTGGCATCGGTCACGGCGACGCGATCCGGGTGACGGTGCGCCTGTCTGGCCACGCCCTCGAGCAGCGTCGCTTCCGCATCGGCCGTTACCGGCCCGCTCTCCCAGCCGTCGCGGCAGCGTAAAACCTGCTGCGCCGTCAGCTGCGGCCAAGCGGCAATCGGCGCGTCCGGTTCGGTTAACGCGCGCTGCAACAGCCAGAGATACTGCTCCGCCATCTCCGTCATTTGGGTCGCGTCGAACAGATCGGGGCGGTAGCGCAGGCGAAACTCAAAGGCCTGCTCGGTAGGCTGGTACTCCAGCAGCAGTTCCGAACCGGCCAGATCGACGTTGAAGCGATGATTGACGCCGATGCGACAACCGTCGAGCGCCAGCGGCGCATCTTTCAGGTAAGCCTGGGTAAAGTTGACGTTCAGCTGACGCACCGGGCTGAGGCTCAGCATGTCATAAACCGGCAACTGGCTGTGCCGCAGCTTGCCTGCCGCCTTGAGCGCTTTGCTGTAGGCCAGCGTCGCGCGGTACAGCTGATTGAACGTGGCCCCCGGGGCGAGGGTCAAGGGGAACACGGCGGTATTGACCTGTGCGCCGAAGCACAGCGCCTCGCCGCCCTCCGGCGCGACGGGATAACCGATATGCACCGTTTCCTGCGCGGATTGCCGGGCGATCAGCAACGCCCACAGCGTTTTGAATATCAGGAAAGGATTGGCATACCTGACGCCGGATTTCAGCGCCTGCCACTCGGCGAACGGTAACCTAAAGCGCACTTCACCGGCGCCAGGCGCTTCGGGGGCTGCGCCGGGAAGATAAGGCAACGCCACGCGCGGAGCGCATTCAGCCAGCAGGTTACCCCAGAATGACGCAGAGCCGAACTCGTGCTTCAACGTCGCGACATCCGCCTCATAACGCTCGTACAATGTGCAGATGTCCGTTTCATCCGCCTGCAGCGGCGCCACCGCCGCGCCGCGATTGTAATAGGCGGAAACGGCGCTGTAGAACTCCTGCCCCGACAGGCCGTCGATCAGGATGTGATGAACGACAATGATCAGGTTATAGCGCTGAGGGGCCAGCTCAATCAGGTAGAAGCGGCACAGCGGCCCTTCCCGGAGATCGAACGGCGTGTTGATTAACTTACCGATATCACAATCGGCATCGAGCGTTTCCAACGCAATTTTTTTCGCCGTCTTTACCCAGCGCAGTGGCGAGGAACTGTCATCCAAAACGTGGTGAAACAGAATATAGTCCCGGCAAACCCCGTCGATCGCCGCGCGCAATCGTCCGACGTCCAGCTCTCCCTCAATCGTCTGATCCAGCACCAGGTTGTACTCGCAGGAGTGTGGATTGAGCACGTACTCATTCCAAAACGTGTGGGTATAGGGTGAAGCGATGAGCACGTTCATAAAGCAATTCCCTTTTAATATATTCCAAAAATATATCAACCACTACTTATGCATTAAATAAATAGCGTGGCCGTTATGCGATTGAGCTGTTAGCTGAAAAACTAAAAACATAAGTGCGAATATTATTTTATTTTTATAAAAAATAAAGCCACAAAAATACAAATAAATAAAAATCATAAAAAACAATTAATTAGGATTGATTTTGATTTTCCATCAATGGATTAACCACATTGCATTCATTAATAAAATAAATGAAATAAACAAATTAAAAAAACAAATAGGATTATATTTAAGATAAGTAAGGGTAATTTAAAAACGCCCGGCAAATCACTATTGAATAGAGAATTTTCTTAATTAAAAACACACCTCTTTCTGCTGCGCTATTCCAAAGCGCACGATGTCGGAATATCCTATACTCTTTGCAGGATGCAGTTTCCTTCCCATTGAATGCCAGTACAGGGAGTCAAAAATGGCTATTTTCGCCCCTTTGCGGGCAACTCTTTCAGCATTATTGGCAGAATTATCTGATGAATAAAAAACGTCCCGCCTTGACCCCGGCAACCCTGTTATTGCTGCAGCCGATCTGTATCGGCTCGGCCCTGGCGGCGGAGCAAAAAGACAGCGACACCCTGGTGGTGATGGCGCAACCCACCGGATTGACCGAGCTGGGGTCGCCGGTCTCCGTTAGCGTGATCGACGGCGAAACCCTGCGCAACGCCGCGCCGCAGATTAACCTGTCGGAAAACCTCGGCAGCGTGCCGGGCCTGCAGATCCAAAATCGGCAAAACTATGCGCAGGATCTGCAGATGTCGATACGCGGGTTCGGCAGCCGTTCGATGTTCGGCGTGCGCGGGGTGCGCATGTACGTCGACGGCATTCCCGCCACCATGCCCGACGGCCAGGGGCAAACCTCCAATATCGACATCAATTCCGTCGAACGCATCGAGGTGCTGCGCGGCCCTTATTCCGCGCTGTACGGCAACGCCTCGGGCGGGGTTATCAATGTTGATACGATAACCGGCACCCAGCCGCCGACGCTGGAAGCCGGCGGCTATTTCGGCAGTGACAACACATGGCGCTACGGGGTGAAAGCGACCGGCGCCACCGGCGACGGTACCCAGGCCGGCGACGTCAACTACGCCATCTCCGGCACCCGCTTTACCACCCAGGGCTACCGCGATCACAGCGCCGCGCTGAAAAACCTCGGCAACGGCAAGCTCGGCGTGCGGCTGGACGACGTCAGCACCCTGACGCTGATGTTCAACAGCGTCTCGATTGACGCCGGCGATCCGGGCGGCCTGACCGAGGCGGAATGGAAGGCCAACCCGCGCCAGGCGCCGCGCGCGGATCAATACAACACCCGCAAATCGCTCGACCAGACCCAGGCCGGCCTGCGCTATCAACGCCAGATGAGCGAGCGCGATGAACTGACCCTGACCGCCTACCACGGCGAGCGCCACACCACGCAATACCAATCAATCCCGATGGGGCCGCAGCTCAACCCCACCCACGCCGGCGGGGTGATCGTGCTGGAAAGAAAATATCAGGGCATTGACACTCGCTGGAAGCATGAGGATACTCTCGCATCGTTACCGGTAACACTGATCGGTGGTCTGGATTATGAAACCATGACCGAACGCCGCCAGGGGTTCGAAAACTTTATTCTGCGAGACGGCACAGTGGACTACGGCGAGAAAGGCGACCAGCGGCGCAACGAGAAGAACCGCATCTGGAACCTGGATCCTTACCTGCAAACCTCCTGGCAACTGACGCCGCACTGGACGCTGGACGCCGGCCTGCGCTACAGCACGGTCAGCTTCGACTCGACCGACTACTACATCACGCCGCGCAACGGCGACGACAGCGGCAGCAAACGCTACCACCAGTGGCTGCCGATGGGCTCGCTCAACTACAAGATCAATCCGGCGTGGAACGTTTATCTCTCCGCCGGCCGCGGCTTTGAAACCCCCACCATCAACGAGCTCTCCTACCGTCCCGACGGCCAGTCAGGCCTCAACATCGGCCTACAGCCTTCCACCAGCGATACCGTCGAACTGGGCAGCAAACTGCGCCTCGGCAACGGCCTGGTGAGCGCGGCCCTGTTCCAGACCGATACCGATAACGAGCTGGTGGTGGCGGAAAGCAGCGGCGGACGCACCAGCTATGCCAACGCCGGCAAAACCCGGCGGCGCGGCCTGGAGCTGGCGCTGGATCAAGAGTTTGCGCTGGACTGGCGCCTGCATATGGCCTGGACGCTGCTGGACGCCACCTACCGCAGCGATATGTGCGGCAAAGCCGTTTGTACCCCGGCCCAGACCATTCCCGCCGGCAATCGCCTGCCGGGCATCGCGCGCAACATGGGCTACGCTTCGCTGGCCTTTGCGCCGCCGGAAGGCTGGCACGCCGGCGCGGAGCTGCGCTACATGAGCGACATTCAGGCCAACGACGCCAACAGCGCGCAGGCCCCCTCTTACACCGTGGCCGGCGTAAACGCCGGCTATCGCTTTACCTGGAACCGCTGGGCGCTGGACGTGTTCAGCCGGGTAGATAACGTGTTCGATCGCCGTTACGTCGGTTCGGTGATCGTCAACGAAGGCAACGGCCGCTATTTCGAGCCGGCGCCGGGTCGCAACTGGGGTGGCGGCGCCACCTTGTCTTACCGCTTTGAATAAGGCAAAGCACCTTAAGGTTAAAAGACGGGATGGGTTTTACGTCACCCTAGCGGCTTCCCGCTGAAATATTAGGGAGAAACCGCGTGTTTTTACCGATTTGGCTTAATCTCTAAATCGGGGACTTTCATTTTTGGTAAGGGTATTGCTATGCAAAATAAAGCGTCACTATCGCCGCTTATCGTCATAACGGCGCTGTTTGCCGCCCTGAGCGGGCTTTATCTGCTCGGCGGCGGCATTTGGCTGGCCAAGTTGGGCGGTTCGCTGTATTACATCATCGCCGGGCTGGTGCTGCTGGCGACCTCTTGGCTGCTGTTCCGCCGCCGCGCCACTGCGCTGCTGCTGTATGCCGTGTTCCTGTTGGGCACCACCGTTTGGGCCTTGTGGGAAGTCGGCCCGGACTTCTGGGCGTTGACGCCGCGTCTGGACGTCACCTTCTTCTTCGGCCTGTGGCTGGTATTGCCGTTTATCTACCGTAAGCTGGTGGCCAACGGCAAGTTCGCCTACGGTGCGCTGAGCGCAGCGCTGGTCATCACCGTCATTGCGCTGGCCTATGCCGTGTTCAACGATCCGCAAGAGATCAACGGCACCCTCGACGCCGCGCAGGTACAGCCTAAAGACACCACCGGCGCCGACTGGCCGGCCTATGGCCGCACCCAGGAAGGCACCCGTTACTCGCCGCTGAGCCAGATCAACGACAAAAACGTTGGCCAGCTGCAAGAGGTTTGGCGTTTCCAGACCGGCGATCTGAAGACCGCCAACGATCCGGGTGAAATCACCAACGAAGTCACGCCGATCAAGATCCGCGATACCCTTTACATGTGTACGCCGCACCAGAAGCTGTTTGCGCTGGATGCCGCCACCGGTAAAGAAAAATGGAAGTTTGATCCGCAGCTGAAGTACAACCCGACCTTCCAGCACATCACCTGCCGTGGCGTGTCTTACCACGAAACCGCTGCCGCCGCAGACGCTGCCGGCAACGCAGCACCGGCGATGTGCGCACGCCGCATCATTCTGCCGGTCAACGACGGCCGCCTGTTCGCGCTGGACGCCGAAACCGGCAAACCGTGCCCGGACTTCGCCAACAACGGCGAACTGAACCTGCAGAGCAACATGCCGTATGCGACGCCGGGCCACTACGAGCCGACTTCGCCGCCGGTGATCACCGATATAGTGATCGTCGTCGCCGGCGCCGTGACCGACAACTACTCCACCCGCGAGCCTTCCGGCGTGATCCGCGGCTTCGACGTCAACAGCGGCAAGCTGCTGTGGGCCTTCGATCCGGGCGCGAAAGATCCGAACGCCATTCCGGCGGACGAGCATCACTTCGTGCCGAACTCGCCGAACTCCTGGGCACCGGCCGCCTATGACGCCAAGCTGGATATCGTCTATCTGCCGATGGGCGTCGCCACGCCGGACATCTGGGGCGGCAACCGCACCCCGGAAATGGAGCGCTACGCCAGCGGCCTGTTGGCGCTGAACGCCTCCACCGGCAAGCTGGCCTGGTTCTATCAGACGGTCCACCATGACCTGTGGGACATGGACGTGCCGGCGCAGCCGACCCTGGCGGACATTACCGACAAGAGCGGTAAAAAAGTGCCGGTCATCTATGTGCCGACCAAAACCGGCAACATCTTCGTGCTGAACCGCACCAACGGCGAACTGGTGGTGCCGGCGCCGGAGAAACCGGTACCGCAGGGGCCGGCCAAAGGCGATCGCCTGTCACCGACCCAGCCGTTCTCCGAGCTGACCTTCCGCCCTGAGAAGAAACTGACCGGTGCAGACATGTGGGGCGCGACCATCTATGACCAGCTGGTCTGCCGCGTGATGTTCCACAGCCTGCGTTATGAAGGCACCTTCACCCCGCCTTCCGAGCAGGGCACGCTGGTGTTCCCGGGTAACCTCGGCATGTTCGAGTGGGGCGGCCTGGCCGTCGATACCGATCGCGAAATCGCCATCGCCAACCCAATCGCGCTGCCGTTCGTGTCCAAACTGATCCCGCGCGGCCCAGGCAACCCGATTGAGCCGCCGGAAGGCGACAAGGGCGGCAGCGGTACCGAAACCGGTATCCAGCCGCAGTATGGCGTGCCGTTCGGCGTCACGCTGAATCCGTTCCTGTCACCGTTCGGCCTGCCGTGCAAACAGCCGGCCTGGGGTTACATTTCCGCCGTTGATCTGAAAACCAACGACATCGTGTGGAAAAAACGCATCGGCACCGTGCGCGACAGCTCCCCGCTGCCACTGCCGTTCAAAATGGGCATGCCGATGCTGGGCGGCCCGGTGACCACCGCCGGTAACGTGTTCTTCATCGGCGCCACCGCAGACAACTACCTGCGCGCCTTCAGCGTGACCAACGGTGAGAAACTGTGGGAAGCACGCTTGCCGGCCGGCGGCCAGGCGACGCCGATGACCTATGAGGTCAACGGTAAGCAGTACGTCCTGATCTTCGCCGGCGGCCACGGTTCCTTCGGCACCAAGCTGGGCGACTATGTGGTCGCTTACGCGCTGCCCGATCAGAAGTAACCGCCACCGGTAATACCCTGCAAAGCACGCCGCAAGGCGTGCTTTTTCTTTTTACGCCCCGCCTGATGCGCCGCCCGCAATACCCTTAATTTTTTCATTTTCATTATTGATAATAATTATCATTCGCAATATTATGAATGCGTGGCCCCGGCAGTGGCCCGCAATCCTTCTCCACCTTAATGGGCAATATGGCAGTTGGCCGCCTGCGGGCGGCCCTATTCGGAGGCGCATGGTCGACCACACGCAAAGACACCAAAAGAAGATCCTGCAAGCGGCGGTGAAGACGCGGCGCGCCGGCCTGCCGTTCGAGCCGGCTCCCCCCGTCCATTCGCCCTTTGTCGGGCTTCCCCATCAAACAGAGGCCGTGCTGGTGCACCTGATCGGCCAAGATGACCCACAGGAGCCGCCGGAATGAATGTGCAGCCTTTTACCGCCATGCTGATGTTTGCCTACGTGCTGCTGATGGTGCCGCTGCTCTACGTCATCGACAGCCGTCTGAGCGCCGGCAAGCTGGTGCGCAAAGCCACCCAGAACGTCATCATCATCGTGTTGACGCTGTTGTTCTTCAGCGCGATGACCCTGCTGTATTGACGCCGCAGCGGCTCAGGCGTAGGTCTGGCGCCTGAGCCGCGCCGTCACCCTCGCGGCCGCTCTACGGTTTTCAACCCGCCCATTCGCAGCCAGTGGTAGAGATCCGCGTTGCGTTTGAAACCCAGTTTTCTCATCGCCGCCTGTTTGTGGTTGCTAACGGTTTTCACGCTCAGGTGCAGGTTGCGCGCAATGGTGGTCTGCGGCAATTCACAGGCCAGATAGCGCATCACGTCCTGCTCGCGGCGGGTAATGCGCTGCCGTTCGCACCAATGGCAGCGGTGCGCTGCCCCGCTTTGCGCCCGCGCCGCCAGCGCCAGGTCCAGCTGTCTGACTACGCTGTCCGGCGAGTCATTGCGGAAGATCACCCCCGTTTCGCTGATGCAACGCGGCTTATCGCGCCAGCGAATATCGCCCGGCTCACGCAGCGCAAAGTTGATCGGTCGGCTGCCGCTCACTGAACGCAGGCAGAAACGCGCCTGCCAGTCTCGCTCCACGGACTGGAACACCATATCCGCCCGATGCGCCTGTGCGGCGTCCAGCAGCTGAACCCGCATGCCGCAGCGCGAGAAATACGCCAGCAGCAGCCGCTGCAATCCTTCAATAAAGAAACGGTCATTATCGATAAACGCCAGAGTGATGGTGCTTTCCATCGGCACGCTCCCTTTGAAATAATCCTTCCCGGCCGCCGCCGAGCGTGAGTCATCCCCCCGATGGCGGGCGGCTCAACGACATAACGCGGTATCGCGACGGCGCGCGGCGCGGGTAATGCGGCTACGGCAGCGCCAGAATGGCGACCGATTGGCCCGAGTAATCGCCGGCCTTGACCGTTCCGGTCACGCCGAGCGTGGAAGTGATTGGCACCGTAACCCCGCGCGTATCCGCAGTGAACTGGTAACCCAGGTTGCCCAGAGCGCCATTGATGCGTAGCGTGCTGTAAACGCCGGAGTTCCCCAGATCCAGGCGGCCATTGCTGCCGACGCGGATATACATGACGATGTTCATCTTCTGCGAGCAAACCACGCGCAGGCTGCCACGCGCCGTGTTGCCCACCAGTTCGGTATCCGGCAACACCCCGTGGTTCAGATCGAGCTGTTGCTCATCGATGCCGCACACCCCGACCGGCGGTGGCACGATGCCGCAAACGCTGCTCGGCATCAATCTCGCACTGGCCCCCTGAACAACGGAAGAGGAACTGGTGGTATAAAACAGCCCGACACACTCCTGAGTGATAGCGTCCCCCACATGAGAAGTCGCGCCGACAATCGGCAACGGATAGATGTTTTGGTAGAAGCGGCTGAGTTCGCCCATCGTCCTCAATTGGGTGATCTGTGGGTAGCGCCCTGAGCCGACGATAGAGGTCGACGGTGTCACCGCCGTACTGCCGCCGGTATTGGCACTGGTGTGGCGGTGGTTGATCCCCACCGCGCACATACTTTGCTGGTAACAGGGATTGGGCGACGAATCGTCCGTATCCCAGCTTTCGAGCACAAATTCATAGGACGCGTTGCTGGGGGAGCCGGTGCTCTTGGTCACGTACGAGTATATTTGCGCCGAGCACAGCCCCGGCAGCAGGCCAAGCAGTAAGTACATCCATCTGAAGTGAACACGCTGCATCGCGTCATATCCTTATTCTGTGGTGCCGGAGCCCGGCGCTCATTGGTAATCCAGACTGAAAGTCGCAATGGCGCTGAAAGCGCCGCGACCGATGGTTCGCTTCGCGATCGCTTCCGGTTCGCCGCGCACATAAGCCTGCACGCCGATATCCGTGCTGCCGTTCTGCAACGGGTACTTGCCGCCGGCGCTGTTGAGCGGTAACGGCTGCCCCTGCGGCGTCTCCATGCCGATGGCGATCCCGCGCGCCTGGCTGCTCGCCGCCAGTGCCAGAAGCCCCGGCAGCTGCGCATTCTCCGTGCCTTTGAAGGTGATCGAGACCGTCTTGCCCAGGCTGAGATCGCACTCCGTCAGCCGCAGCTCGAACGGTTGCCCCTGCGTGCGCTGGTTCAGGTACAGGTATTTGTCGACCAGCGTGCCGAAATCCAGCTCGATATCTTCGTCGCCCGGCAGGATGACGCAAGGCTCCGCCACCAGCGCTCCGTGCATGCGCAGGTTGTCCACCGCGTGCGCTGCGCCGTTCACGCCCAGCGTCAGCAACAGCAGGCCGATGGCTCCGTGGCCGCCTGGCCGGCGGCGGGCTTGTATTGTCTTCACGCGCGCCTCCTTGTTCATTGGTAGTCGGCCCGCAGCGTCGCCGCGGCCTCGAATGTGCCTTCCGTCAAAGCTTCGCCCGGTTTGCCGACCGGCACCGCTTCCAGCAACGGCGGTTTGGCGGGATCGACGGGCAGTGCGCTGCCCACTTTGAACGGTTGGGCGTTCTGGTAAATGCGGATCCCCAGAGCGCGCCGATTGGTTTGCACCGCCGCTTCGTCGAACGTCGCGGCGGTGCCGGTCAGGCTCAGCAACATGTCCCATTTGCCGATCCCCGGTTCGCAGCGAATGCGGTAGCCGATGGTTTGTCGGTAGTTCACGCCATCAACCTTGTTGATGCCGACGCGATCGCCGAAGTCCACGTCGATGATCCCGTCGTCGTTAAGGGTGCAGGGCGGCGGCGCGATCAGCGTGCCGCGAAACTGCATGTCGACCGTTTTTTCCGCCCAGGCGAAAGGGCACGCCATCGCGGCGCACAGCAGCACGCTCGCCGTAAAACGTTGTTTCATGCTCTCGCTCCCGCGTTACTGGTAATCCACCTTCATGGTGGCGCCGGCGGTGAACTCGCCCGCCGTCAGCCTGGCGGAAGCCGATTTCACCGGCACCGCCTCAAGCGTCGGCGCGGCCGGATAGGTAAAGCTCAGCCATTGATTGACCGGCCAGCGGCGGCCGCCGTTCAGCAGCGCAATGCCTAGCCCGTCCTTGCTGGTGCGCAGCAGCTGGCCGTCGAAACCGCTCGCCGCCCCCTGCACCTGCAGCTTGAGCCCGTTGCTGCTCTGCCCGCTGCACGTCAGCGTGTAATTCACCGCCCGCCGATAATTGGCGCCGTCGATGCGGGTGGTCATCACCTCATCGCCAAAGTCCACCTCAATCGGGCGCCCGCCGTTGATGATGCAGGGGGGCGAAAGCACGGTGACCCGCACGTTCACCGTGGTCGCCTGCGCCGGCAGTTGGCCCAGCGCCAGCATCCCCGCCAGCCAGAACGCTGTTATCTTCTGTGCCATCGCCTCGCCTCAGTCATAACTCAGCCTAAAATCCACCGTCGCCCGATACGCGCCGGCCATCAGCGGCGCCGCGGTTCGCTCCGGCGTCACGCTGTAGCTCAATGCATCTTGCCCCGGCGTCAACAGCAGCGGTTGCCCGCGGCTGCCCAGACGAACGTCGCGGCCGCGGCCGTCCAGCAGGCGCAGCCCCAGCCCGGTGGTACCCTGCGCTTTCACCAGCTGCGGGTTGTCGCTGTCCGCCGTCGAGCCGAAGCTGACCGTCACCGCCGGCTGATTCGGCGCCCAGGTCAACGCGCCGGTGCGCGCATCACGCTGGCCGCCCGGGGTGCGCAGACAATCCTGCAAGCGCAGTTCGAACGCCACCGGCTGCCCGCGATCGCCGACCTGCCGCAACCGTGCGGTGCCGGTCTCACCCAGCCAGATGTCCTGCCGCGCGCTGGTCATCTCCAACCGGCAGGCGCTCTCCGTCAGCGCGCCATACACCTGCAGCACGCCATTGGCGCCCTCTACCTGCCAGTTGTCCACCTCGTCGGCCTGCGCCGGCGGCATCGCTATCACGCCCAGACTGAGCGCCAGCAGCAACGCGCCTGCGCCGATTTTTTTCCGTTCTCGTTTCATCCTTTACCCCTGAATGGCTCACAGCGCGGGTTATGAAGCCGTCCGTTTCTCCGGCACCACCTTGCAGCTCGTGCCGCTGCAGTTGAAGATCAGCTGCGGCCGGCCACCGTAATCGTTGATGTAGGTCAGCACCGGGCTGCCGCCCAGCGCCGCTGCGCCGACGGTCAGGCTCGCCTGGCTTTTCGGCGCGATCATGAAAGGCTCAAACCCCTTCACGCCCTCGCCGCCCTTTTTGCTGCCCGCATCGACGATGGTGATGTAGTACGGCGTCGGGTTATTGACCTGGTAACGCTCTCCTTGCCGCGTCAGCGTCAGCTGCTCCTGCCACGGCGTCGCCATGTCGGTACGGCTCGGCACGATAGCCGCCGGGCGGTAGAACAGCTTGATGCGCGTCTGCAGCGCGATCTGCAGCGTATTGGGCTTGTTGCTCTTCGGCGGGATCTCGCGCAGGTTGAAGTAGTACAGCGTCTCGCGGTCCTGCGGCAGCTGTTTGGCCGCCGGCAGCGCCTGGATCTTGATCTGGCTCGGTTTGCCCGGCTCGATGCGCTGCACCGGCGGCAACACCACCAGCGGGCTCTGGATCTTGTTGCCCTGCTCGTCCTCCAGCCAGCCCTGCGCCAGGTACGGCAGCTGTTTGTTCTGGTTGCTGAGATTGAGGCTGACCGAGTTCTGGCCGCCGTCGAAGATCACCCGGGTGCGGTCGAGCGCGATCGCCGCCTGCGCGTGCTGCGACACCGTGGCGCCCAGCAGCACGAGCGCCGCCGTGGTTTTCAGAGAAAAAGTTTGCATGTTGTCGATAACTCCAAATTCAGGATGATGAATTTATTCAACCGGCTCCGCCGGCGCCGCGGCGATCGGCCGGCAAGGCAGCAGCAGCGTACGCGTGAGCATGTCGGCCGGCAGCGTGGCAGGCAGCTGCACCTGACACTGCGCCGCGCCGCTCCAGTGAAGCGTCATGATCTCGCCGGCGTTGATGCCGCTCAGGTAGACGCTGCCGCCGTCGTTGACGATGCCGGTTTCTTGTTTACGGGCGTTCAGCACCGTGGCGCCGAACGGCGGCGTGCTGCCGTCCGCCAGTTTGACGATCGCCATTGCCTTCTCGCCGGCGATGACGTCAAACTGACGGTAGCCGATCGCGCCTTCGGTCAGGGTGGCCTGTACCACCGAGCGGGTGGCTTCGGCGTTGTCGCCCAGCTTGTCCAGATCGATGCTGGCCTTGTTGCGGTAGTAGCTGTTGACGTCCGCCACCACCGCCTTGCCGAAGCGGTTGGTGCTGACGGTGCTGCCGTAGCCGCGCACCGGCACCCCGGCCACGCCGTTGGTGTCCAGCAGCAGGCGCGTGCCGCCAATCATGCCGACGCGGTGCAACGCGCCGCCTTCCGGCGTCAGCGTCATGCCGCCCTGCGCGGACAGCCCCACGGCGCTGTAGCGTCCTTCCTGATAGCTGGCGTTGGCGCTCAGGCGCGCCGCATCGCCCTCGTGGTTGTAGTAGCCGCTCAGGTTGGCGCCGCGGCGCGAGCTGCCGGCACTCAGCTGATAGTTGTTGTGCTCATCGACTCGCTGGTAGTACCCCACCCGGTTCGTGTTGTCGTTGCGGTTCACCGTGCTGTTGTAGCTGAGCGTGGCGCCGTTGCCCCACGGCATCGACAGCGACAGGTACACGCCGTCGTCGTTGGTTTCGTTGTAGCGGTTGCGGTAGGCCGACAGCGACAGATTCAGGTTTTTTATCTCGCCGAGATCGAAATAGCGCGACAGCGTCAGGTTGTAACGATCGTTGGACGGACGATCCCAATAGGTCTGGTGGCTGTAGTTGAGATAGCTGCTCAGCCCCCAGTCGCGGAACTGCTTGTTGAAGGTGATGGTGTACATCTCCTTGTTGTTGCCGACCCGGCTGCCGTAATAGCGCGCATCGAGGTATTCGCCCATGCTCATGAAGTCCTCCTCCGAGAAGCGATAGCCTGCGAAGGTGACCTGACTGTCCAGCTCGTCGAAGGTTTTCGAATAACTCACGCGATAAGAGCCGCCGCTCAGCGTTTCATCCCGCTGCGGCAACCGCGCCCGCGACTGGGTGGCGTCGAACGACAGCGCACCGAACATCATCAGATCGCGGCCTATCCCCAGCGACAGCGCGTTATAGTCGCCGCCCAGCAGCGCCCCGCCATACAGCGACCACCCGTTGCTGACGCCCCAGGAGAACTCGCCGGTGCCGAACAGCGGCCCGCGCGAATGGTGCTGCCAGTCCGAAGGTTTGCCGGCGGCCAGCTTGAAGCGCCACGAGCCGGGGCGCGTCAGGTACGGAATACTGGCGGTGTTGACCTTGAACGCCTGCACGCTGCCATCCTGCTCCTCCACCCGCACGTCCAGTTCGCCGCTGATGGCGTCGTTGATGTCCTGAATGCGAAACGGCCCCGCCGCCACCTGAGTTTCATAGATCACCCGCCCCTGTTGGCTGATCGTCACCTTGGCGTTGGTTTTGGCGACCCCGACCACCTCAGGCGCATAGCCGCGCAGGTTAGGCGGCAGCATGTTGTCGTCCGACACCAGGCTCACGCCGGAGAAGCGGAAGCTGTCGAAAATGCCCGAATCCAGATAATCCTCACCCAACGTCAGGCGCGAGCGCAGCGCGGAAACGGCCCTATAGGCGTAGTAACGGCTCCAGTCCAACCGTTTGTCGGTCGATTGCCCGCTGCCGGTCTGATGGTTCACCTGCCCCTGCCAGTCGGCGCGCAGGCGCCAGGCGCCGAGGTTGGCGCCGGCGGTGCCGTTGCCGCTGACGCTGTACCCCCGCGTGCCGCCCTGCTGCTGCTGCCGGCTCTGGGCGTTGACGTTGTAATCGAACAGCAGGCCCGGAATGCCTTCATCCCAACGCGACGGCGGATCCCAGTCTTCCGAGCTGTATTCCAGGTAGGCCTGCGGCACGCTTAAATACAGCGCACCCGTCGCCAGATCGCCGCGCGACACCATCCCTTTCAGGCTGGACTCATCCAGACACTCTCCCTGATGCCACCAGGTGAGCGTTTGCATCGCCGCCGATTTCAGCCCCAGCTGATCGACCAGCGCTTTGCCGACGCAGGCGCGGCTGCCGTCAGGTTCGTTGTCCGGCGGATATAAAGGGATTTTCTGCTCGGGTAACTCGCTTTTATTGAGATGAACCACCATGCTGTAACTTCCCGGCATAATGTATCCACTGCGGGAAAATTGGCTTAGGTCGATATTTTTGCGATCGTTCACGTCCAAAATGTCGGCATTAAACTGAATACCGTCTTCGGCATATACCCACGTTGATGAACTTCCCAGCGCCAGCGTGATACATAACCCCAGCACCTGAAAACGAAATAGCTTCCCAGCAGGCGACAACATCATATCCCTAACCTTATATCGTATAATTCTGGCGTTGCGGCTCGCCGCAATCGCAGCGCTCAGTAATAATCCAGCTTAAAACGCACGGCGGAAAAATAATTCCCTGCACGCATCGGTTGATTATTGGCAACCAGCTTTATGGAATAATTAAGCGACATGCTGCCTGGCGTTATATCGCCAAGCGGCAACGGCCGACCTGGCGCGGCAATATTCCCCAGGCCATCGGATATTTGCAGCGCGATGCCTTTCGCTTCGCCGTGCACGCCGAATAAATCGCCCTCGGCATCACCGTCGAAAACCACCTGAAACTGCCGCCAGTCCGGTAAATTCGGCTTCGGGCGCTCAAGCGTGCAGTTGATTAATTCAATGGTGAAGGCATGTGTATTGCCCAAACCGTCACGCATCATATTTCCCGTCGGCATTACGGCCATATCGATAGTCTGTTCGCGGCTGCCGGCGGCGATCGCGCAAGCGGTATCAATAATGGCTCCTTGCATATTTACGCGCCCCCAGCCTTGAGAGCTGGGCGCCGCCGACACGGCCGGGCTCATCAGCGTGGCCATCAATATGCAAGGAGACACTAAAGGGTGAATAAATCGGCGCACTGAACCTCCTGACAACTGCCCTTCCATCTTGGAAAAATGCATGCGGGGAACCCCCGCATGCAAAAAGTCACGCCAATGGCGCAGGCTTACTGGTAAGCCAGCTTGAAGTCGGCTACGGCGGTGAAATCACCCGGAACCACGCTGGCGGAAGCGCCGTCGCCCTGCAGGTAAGCCGCAAAGCGCAGCGTGTTGGTACCGGCACCCAGGTTATGCGGAGCCGTGGCGGTGCCCAGCTTGATCGGATTGCTGGCGGTGTCGGTGATGGCGATGCTGGCGCCGCTGGCGGTGCCGACGATGCCCAGCAGATCCTTGTTGGCGGCAGAGGCTTTGCCTTCGAAGGTGGTCGTGACGGTTTTCAGCGTCGAGTTGTCGCACTGTTCCAGTTTGATATCGAACTGGCGTGGCGCCGATTTGCCGCCATTTTTCAACGCAACGTTGGAAACCTGGCCCATATCCACGGTCTGGTCCACGGTCTCAGGAGAAATGGAGCAAGGCGCATCAATAATGGAACCGGTAAACGTCACTTTGCCATGCCCCTGATCGCCGGCATGCGCCAGAGAAGAAACGCCAAACGCCAGAGCCGCTGCCAGCATGATTTTGTTCAGTTTCATAATTCACTTATTCCTTTAATTTATGTAAAAGCGCAGGATCGCTCCCGTTCCTTTAACAGTTATTTATATAATCCAGAATGAAAACGGTATTATCCGCAGACAAAGCAAACCCTCACGATAATTAAATCGCGTATTTTATTTCATCATTACCCATTTTAGGTATTCAGCAAAACTCACGCTGACGAGAAAGAAAAAAATCAAATCTTTAAATTTCCACAAAATTTACTACCCATCATGAAAATTACACTAAGATTTAACTTATTCGCTTGTCTTGGCCCGAATATTGTTACAAAAACCGCGACAATTTGAAAAGTCATTTCCGGCAAAAGCAATAAATACGAGATATAAGCCCAAAAACCACAGGGCAAATATATTTTTGCGAAACAACAGATCGTAAAATTAACAACGCCAGTCAATTATCTCGTAAAATATATATCACGCGACATTATTGATCGCCTTTTTTCTATTTGCGTTATAATGATCCGGAAAAGGAAAGGGAGGCTTATCAATTCGGTCCGGTAAAAACCGGCACCGGGCAGTAAATAATGGAGAAAAGATATGAATTACAGCCATTACATACAGCAGGCTGAGCATTTAGCCACCCCGTTACCCCTTCTGATCGGTGAGTGCCGCGGGATTATCGCAACGGAAATATCGGGTTCAGGCAGGCGTTCGCGACCGGTTCAAGAAGGGTATTGCCGGAACAGAGCATTATTGTCCGGGAGACGCTTACCGTTATATCAAAACTCGGCTGAGGCTTAAGGGAGGCTGACATGATAAAACGCACGCCAAAACAACAAGAATTACAAAACCTGCAGCAGCATTTATTAACCACGCTGCACCGCCTCTGCCCTGTGGCCAACGGTGCGGCCCCCCCGCCCCCCGGCGAGTGGCCCACCACTCGCCAGCTGGCCGAGTCTAACGACATCACCATCTATCAGGCGCGCAACCTGCTGTTGAATCTGGCCGGCCGGGGCAAAGTGTTGGTCACGCCGGGGCCGGTCAATAAGTCGTTGCGCTGGTACCCTTCCCTCTGAACGCGTTTTTCCTGCCGGTGTCCCCCAGGCTACCGGCAGGCTTCGCACGGACGAGACTATCCGGCGTCCGTGCGCCTGACCCGCGGATATTTCCACAGCCAGCGCCCGCTGACCATGCGCCAGTAAAACAAAGCGCCGCGCACCGCCCAATCGAGAAACATCCCCAGCCAGACGCCCACCACGCCCATGCCCAGTTCAATGCCCAGCACATAGCCGGCCACCACGCGGCAGCCCCACATGCCCAGCATCGTCACCCACATGGCGAAGCGGGCGTCGCGCGCGCCTTTCAGCCCGGCGGGCAACACCCAGGAAGCAGCCCAGATCGGCATAAAGGCGGCGTTGAGCCAGATGAGGGTTTTCACTACCGTTTTTACGTCATCCTGCGAGGTATAGAACGCGGCAAAGACACCGGCCAGCGGCGCCGTGCCCCAGGCGATGGCGGTCAGCCCGAGGGTCGACAGCCAGAAAATATGGCGCAGCTGCCGCTCCGCCTGGCCGATCTCGCCTTTGCCGAGCCGCCGCCCCACGATGATGGTCGAGGCAGAGCCCAGCGCGTTGCCCGGCAAGTTGATCAGCGAAGCGATAGAAAAAGCGATGAAGTTGCCGGCGATCACGTTGGTGCCCATGCCGGCGACGAACATCTGCGTCAGCAGCTTGCCGCCGTTGAACAGCACCGATTCGACGCTGGCGGGAATGCCGATCCCCAGCACTTCCCACAGGATGCTCATCTTCAGCGGCGTGAAATAGCTTTTCAGCGTGATGTGCAGCGCCGGGTTAAAACCGATCGCCAGCACATAGAGAATGGCGATGGCACCGATATAGCGGGAAATCGTCAGCCCCAGCCCGGCGCCGACGAAGCCCAGCCCGTGCCAGCCGAGCCCGCCGTAAATCAGAATGCTGCTGATGATGATATTGAGGATATTCATGCCGCCGTTGATCAGCAGCGGGATCTTGGTGTTGCCCGCGCCGCGCAATGCGCCGCTGCCAATCAGCGCAATCGCCGCCGCCGGGTAGCTCCACACCGTGGTCTGCAGGTAAGAGAGCGCCAGCGCCTTCACCTCCGGCGAGGCCGCCCCGGCGATCACATCGATGATCGGTTCGCCCGCCAGATGGATGCCTGCCGCCAACAGCAGCGCCACGCCGGTCATCAAGACCAGGGACTGACGCGCCGCCGCGCGCGCCCGCCGACGATCGCGCTTGCCGAGGCTGAAGGCCACCACCACGGTGGTGCCGAGATCTACCGCGGCGAAAAAGGCGATGATCACCATGTTGAAGCTGTCCGCCAGCCCCACCCCGGCCATCGCCTCTTTACCGAGCCAGCTCACCAGAAAGGTGCTCAGCACCCCCATCAACAGAACGCAGGCGTTCTCCAGAAAAATGGGCACCGCCAGCGGCGTGATTTCGCGCCAGAACAGCACGCGGTAGCTTTTCCGTTTGGCGTACCAGGGCGTATTTTCCACGCGCTGACTCAGGGCGGCATACAGGTTCAAGGTGGGCTCGATGGATAAAAGTGAAACATCATTTCAAATGATGAGCGATAAATCGTTATCCTGCAAAGAATTTTTGGGCGCCCGCGACGAGCGCCCGAAAGGCACACCGTCGCGCTACTCCATGTAGTCTTCCTGATCGGCCTGCGCCGCCGCGATAAAGCGTGCGGTGCTGCGGCTGAGCGTGGTGCATTTGTCCGTCAGCAGCTGATTGTCCTGCTGCAGAGTCAGGTAGCGCGCCTGGGTGAGCGCCGGCAGCTGCCGATACCCTGCCGCCTGCGTATCCCAGCCGCGATGCTGCGCCGCTCGCATCGCGGTGCGTTGCAATTTGACATCGTCCGGCACATCGCTGCGCCCGCAGTCCACGCGCAGGAAGTGCCCGCCGGCCAGCATCGAAGCGATGTGATCCAACTGCGCCTGCAGCGGCGGCGTCGGTTTATGCGCCGTTTGCTGACAGCCTGCCAGCAGCAGCAACGCCACCGCGCCGCAAAGAGAAGTGCGAAACAGAGTAGACATGGGAGCTCCCGGAAAACCTGTGGGTGATGCAATGATCTTAGGTGAGCGGATGCCGGGCGGCAAGGCGAGCAGCACGCGCTGAACGCTTAACGCCGACCGCTGCTGACCTTGGTGGCGCGGGCGGGGTTGCCGGCGACGAACTCCAGCGTGGGGGAATAGTAAAACGGCAGCCAGGCGTTATAGCCGCTCTCCCACTCCCATTTGACCGGGCAGGGCCACAGCATGTCTTCATGCAGGATGTAATAGATCCACCGCCCGGGCGGACGGCGCGGTTTGCGCATTTTCATAGCGAGTACGGCGGCCTGATGGCGTGCGATAAGGTCAACTGCTGCATTTTACCGCGATTTTGGCCGCGGGGACAGCCTGGGTTGCCGGGCGAGCGTTAGCCGCCGCTCGCGGCCCCCAGCGCCACCACCCTATCCGCCGAGTCGATCGTCGATTTTCTGTGGGCGACAATCACGCGCGTGATATTCAGCGAAGATATCGCCCGATTGATCGCCAATTCATTCTCAACGTCCAGATGGCTGGTCGCTTCATCCATAAACAGCACGCTTGGTCGCCGGTAGAGGGCGCGTGCAATAAACAGACGTTGCTTTTGCCCGCCGGAGATGCCGTTGCCCAACTCGCCGATCAGGGTTTCGTAGCCCATCGGCATCTGCATGATTTCATCGTGGATATTGCTGTGTATCGCGCAGGCCATGATCAGCTCTTTATTGGCATTGACCTCAAACCCGCTGATGTTTTCCGCAATGGACCCGGAGAACAGCCGGTCGTCCTGCAGCACGCAGGCGATCGCGTTACGGTAGTTATTCACCCCTACTTTATGGATATCCATCGCGTCGGCCAAAACCTGGCCGGAAGTGGGGCTGAGCAAACCGCACATCACCTTCAGCAAGGTGGTCTTGCCCGCGCCGGAGGCGCCCACGACGGCCACGCTTTCGCCGGCCGCAATGCGCATATTCAGGTCTTTGAAGATCGGCCGCGACAGCGCGTCATATTGATACGTAAGATTTTTTACCTCAATGGCAATCCCCGTGCCCGAGGGGAAAACCTGTCGCGGCGCGGACTCCGCCTCCGCATCGGTAAAGACGATGTCAGATATCCTCTCATTGTGCAGCGACAGCATGCGCAGGCCGATCGCCAGATCGATCAGGCTGGAAGCCCGCTGCGAGAACTGGCCGCGATAGGCGTTGAACGCCATGAACATGCCGAGCGTCATAGAATTGTCGATGACCATCATGGCGCCGAGCCAAAGTATCGCCACCTGATCGAGCGTGGTGATAAAGGTATTGATCCCGCCGAACATCATATTGAAACGGGTGATTTTGATATTGGTATTGGCGGCATCGACATTCAAATTGAGCCAATAGCTGGAGCGCGTTTCCTTGATGCCCAGCGCTTTGACCGTGGAAATACCGTACAGCGTCTCCATGAAGTGCGAGTTCGCCTTGGCCGCCTTGACGATTTGTTCCTCCGAGAATTGGCGGTAGGTGCGGTAGGTCATCATCCTGATGAGGATGTAGACCAGGGTGAAGCCTGACACCACCCAGACCAGCCAGCCGCCATAGACCATCATCATCACGAACAAGCCGACTGTCATGATGCCGTCGATGATCCCGCCGACGATATTATTGGTAAAGGTGGTTCTGATCGCATCCAATGAGGAAAACCGCGATTGGATATCCCCCAGGTGCCGTTTCTCGAAAAAGTCCAGCGGCAGCTTCAGCAAATGTTCGAACAGCGTCGTCTTCCACTGGATATCGGTCAGCGTCCCCAGCACGATGGAAATCCAGGCCCTGGCGATGCTGACCACGGCGCGAAACAGGGTGAAGAAGATCAACCCCAAACAGATGACCGTCAGCAAGCTGTAGTCATGCGCCTGAATGACATGGTCGGTCACGAGCTGGGTCCCCACGGGCAGCAGCAGGTTGACCGACTCGATGACGAGCGATAAGGCAAAAATCTTGAGCAGCGTTCCCGGCAGCCCCTCGATATTTTTCATCAAATCCAGCAGGCGTAAACGGGTCTTTAAGGTCTCTTGCTGAAAAGCCTTGTCGGGCCACAGCTCCAGCGCAATGCCGGTAAAATGGTTCGACATCTCTTGCAGGCCAATCACTCGGCGCCCGAAGGCAGGGTCGTGAATCACAAAGCCCGCGCGCTGAACCTTAACCAGCACCACGAAATGGTTCATGTTCCAATGCAATACGCAGGGCGTTTTCAGCTGATTGATTTCATCGATGTCCAGCGACAAGGCCCGCGTCTTCAGCTGAATTTGCGCCGCGATTTGTGACAGGGTGCCCAGGGTCGCGCCCTGGGTGGAAATGCCGAATCGCTGCCGCAGGCTCAGCATATCCACATTAAATCCGTAATAAGAAGAGATCATCGCGAGGCAGGCCAGGCCGCACTCCGACGACTCCGACTGCAAGATGCTCGGCACCCGTTTACGCAGAGAGAACGTTAACTTTTCGTTGATCCGTTCAAAAAGATTATGATCCTTCATCGACTCTCCCCACTACGCTGTTTTTTATGTCATACAAAGGCGCGACCGCCCATTGATAAAGCGGTTTCTTATCCAGGAACACAATCACCCTGGCCTGCAGCCCACTGCTGATCTCCAGATATTTCCCTTTGTCGCTGAATTGCGTGTCGCTGATGGACGCCAACACTTTGTAGTAGGCGTTTCGCTCCCTTTTATTGCCGCTGCTGTATTCCGCCATCTCCTGCGGAGAAGCCGGAACCGAAGAGATGGATTCAATGCGCCCCGGAAACTGGCCGAACTTGTCCGAGGGAAAAGCCTCGTAGCGAATGTTGATGCCATCGCCGATTTTCACGTAGGGCAAACTGTTATTCGGCAGCCACAACACCAGATAATATTTGATGTTCTCAATCGGCTTGATCTGTGCCAGGCTGCTGCCGCTCTCGACCACCTGCCCGGCGGTCACGCTCAGCGACTCGATTTTCCCCTTCAGCGGCGCCTTGATAATCACCTGGTCGCCGGCGTTGGATTCCGCCAATTGGCGTTGCAGCTCGCTGCGTTGCGATTCGCTTTGCGATATTTGATTGTCGTAATCGGCGGCGCGAATCAGCAGATCGCTGCGCAGCTGCGACAGCTGGATATTCTGCTGAATCTTTTGGCTGTTGAGCGCCTGATAGGAACTCTGCTGTTGCTGAAAGAGCGAACGCTGATAATTCAGCTGATCCTTGGTAATCAGCCCTTTCGTCAGGTAATGCTCATAGTTTTTCAAACTCTCCCTCATTTTTTCCATGCCGTCTCTGGCACTGAGGTTAAGTTTTTCCGTTTCTTTATACGCTATCTCATAGCTGTCGATCTGTTTTCTCAGGTTCTCCAGCATCGCGTCTTTGTTTTTTTTCAGCTTGCTGATGATCGAATCCAGATTGCCGATCTGCTTGTTGATTTCACCCGCGGCAATATGGCTGACATTACCCGAGGCCGTGCTTCTGGAAACATCGATGATATACAGCGGCTCGTCTTTTTCCACCACATCACCGGCCTGGTGGAAAGACCGATTCACATAGCCATATTGGGAAGAAAAAACGTTCGTCGAATGCGGAATGCTGATCACCTCCCCCTCGACATCCACCCTGCGCGTATATTCACAAAAATAGAGCGCGCTCGCCAAAATAAGAATAAAACCGAGGCACGTCACGGCAATCACAGAGCTGGACGCGCCGGAAATCAGCAGCGCTCTGCCGGTCCATCTTTGACGTTGATAATTGACCGCCTCCTGGCGGAAAATATTTCTGCTCTTATTATCACTCATAGGAAGACCTGCGCATGCCTGACCGAGAGACAGCCGCAGCGCGAGCGCTGCGGCCTTGGACAGCAATATTGATTTAGCTGATGGTGCCGTTATTCAGCCCATCGAGGCCTTTTTTGGAGTATTCCAGGGTGGTATCCCAGCCAACAACGGCCGCGGCCACGCCGCTGGCCACGCCACCCAGAATACCCGCAGCGACCATGCCAACGCCCTGGCCAATGGAGCCGACGCCCAGCAGACCACCGCCGTCGCCGCCGTGCTTACCGCCGATGACGGCGCCCGCCATGCTGCCGACCGCGGCGCCCAAAGCAACGGACGAAACGGCTTCCGCGGCATTGGTGACGGCGCTGCCAATCAGGCCGGCCAGCCCATTGCTCATATCCCAGGAATAGGCGCCTGACACTTCATTCATTTCGATAACAGACAGTTCTTTCATTGGTTAATCTCCATATTTAAACGGACAAACACAGCCATACATGCGTGTTGTCATTGCATTGGCATCGGCCTGCAGCGCCGGATGCCACCAATAATGCCGCGGGAAAAGACGGCATTATATTTTTGATGCGGCTCCCTTAATTCTGCGTAATGGTGAATGTCATGACGGCATCGGCCTGCCCGGGGCTAATGTCCCCCGTCTGCTTATAACGCGCCATTAAGGGAATTCTGATCTCTTTTTCGGCAGCGGTGTGATAGTTAATCGGCCGGGAAAACGTGAGCGGATTACGGTTCTCGTCCAGGACCTCCACGGCAACGCCCTTTGCCGCATCAGAACCGTCGGCAATAGCGATCATGCCTACGCCCGGCGAATTTCCGGCCGCTTCAAACGTCACCTGTACCGGAATATTGTCTTCCTGGCATTGCAGGACCACGAAGAAGTTACGTTCGGAAGACACCGCGCTGCTGCCGACCCCATTAAATTCGCTGCGTTTTGGGCTACCTAAGTCCACCGTTTGATTTTTATAATTCAAATCCACCAGGCAGCTTTTCTGAATGACCTTCATGCCGGAAATGCTCAAGTCCAATACCGAGGTCGAGTCCAGATAATATCTGGCGATAATCTTCCCCCCCATATCACCGCCGGTTTTAATCGGGCCGGTTTTGATAAACGTCAGCCTGACATCATTGCGGTTGATCCACGGCGTCAGCAGGTTGGGCGAAATCGCCGTATTGAAAGGCACGTTCTTATTGCTCTGCCACAGGTCCGAAATCGTCACGCCTACGCCGTCGATGCCCGTTTCAAACACGCCGGGCAGCGCACTCGGCGTCAGCGGCGACAGGGAGCGATAGGCCACCGAGCCCGAGCAAAGAAAAGAAAACGTCGTGCCGCTGATGCTGTTTTCCGTACGGACAGCCAACTGTTCGCCGATTTCAATACGCGGATCCACGGCCAGCGTCAGCAACCCCATGCGGATGGTTTTCGCGTTGGTGGTACAGGTGCCGGCATACGCCACCGTCGTTAGCGTCGCCAGCCATAGCAGAGCGCCGTAACCGAATATCCTGATAAAAACGTTCATTTTCACTCTCACTTAACAAGTCATGATGGATACGGAGCGAGATCTATTGGCAAACGCCATCGAGGGTTTGGATCCCTGCTGCGGGTTTCTCCGCCGGCAGTTGATAGCTGATGCGGCACTGATGCTCGGCATTTCGCCCCCACTGCACGATGAGCCGGCCTTGTTCCGTCATGCCGGACAGATAAACCAACCCATCCCCACCAATCAGGAACGGCTGCGCCGAATGATCCGCATCGCGGACGCTGGCCCCCAGAGGGAGAGGCACCCCATGTGGATCCGTGACTCTCATCAGGATCCTTTTACCGACGTGCGCCTTGAAATTCGCCCGGCTTACCGCGCCGCGGGTAGGCGTGACCGACTGGTTGGTCAGCGCGAGATCGACATCATCCGGCAAACTCTCCACATCAAGACGAATCGAGTTGTTGCGATAAGGGGTGGCATAAGGAACGATGGCATAGCCGCGCCAGTCGGTTTTCACCCCGACCTGGTTGCCGACCGCCACATCGCTGGCGCCGGCCGCCGTCACCAGGGCGGCCGTCTCGCCAAAGGGCTGGCCGAAGGTGACGCCGTCTTCGTGGGCAATCACGCCCCCTTTCACGCCATAGTTGACGCGCTGTTGGCTGCGATCGTAAGCGTATCCCGCGACGAGTTCGCCGTAGGTGGCGCGCCAGTCAAGGTTGGCATTGCCGCTGTTGCCCTGGCCCTGATTGCCATACCCTTCCTGTACGCTCCAGTTGAGGTTGTTGCCGGCCAGCGCCGTGCCGTTGAGCCCCGCCGTATGGCTGGTATTGCCTTTTTGGCTGGTATTGAGGCTATAGGTGGCGTAGGTGTTGCTCAGCCATTTCTCTAATGGCACGCTGATATTGAAGGCAAACAGTTGGTCGCGATCGTAAATACGCCGTTGTCCCCGGTCTGAGTCACCGTAAATCGCCTGTGAATTACGGTTGTAGCTGTAGTTAAAACCGTAACTGATGCCATTCCAGCTATTGTTGTAACCCGCGCTCAGCGATTGCATGTTGCGCTCGGAATTCCAGTAATCTTCGCTGACCGCGCTGAGGGAAAGCGACCCCGCCCCCTCCCATAAATTCTGGTTGAGCGTAATCTCGGCGCGGTTTTTACGGCGGTCTGTCAGGGCGTAGCGGTTGCCGCTGCGGTAGGTGTCCAGCACTTCCTGTAGCCCATAATAGCCGCTGGTCGAATAGCGGTAGCCGGCAATGGCGAAGTTCGTGCCGGTCGCTACGATGTTTTTGCTGTAGCGCACGCGCCACGACTGGCCGTCGCTTTTCGGCTGATGTTCCTGTTTCGCCCAGGCCTGAGTCGCGTCCACCGACAGGGCGCCGAACTCGCCCAGGTTTTTACCCACCCCCAAGGCCAAGGATTGATACGGGCCGGCGAATTGCCCGCCGCCATAGAGGGTAAAGCCGGCCGGCAAGCCGTAAATCAGGCTGCCCTGCGAGAAAACCTTTTTCTCCACGCTGTGATCGTAAGTGCGGTATTGGCCGGACGTCAGCGCGTATTTCAGGCGCCCTTCGCGTTGCAATACCGGCAAGCTGGCAAAAGGCACGGTCATATGCTGTTCGCTGCCGTCCGCCTCTTTGATCGTCACGTCCAAATCGCCGCTGCCGCCGGTCGGATACATGTCAGAAATCTCGAATGCGCCCGGCGCGACATAACTCTGGTAGATGACATAACCGTTTTGGCGAATGACCACCTGCGCGTTGCTGCGCGCAATGCCGCGCACCACCGGCGCATAGCCGCGCAGGCTTTCCGGCAACATGTCGTCATCGGAGGCCAGCTGCGCGCCGCGAAACGACACGCTGTCAAACACATCGGACGGAGTGCTGCTTTCACCGAGCGTGAGCAAGCTCTTCAGGCTGATGATATTGCGCTGGGCGTAGGTATAGACGGTGTCCCAGCGATCTTCCGACTGCCGCCCGCCACCGCCGCTGTTGTAGCTCCAGGTGGTGTAATTCCGCACCCGCCAGGCCCCCAGATTGAAACCCGGCCGCAGGTTGAGGTAGTAACTGCTCGCGCTCTGGGTAAAACGATCGCGCCCCTTGCTGTTGCTGCCGGTGAAACCGTAGTTAAGCAGCATCGCCGGCATCCCTTCGTCCCACAGTTCGGGCGGTACATAGCCACGCACCCGATTTTCCAACGCCGCCTGGGGAATGCTCAGCACCAGCCGCTGGCGGTTAAATTGAAATTGCGCCGAGGCCTGCGGGATGGCGGCCAAATTCGCGCACTCTTCCGCGCGGTTCAATGCGGGAAACCGCTCGATCTTCACGCCGAGCCGTTGTAAATCCTCCCCCGTCAGGCAAGGCTGCAGGCCGGCTTTATCGTCGCCGCCGGGCTTGATGACAAACCGAACATCACGCGTCTCCATCAGCATGTCATTCACCCAAATATCCACCCGATACTTGCCGGGCACCTGGTTGCCGTTTTCAAACACCGACAGGTCAACAGGCTGTTGGCCCGAACGCCCCGTTTCCAGCAACGCTGGATTGAAATAGTCACGGGAAAAGGCAGGGTTGGCCATGTTGCCGCATACCGCCGTGGTTGCCGTGAATAAGACGATGCGCTTCAGCCAAGCATCCCGCTTCGCTGCTCTACGCTGACGAGTTATCATTCATTAGCTCCATTATTGAATTCGTTATTCCCTTCTGCCGCCCATCCCCTGGCGGGTTAAATACCTGACTGATGCTCCTTGCCCGTGCCGCCGTAGTCGTTAATTAATTTCCAACTGACCGACGACGCGCCAGAAACCGGCAATGAAAACATTTCACTGCTCATCGGCGCGATATAAGTCACCTCTTTCATTTCGCGCCCGCCGATGCGAACATAATGAAAATTCATATAATACGGCGTGGGGTTGGTGAGTTTTAATTCCTTGCCGACGCGCTGCCACGTCAACCGTTGAGTCACATCCTCGGGAACCTGTTTGAGCAGCGCCGCAGGGCGATAAATCAGTTTGAGGCGCGTTTTTACCGCGATTTGCAACGTGTTCGACTTACCCGTGTGTTCTGTCGAAGGAATGGACTTTATATTCATCCAATACAGGCTCTCTTTATCCTTCGGCAAGTCATCGCCGACGCGGACGATGCGCAGCATATTCTCCTGATGCCCATCCAGACGAAATAAAGGCGGCGTAATGATAAAGGCTATCTTATCCACGCCGCTCTGTTGATTATCCAGCCAGGACTGGATTAAATATGGCTCGTTGTCCGGGTTGTCGACGCTGATTGAGGCTTCTTTTTTTTCACCGTTAAAAATTACTCGCGTTCCACCGACAACCACACCGGCCTGCGCCGTAGAAAAAAATAATAATAAGATGAATCCCATTAGGGCACTGCAGCAATTAAACCGCATAATATTATCTCCGAGGCAATACGGCCCGCTGGAAACCAGCGGGCAAGAAAATATTATCAGTTGTAATTCAGCGTGAAGGTCGCGACGCTATTGGCTTTACCGGCAGTCACATCTGCAAGCGTGGAAATATAACGCGCGGTAAAATCAAGATTGTTTTTCACGCCGCTGCCGGAAGCCAGCGGATAGGCCGTTGAGGCCGTGTAAAGCGGAAGAACATTATTAGAAATATCAGACAGCTGGATGCCAACGCCCGTGGCGACATCCGTTTCCTGGGTCAGCTGCAATACGTTGTTGTCACCATTATCGGCCGCGCCGTCGAACTTAACGGTGGCGCTTTTTACCGTATCCGGACAATCCGTCACTTCCAGCGTAAATTTAGTCGCCGAGGAAGTGGATCCCTTGCCCCCCGCAAATGCCGTTCGGGCCACATCGCCCAGAACAACATTTAATGGATTACTCAAGTCATTTGTGACCTTGCACGCGGCATCAACAATATTCCCGGTAAAATTAACCTGCCCGTCTGCCGCCAGGGCCGGCAAAGCACTCGAAAAACTCGCCGCAACCAATGCCAACATAATCACTTTTTTTTCCATCATGGGTACTTTATCTGACGACAATTAATCTGGCCGGTTCGCGACAATTATTTTGGCCGGTTTGTAATCTGAGATCACAACCTACTCAATCGTGGAGATGTTGTGGCTCTTACCGACAAACAGGTCATTCTCTATATGAAAAATCGGAATAAAGGGGCGACTCAAGAAGTCGCCGCTGCCAGGAGCGGAGTCTCTGTTCGCTCAGCCCGACGGATCGACAAAGGTCAGCACCAACCTGTTGGCCAGCACCACTGGCGAACACGCAAAGATCCACTCGAGCCCGTTTGGCAAAACGAGATACAGCCGATGCTTGAACAGCAACCTGCTCTGACGCCGATCACTGTGCTTGAGCACCTGCAGGATTCACATCCAGGCCAATACCCCGATTCGATTCTGCGTACATTGCAACGTCGCATCAAAACCTGGAAGAGTCAGCACGGGGGTGAGAAAGAAGTCATGTTTATCCAGGAACATCAGCCTGGAGCACAGGCCTTCGTTGACTTCACCGAACTTAAAAGTATTGCCATCACCATCGCCGGCCAGCCGTTTCCCCATCGGCTGTTCCACCTCCGCCTGCCCTGGAGTCACTGGAGTTGGATGAGCGTTGTTCTCGGCGGTGAAAGCTACAGTGCGCTGGTTGAAGGAATGCAGAATGCCCTGCATCAACTGGGCGGTGTACCCGCAGAGATCCGCACCGACAGTTTGTCAGCGGCCTGGCGTCCACTGTCAGAGGGGGAACGAGCGCAACAGACGGCTCGCTATGCCGCCTTTTGCGAACACTATGGCGTATTGGCTTCGCATAATAATCCGGGAAAAGGCCACGAGAATGGCGCG